>NZ_AP025736.1 GCF_023734775.1 Nostoc cf. commune SO-36 | reverse complement strand
GATGCTGCTTGGGTCGGTCAATTCGACCTATGCGCTGCTCCAAAATCATGGGATTCCAAGGCAGGTCAATATTAATTAAATAGTCTGCATCTTGGAGATTTTGACCAACTGAAAGAGTTTCTGAACCAATAATAACTGCTAGTTCTTCATCTGCTTTTGGTCGTTCTGCTGGGTTTTTGCAGTTAGCAGCAGGAGCAAATAAGCGAAATATTTGTTGACGTTTAAGATTAGTTTGATGGTTAGTTCTTTTCAGGGCATTATTGGGATTAACCACAACTGGGTTATTGGCTGAATTGTTGGGATAATACCGCTTGGTAGAGCCAATAGCCATGCCAATACCTTTGGCTGCAATTGTTGTATCTTTAGCCATGTAACGGTAATAGTCAACCACTGTGTCACTAAAGGTAGAAATCAGCAGCACCTTATGGCCAAGGCTGACTAATTCTTTGACTTTATTGCTGACTTGTTCCCGTTTATGGTCAATAACAAATTCACCAGCTAACAAGTTTTGAATTTGCTCTAATTGTTTGATATCGCCCTCACAATCTGAAAGAATTCTATGATAAATAAGTTGTGCTTTGGCGGCATCGGGGCGTAACGATTCAGTGACAATATCAATAGAACGTCGCAATTGTTGGCGTTTTTGTTCTTGTTCAGCACTATTTTCTTCGTCTTCCTCCTCGTCTTCTTCTTCATAATCTTCATCCGAGTCTTCGCGGTCAGAAAAATCAAATAAATCCTCTTGTTTCTGCTTTTTTTCTGATTGAAAACCGTAGTGGATGAGGAGAAATTCTTTTAAACCGTCAGCATCGGGAGCAACATTTTCTAAGCGTTGCTGAAGAAGCCGAATCTTATCCCCAAAACTTTTAATAGTGCGGTTAAGGGCATACATACTCGATTCTGCCCGTTGCAGGAAGAAGCGTCGCTGGTTACTCAACAAACTACGCTGTTCTGGATTACCTGTAAGGTAGCGAATCGGGTCAGCAAAGGGGATATAGAGACTGGTTTCAAATTGGGTGAAAATTTGGTCTAATGCTTGTTCTGTGGTGGGTTCAAACTCGACTGGCAACCATTCTGCTACCCGTTTGGCGTAGAGATTAAGGTCAGGGGTAGCATCGCGCAGCATCTGCCGAGTGCGCTGGAGAAACAGTTCTCGGTAGGTGCGGCGAAATAGTTCAGTGTTATCGGTAAACGGTTCAACACCAATTTCGCGGTTTTGGAACCAGTGGAGAAGTTCTGGTGGGAAACCATGTTCACTAAAACCTTCAGGGCGGCTCAGGAAAGGTGAGAGGATGTTATAGATATCTTCCCGACGGTTGTTCCACGGGGTAGCGGTTAGTAGTAAAAAGTATCGCTGCTTTCCTGATTTGCGATCTTGTTCTTGAACTTGCAAGCAGGTTTTGTGGATGCGGTTTTTGTAGTTGCGGATGCCTTCGTGTGCCTCATCAATAATAATTAAGTCCGCACAATAGTAGCGAATCAAATTTTCAGTAAACCCACTACCTTTACGGCTCATGAGGTTTTTATTGAAGAGTTCGTAGTCTCGCTTGTCATAATCAAAACCCAACTCTGCCATTTCTCGGTTCCAGTTATCATGCAATTTTTTGGCGGCAATAATGGCGATTTTGGTGCCAGGGTTTGAGGCGCGGTAAAGACAGGCAACAGTCGCGGCTAATCGAGTCTTACCCAAGCCCACCGCATCGGCACAGACAGAAATACCAAAGTCTTGCATAACCCGTAGGCAGTGTTGCGCCCCAGATTTTTGATGTTCAAACAAGATATCTTGGTTAACTAGTTGGTCTAGCAAGTCACTGCCTTCGACTCGGAACTGGCGGGGGCGTTGCTGTGCCAGCCAATATAAAAAATCATTAGGCGTGCCGTGGTTGCCTGCCAGGATTATTTCTACAGCTTGCTTGAAGCCAGCGATTTCGCTGTAGTCAGGAATTTCTAAAGATTGGCTGACAGATGCAGGTATTTGGGGAGATGTGTTGTAAGTACCTGTGCTGGTTTTGACTCGAAAATCATTTAATTTAGTTGGTGGGTGGTCGGGGTGTACCTCAACTTGACCAACAATGCGTTCTGGTTCTTGGCTGTCGATGGTGACTTGCACCAATTCGTCATCAGCAACTTGAATATCTTCTATTTTGTCTAGATTTTTACCCGTTATTTCCACAGTGGTGGTTTCCCCTGGTGGAAATTTGTCAGGGGTAATAGTCTCAATGACTGGTTGTTGAAGTTTGGTACGTCGTTCCCGTTCTGCGAGTACCTGCTGTAAAAATTCTTGGCTCAGATCAAAGGTGGTATCTTCCCGTTGCCACTCGGCATCAAATTGTTGGATGCTGGTGGCAATTTCTTCTGCATCTAATTGCGAATCCCAGGAGTAGAGAAATGTGACACTTTCGGCATTTTTGGTATAGGCGGCACGGGTAAAGTTATCAGAACCTTCATGCAGGATATGATTTTCTAGAACGTCGGTAAGGATGCCAGTTTTTTTGTGATAGATGCCTCGCCCTGAGTTCATCTTCACCAGTTTGATTTGCAAAAACCCCAAGCGCACTAACTCTGCCATAATTCCAGTACCAGAGAAGGCGCTATCTTCCAAACCCTGAAGAAATTCAGTTAAAGTGCGGCGGGTAAACTCAGCGCGGTAATTAGGGTCTTGTAGTTTCTCTAGTTCTTCAATATCAGTGCTTTTGGTAAAACCCTGCCAGTCCATTAACAGGCG
This sequence comes from Nostoc cf. commune SO-36, assembly GCF_023734775.1. NCBI lineage: Bacteria > Bacillati > Cyanobacteriota > Cyanophyceae > Nostocales > Nostocaceae > Nostoc > Nostoc commune. The sequence continues at coordinate 33,107 of NZ_AP025736.1, read as the reverse complement.
AATTTGACCTTCTGTTAGGACAATTTGTTGGAGTGGTTCTTCATATAGCTTTAGTACTCCACTATCAAAATAGGCAGTGGAACGACGATAGATTTGGGTACGTTCTAAGATGCTAGAAATAAAAGGATGATATTTATCAAATTCATCAGGTAAGTTTAATTTCCGACGGCGACCTTTAAGTTCTAAAAAACTCCCAACTAGCAGTAATTTTTCTTTATAAAACCTTTCTTTTTTGAGGAATTTTTCAATAAGATTCAGCTTGCTAGTTCTAAGTAGAGTAGGGCTGGGTAAATTTCCATCTTTGAGGAGAGTATATTCAAAAACCTTGGCACTTTTAGGGTCAATCCGCAGCAGTCGATAAGCAACGTGTTTGTCACCAAGTCCCAGAAAAGTGATAACTTTGTGCAGGCGATTTTCAGCGTCTCGATGCTTGAATATCAGCCAATATTGATTGTCAACGCCTTTGATGAAGTTGCCTTGTAGTAGGTAGTAGGGGCGTTGTTTGCGGATGATATCTTGAATGGCAGCTTCCAGCATAGGTGGGGGTAAGGAGTAGGTTTAGTTAACATCAATCGTTAAAAACTCAACTATCCCTTCTCCGGTTTGTATCTAGAAAATACATTACTCAAAGGGATTTAAATCATAATCGAATTTGGCTTTACCACGAGTGGCGTAAACCGACTGAAGACACTCTTGAAAGTCATCGCCTGACCAGGTTCCGGCGTGTCTGAGGATGGAACGTCCAGAAGCTGGACGGTAGGGTAGTTGAGAACTGTCACTTGGGGTACTTATGGTTTTCAGGTGTTCTAGTAATGAACTGCCTGTAGACTTAATTTGAGTGTGAGTTTCTGATTCTATGTGTTCTTGAATTGGCTTTGTCTCGGCGATTTGTTGGTGTTTAGCTTGTAAAAATTGAACAAAGTCTAAAATTTCCTGCAATAGGGGTTCAGGTAATTTTTCTAGTTCTTGGGTAATCTGTTCTTTAATCGTCATTGTTTCCCTTTATATTTATACGACTGAAAAACTTTACTGTACTTTTTACAAATCTTATACTTTACTTACCTCAAAAGGATTTAATTCATAATCAAATTTAGCATCTTGCCCTGAGAAATCGGGGGATAAAAACCAAGTACGTCTCTGCGGACTAATATTTTTAACCCGCTTAATTTAAACCCAACTTTCCAAAGTAAATTCTCGTACTTGACGCATTCTTTGAAAATCACTATCTGATGTAACGATAATTAAGGAATGGCGTAAAGCTGTAGCAGCAATCCACAGGTCATTTTCCCCGATGCCAATTTCTTGTAGTTGAGTTGTTTTGCGTTTACTCTTTTCTTTGGCTGCAAATCTTTTAATAATTTCTGACTTAAAATCTCCGTAAATTTCTGCCGTTTCATCATCAATTGGATAAATATCAATTCGGTTGAGAAAGGCGCGAATTTTGATGAGATTTGCAGTTTTTTGTTGGGAGTTTTGTGCCATGAATCTGAGTTCACCTGCGACAATAGCACTGGTGGCGAGTGTCACCTTACCTAGTTCCCGAAAGTGATTGACAACTTTTGGTTCACCTTCTATCAAAAAAGTGCAATGATTTGTGTCAAGCAAATACATTCTTAAAATTCCAGTGGCATACGAGTATCATGAACAAGCTGAAGACATTCTCTGATATCATCACCTGACCAAGTTCCGGCAAATTCTAGTAAATCTTCAGCTGTAGAACCACGTAAGTTATTTGTATTTGACTGTTTTGCTCTATGACTGGTTTTGATTTCTCGAATGAAATTAAGTGCTTCTGTTAGCAACTCTGGTGGTAAAGTTTCTATTTCTTGGATTAATAATTCTTTGTTAGTCATCTTCTACCTCTAATTATTCCCTCTTTATTGTATCGGGAAGCCTGGAATTGCTTGGTCAATTTTGTTCATCAGTTTGATTGTTTGTTGCAATGCTACTACAATTCGCTGGTAGTGTTGGATGTCGTCATCGGTTAATTGTCTACCTTTGCGGTCTTTGAGCCATTTTTGGCAGACTTGATAACCACCGACGTAGAAGTTCCAGACTTCTTCAGGGACACCAGTAAATTTGTCACCTTTTTTGTTGATGATGACAGCATCTTGGTTGTATTTGGGATGTGCAGCATCGACTAGATTATTACCGTCATTTTCCACAAATTTAGTGATGAAGTTGTCGAGTTGGGGTGATTTCATTAAGTGCAGTGATACTAATTCTTCACCGTATGTTGCTAGTTGGTGGAAGAGTTCGTCATCACTGGTGAGGGGGACGCGGGGGAAGTCGATTTTGAGGAATTCGGCGTAACGGGTGCGGTAGGTGGGTGAGTGGAAGATGGCGTAGATGTAGTAGAAGATGGCTTCTGGCGTAGGGGTGTAGCCGAGTTTTTCTATGATGGCGTTGAGAAAGCCTTGAGAAAAATTAGGGCACAATGGTTCTTCTAATTCTTTCAGACTGTTGCTTTGGGGATAAAGGTAGAGAGGAAATGTGTATCCCCGTTCACTTGTTTTATTGGATACGTAGCTGTCATCCGTTATTAAATTTGTTGCAAGTATATGCCCCCATTCGTTGATGGAGATTTGACGACATATATGAAAGCCTATATTTTTGCTTTCCAGCATATGTCGCATCACTTGGTAACGATGCCAATCAACCATCCACTCAGTATAGTATAAATGCCGAATATCAAAAGGTCGATATAAGCAAGGCAGAACTCTTTTTTCCCAATCCGGATCAGCCTGCACTTTTCTCCGAGCTTCCGGCAATTTCCAACCTCGTGTATCTCCATCAGGGTATTTAGATGAGCCTTTACCATTAAAATATTTTTCACGAATAAGTTGATCTGAAAATTGAGAGTTTCTAAATTCAGTGATACGTTGCAGCAAGGATTTTTTATCAAAATCAAAAACAAAATTATCGCGTGCTGTAACAATTCCTGTACTGTTTATAGGAAAAATCTCTGTCACTTTCCAGTTACACTCGTATTCTGACTGCCAATTTGTATTATGTGGTACAAATAAATAGAATGGAGATTGGGGTTTTAACTTAGTCCACTGTGTTGTAGTTATGCTATTTTTTTTCAGCCATTGATATTTATTTTCACGCAAGCCATACAAATCAGTATGATAAACATTTGCAAGCTGTTGTTTAGCATTCTGGCGTTTTACAAAAATGCTGATAGCTACACCTTGCTGAATATCAAAAACATTTTCATCCTTTGAACCATTAAGAGATTGCTCTTTCTTCTTACTATTGCCGTGCAAATCTAAAACATAAATATCGTCAAATGTTGTCATCAAGCTTTGACGCATCCCTCGGAATGTGGGATTATCCATATACCCGTGGTTGGTGATAAAGGCAAGTACTCCGTAACCTGTCTGCTCTATTCGCCATTGAGCAAAGCGAATAAATTTAACATAATCATCATTTAGCCAATTTTTACGTTCGCCCAATGGTTTACCATCAGCTTCAAAATAATTACTGGTTGATTGATTTTTTATGGAGTCTTTCCCTTTGAGAAGATCGCTAATCCAAGTCCCATTATTAGCAGAAACACCAGAATAAGGTGGATTCCCCATCACCACCATTACAGGTGCTTCTTGCTTAATTTTATTAGCTGCATCTGCTTCATCTCGAATCCAATTATCTAATTCATCAGTAGGCGGTATTTGAAATGCATCTTGTAAAGTATTAGTCAGGTAAACTCGTAACCGTTCTAGAGTATCGAATTTGTAACCCAATTCTGCTAACTGCAACCCTAATTTCATGTGTGCAACTGCATAGGGAGCCATTAGTAACTCAAAGCCTAGCAGTCGTGGTAGTAGGTGTTGAGAAACATAATTTGACCATTCATCTTTGTCGAGTTTTAATGAGTTATAAATATGGTCAATAACGCTATATAGGAAAGTTCCCGTACCTGTTGCAATGTCTGTTATCAGGACTTTATGTGTTTCGGTTATACCTTTACTGTCAGGTTTTTCTAGCTTTATCTTTGTTGCATCAGCTAAACCGCCAGTTAGTCCAAAATCGATTTTTAAAATGTGGTCAATGGAACGCACAATGTAAGATACAACAGGTTCTGGTGTGTAATAAACACCCCGACGTTCTCGCATTTGTGGCTTATATGCTGCCAAAAAATCTTCATAAAACCGAATCACAATGTCTTCCTGGTTCCTCTTATGTTGAAAGTCTGAGAGGATTGCATCCATGTTGGCAGCATTGAGTAACAATACAATCTGCCCAATCGTATCTGTTAATTCGTCTCCTGACTTTTGTTTCTGTTCTATCTGTTTCTGATTCTCAAAAACAGCTTTAAATAACTGTTTTAAAAATGGATTAGTCTCAGGAAGCTTTTCCCATACATTTTGTATATCAAACTTTAACTCTGGATTTCGTATATGGCTAAACACCCTGGCAGTAAATAGTCCATAAGTAATTGTTTGTGCATAGATATCAGCGAAACTATAACCCTTTTCATCATTTAAACTTGGCTTTAGTTCAGGCAACAATTCCCGTTTAAAACTCTGGAATAGCTCATTCAGATATCCCTCTAGGTTATTACCCATCATTTTAATCGCTTGCTCCATCTGCAATGCAAATTTAGCCAATTGTTGTGCTAATTGCCTTGCTGTTTTTGCTGATGGATAAAACACCCACTCCACCAATGGAATAGATAACAAAGGTTTGTTCTCTATTCGATTTCGATTTGTCCGCAGCAAACTTTCTTGCTGAAGGCGTGCCAACCGTGCTTGTAAATCTTCCTCATCCCAAGCAAACGTCTGAATCTGTCGCTGACGCAACCTCTTTTCATCTTCTGGCAGCACCATTGCGACACGCCCAGCCTGAGTTTCTCCAGGTAACAGCAGATACATTACAGGCTGCTGTTCAAATTCTCTCCCGCTGTAATGACCATATATTTCTTGCTGCTTTTCTTGGGATGTCAAAAGCTTTTTAATTTCTTTATCTGTCGCTTTATTTAATTCTGAGTAAAAGCCAACTGCAATTGGGCAGGTTTCTAAAGCTTTATTTTCATCTTCACCAGGACGCAAATACCAAAAATTAGAACCTTCAGGGTCATGCTGCAATACTGGATATCCTAATAGTTCTTTTAATGCTTCAACACGATCATCCTCAGTTCCAACCATAAAGGCATAGGAATTATCCTGGTTGAAAGTCATAAACCACCAATCTCTTATTTATCTAATTAATTTTTTGGGAGTGATTGAGATGTTTATTGGTGGGATAGTTGGAGAGAACCTATGCAGAATGCTGTTGCAAGCGCTAATAATTAAACACTTGCAGCAAAATTGCCACAGCTAATGATGTCTGCACTAACAACAAGCTTGTGTATTGCAGACATTAACTATAGAAAATATAGGAACTCAGCCCAAAATTTATCCTAAATAAACTATGGAGTCGAATATTTCGCCAGCAATTCTTGTCCGCGATCGTCCATCTCTAACAGTATTTTTTCTATCTGCTTCATAGCGATAGGTGAGGGCTGATTACGCCCATTTTCCCACCGATTAACAGTGGGGAAAGTTACACCTAATACTGCTGCAAACTGTTCTTGAGTTAGACCCGTTTTTAGGCGCAGTTCGCGGATAAGCTTGCCGACTTCAGGCTGCTTAATAGCTAACGGCTTCTTGATATTCATTTAAATTAATACTCACTACCAAGGGCGGTAAGTGATATATCAAGTTACATACTATCTACATAAATTTAACTTCGCCGAGGTGGAAACTACTGAAGTTTGAATTTAGATAGCTAGGTAAAATTAGTTAGGTTTATTATTAGTAAATTTCTATTTAAATAAATTTTCAAATAACAATTAGACGTTATTAATAAGTAAGCTTACCCTTGAATCTCGATATATATAGCGTTAAGAATATTACATTATTTTTATTTCTACTACCGTGGAAACCAGGATTTATTAAAGGCGATAGTCTACTGGTAGAAACGTTTGGTGGATTCGTATCTGATACCAGTGACCAGAAGCCAATCCCAGTTCCTCATAAAAGGAAAAAGGACTGCTCAGTATTTTGAGCGATCGCCTCAGTAGCTAGGTTAAACAATACAGTCCCTCCCCACCGCACCTGATTCTTCTCGCTCTCCTCATTCAGCAACGACTCAATTTTATTTAGAATTTCGCCTTGGCGTAAATTCGCCAAGTAGTAAATCTATATTTTCACCTTGCTGCCATTTCACCCAGACAGCCATGAGAAAATCTACCAATTCGCTTTTATCAATCTCTACGCCACGCCTTTTGAGTTTAAGTAACTCTTCCTCTACATCTAAATCTGTTGAGCGTTTCACATAGTAGGTGCGCCCAATCCAAGCATCATCAGACCGCTTACCTGTTGCAGGTCTGCCACGTTTACGGGGTTCTTCTTGAATTGGCGCTGTCTTTTGTGGTGTTGGAGTCTGTGTCACGTTACTCTCTGTAGTTGCCTCTGGCGGTTGTTCTGGTTCTTGTTCTGGTTCCTCTTTGGTTTCAAATAACTTTTTAAAAGGGCTAGGCTTAGGCTTGCTCATGACAATATCTCCTTACCCACCTCTTGATACTCGCGCCATGCTATTTTGCTGCTGCGGTCTTTTACTTGATAAACTGGCAACCCCTCCAGTGCCGCTTTTTCATAAACAGCAAATCGTCTAATCCCATGTTGAAATAGTGGTATTCCCTCTGCCGACAATGCTTCCCGTGCCTGCTGTCCGGTTAAGCGGGGGGCTGGGGGAATAATTGTAAGCAACACACGATAGCGATCGCTGCCCAATGATTTGAGAGTGCTTACAGTTTGCAACAGTGCATCCATCGCTAAAGCATCAGGGGTAGTGGGCAAGATTAATAAATTACACCCATCTGCGAGTGCTTCTAAATCTTCGTGGCTTGGTCTAGCGGCTGTGTCAATAACTACATGGTCAAAATTACGGCTGTGCATAGGAGCTTGTAGTAAATCCACAACTTTAAAGGGTAATGCTCCTCGCTTTGCCCATCCTGTAGCACTGTGGTTTGGGTCGCCATCAACTAGCAAAGTGCTGCCATGTTGCGATAGAAAGCAAGCAATGTGGATGGCGCTTGTTGTTTTGGCAACACCTCCCTTGAAACTGGCAAGGGTGATTATCACGAGATGTACTCCAGTAAATGCTGCTAGTTTACTCTTAAAATGGCGAAAATTTGTATTTCTTTATTTATAAAATGTTAACTTGGCGACAATATAACATTTCGCCAATTCAAAAATATCCTAAGTAGCAACCGTCAGCTTGGACAGAGTAAACCTGAACAACTATAGTTTGAGTCAACCCCTGGAGGTTGGTCTACTGCTTAGTACAGTATCTGTGAGTTTATTTGCAAATACTTGTCTTGGCAATAATACAACTTGTCAGCAATACGTATTTTCGCCAATTCAAAATAAAAAGCAGCATATTCCACCACCATTATTTCATGGCTGCATGGGCGATCGCCGGATTGCCGCAGATGGTAAAAAGGCTCAGAAAAGGAGAAAAGGGCTAAAGTAAGAAACTTCAGCATTTAATTTCTTACCGATAGATAGTTTTCAAACCAAGTAGCAGCAGTGCTTTTGAGAGCCAATGCTGTTCGCCCTTCTTGCTCTGTTGTGGCGATTTCAAGATGTGGACATGTAGAGATTAAACTCCAAATTACTCAATTTGTAAAAAATACAAGATATAGCACGATTATTTACCTCCATCCCCTGTTAAGACAAAAGCAGCCCAAAAGTATGGATTTGGATAGTCCTTACGTATATCATTTTGTGCCTTTTGTAGCGCTTCTGCTTTTTCTATGCCCAGATGGAGATGAGTATAAAAACGCTGCATAAATTCTCCTGTTACAGTGTCGTCTACACTCCACAAAGTTGAAATGACACTAGGTGCGCCTGCATAAAGAAAAGCACGCGTCAAACCGACAACTTCATCTCCCTTGCTTAATCGTCCTACTGAAGTATTACAAGCACTTAAGACTACTAAGTTCGTTGCCGTTAAATCTAGATCATAAATTTCCTGAACTTGTAAAAGACCATCATTTTGATCGTCGGATGCTAAATATATTGTGCTGAATAAAGGATTAGCAGAATTATATTCACCATGCGCGGCAATATGTATAATGTTAGCGGTGCTAGATTCTACGCGTAAACGAGTTTCAGTGGCATCGTTCAGAATAAAGACAGAAGTAGAATTATATATATTGCCAATAGATTCAACTTCTTCTTCAGCTTTATCAAGTGGTGAAAGAGACTCTGAAATTGATGGATTGCCAAGAGCCAAAAGAGTATTAAGTTGAGAATGATGTTTCTTTGGAAGATACGCTAAGGCACTAGAAGTTGGTAGTGTAGATATAATGTAATTCTCACCCAAATAATGATTACCGTCACTTAATGCTGCAAAAGGAAGATAATGCAATGTGTTGTGTGGCACTATGATAAGTTTTTTGGTTTTTAAGTAAGGTTGAACAGGTATAATTAACCACTCGTAGAGTTTCTTGAGAGTTTCTGGTGGCTCCGAACTATCTATATTGCTAAATTTACGAAAACCACTAACAGCACTATAAAGTTCATCATAAGTTTTATTTATTGGAATAGCTTGAAAACTATCTGATGTGATAATGAAAACAAAAGTTCGTCCTCTAGTAATGAAATATTCAACAAGCGTTGTATCTTTATCAAGCAATTTTTGAATTTCTGGTAAGGCTGGAATTTTTACACTGACTAATGAAGCGGCTTTAGGGTCTAGTTTTATTTGAGTCAAAATGTCTGTATATTTCTTCTCAAGTTCCAACAATTTTACTTTCACTTCATTAACTTTAGATTGATTAAAATTTTCTGCTACCTGCTGTTGAAGTTTGGTCAACTGGTTTCGCTGACCCCTCATCTCAATTTTTAGCTGTTGCTCTTGCTGAAGTAAAGAAGATGATACTCCTTTTAAATTTAATTTGCCATTTGCTAATTGATCTAAAAAGGCTCTTGCACGGGCACGCTCTACATAAGAGAATGCTTCCTTTAAAATTTCTGGATTTTCTGTATTCCAAAGTAGATGAATGAGGCTTACATAATTATCTTGTTGATTACTGGAAAAACCAGCTTTCAATTGTTCTACCTGAATGTCTGCTTGAACAGACTCTACTAAATCAATACATTGTTTCAAATAGGAAATCGCTTTACTTTTATCTCCCATATTTCTATAGAAGATCCCTAGTTGACACAAAGAAGACGATATTCCACGGCGATCATTAATTTTTTTACTTAACTGAAGCGATTTTTGATAATAATCCAATTCCTCATTTTTTTGATTTAAAGTACTGTAAAGTAAAGCAATACTATACAGAGTATGTGATTCTCCCAATATATCGTTAATATTTTTTTTGTATTTTCAGTGATTGCTGATAGGATTCCAAAGCTTTTGAGTAATTATTTAGATTTAGATAAGCATCACCAATCTTTCTTAACGTAAGCGACTTTTGTGGTAAAGACAAACGATCTTGTTGAAGAGCTAGGGCTTGCTGGTAATTATTTAGTGCCTGCTGATACTGTCCACGTTCTTCATAAATAGTTCCAATATCTGTAAGAGTTGATGCTTGGGTTACTTTATCCTTGAGCCGCTCTGACATTTCAAGCACTTGCTGATAAAGTTCTAAAGCTTTTTCTTTTTGTTCTAAAGAATCATAAGCTGTTCCCATTTTGGAGAGTGTATCCATCTCTGCTGACTCATCTTTTTCATCCCGATGAATTATCAATGCTTGCTGGTAATAAGTCAGTGCCTTTGTGTACTGATCCATAAAACTATATGCAGAGCCGAGCCAGCTCAATGTGATACCTTGGCCTGATGTATCCTCTAGTTTTTTTTGTAGCAATAATGCTTCCTGAAATTGTTCTAGAGCCTTTGCATACTGATCTAATGCAATATAAACTTCACCAATATTTGTTAGAGTTTGAACTTGTTTATTAAAATTTCCTAATTCTTTTGCTAATACTAAGCTTTGTTGATAGTAATTAAGTGCTTCATAGTAATGATCTAAATTGTAATGACTGACTCCAAGATAGCTTATTGTTTCCATCTGTTCAGATTTATTACCAAGCTCACGCTGAATTACTAATTCCTTCTGATAAAACTCGATTTCTTTCTCATACTTCCGTAAGCCACTGTAAGCAATACCAATATATTTTAAGCTCCTTGCTTGGGCTGCACGATCTCCTAATTCTTGACGAAGCTTTAAAGCTTTTTGGTGAAATTCAATTGCTTTCTCATATTGTTCGAGATTGCTATATGCAACAGCAATATTGTTAAAACTTGTCCCTTCGTCGGGTCTTCTTTTGGCTTCTTGGAACAAGGGTAATGCTTGCTGATAATAACTAATTGCTTTCTCATACTGCTGCAAGCTATTGTAAGCAAGCCCAAGAGAGTTGATACTCATTGCTTGGGCTGCAATATCACCTAATTCTTGACGAAGCTTTAAAGCTTTTTGGTGAAATTCAATTGCTTTCTCATATTGTTCGAGATTACTATATGCAACAGCAATATTGTTAAAACTTGTCCCTTCGTCGAGTCTTCTTTTGGCTTCTTGGAACAAGGGTAATGCTTGCTGATAATAACTAATTGCTTTCTCATACTGCTGCAAGCTGTTGTAAGCCAGCCCAAGTCCATTCAAACTAAGCGCCTTGCCAGAAACATCACCAATTTCTTTACGAATAATGAGTGATTGGTGGTAAAATTCGATTGCTTTTTCGTACTGACCCAGATTACTATAAGCAAAAGCAGTATTATTAAGTAAAATGCCTTCATTTGAACGTCGGCTAGTTTCTTTAGCAATTAATAGTGCTTGTTGATATTGATTAATTGCTTCCTGATACTTGCCTAAACCTCTATATGAAAGACCGATACCATTAATAGCGCTTGATTCATCTGCATATCTACCAATTTCTTTAAAGATTGCTAAAGCTTGTTGGTGAAATGTGAGTGCTTTTGGATGATCATTAAGGTTGTTGTAAACCAAACCAAGACTATTTAGAGTTAATCCTTCACTGATTCGACTTTCCGCCTCTCTCAAGATAGACAATGAGTTTTCATGAGCTTTCAAAGCTGCTTCAAACTGTCCGAAAGCATTGTATATTATTCCTACACAACGAAGGTCATTTGCTTCCTCAATTTTATTTTTAGTATCCTGATGAATCACTATTGCCTTTTGGCAGGCTTCCAAAGCTTTTTGGTTCTGCCCAATATTGCTATAGCTTAGACCAAGATTTCTAAAAGCGATCCCTTCTCCTGTACGAGCTTTAAGTTTGTTATGAATCGATAGAGCCTGCTGGCAAAGTTCAATTGCTTTCTGATTCTGACCCAAGTTACTGTATGTTAGGCAAAAGTTTATGAGGGTAGTAGCCTTACCTGCTTGGTCAACAATATCTATCTGAACTTTCAAGGCTTGTTCATAATATTTAACTGCTAATTTATACTCTCCTATAGAATCATATGCTAGCCCAAGGCTACTCAGTACTTTTCCTTCGCCAACTCGGTTGTTTATACTTTTATATGAGGCAAGAGCTTGTTGGTACTGAGTGATCGCATCTTTAATATTGCCTTTACTGTAAAGTGTCAGCGCATCACTATATAATTTTTCAGCATTTATTGGAGCAGTCGTAGTCTTAGCCGTAGTTACATATTGCGGGGTAAAACTTGCATAAACTGGCAGACAAATGACTAGAAAACTAGCATAGATACTTGAGATTGCACAGTAATAAATAAACCAGTATCGAGGTAAAATATCCCTCAAACCAAGTTGGAGAAATTTATCTAATCCAACAAGTTGAAAAAGAGCCTCATTACGGCTCGTTCGTTTCGATATCATTATTAGTTGTTAATTTGTCGTAAACTTAACACATCTACTAAAAATTATTTTTAGTTTTAGAACTGGCATAAAGCCTTAGACAGAAAAATTATTTTTTCTGCCGCTTCCATCGGTCTAATTGTTTATTTAATTCACTCACACGCTGCGGATCACCTAAATCTTCATAGCCAGTTTTTGCAGCAGTACCCCATCTAATGGCTTCATCCCAATTGCGACGAGAGGCATAAATTTCTGCTAATCCTGTCTGAGACAACACTATCGTTTCAAGATCACCCAATTTTTTGCCATCCTGAACAGCCTTCAAGTAACGGTCTTCAGCTAACCTATTCAATCGAATCTGTCGATACAAATCGCCTAAACTTCTGTAAATTGTTGATGTCTGACTCTTCTTTGATGTCAATGCTTCCAGTTTTTCAATCGCTTCAGCCCTTAAATCGGACAGAATGTAAAGTTGGGCAATTGCTAATTCCTTAGTCTCTCCTGTAAACTCCTTATCAATTTCTGCCAGTTCAGTTTGTACTTGTTGAGATTTATCACGATTTAATACCCGAAACCCAATTCCTACTGCCCCCTGCTCAATTTCTTTATCTGATGATTTTCCATTGTCAGTTTTGACACTCAACAAGTAATCTACTCCAGGTTCCAACAACGGACCATTATAAACAACTTGATTGCTGGTAGTTTCTGTCTTCCAAACTTCTCCTTTCCCAACTCTTTGATCAACAACACTAGCTGTATAGCGTTTTGCACCTACTACAACATTCCACCGAAGTGTGGGTTTGTCTGTCAATAGCTGAGTGCTTCGCGGGCTAATGATAAAAGGAAGAGTGGGATCATCTCCTCCACGCACCCCAAAGGGAGGTTTATTTTTGACAGGGACTGGCTGACAACCATTATTTAAACCAGATTCGCCATTGTCAGGTACACGCCAATATCTTCCGTTAGCACATTTTATACGAGCGATCGCTCCTTGACCCAGCTTTAGCATATCTCCAGGGTAAAGTTCAATGTTCCTCTGAGCAAGTTGATACTTTTTCCAGGTAGCTCGCCTATACTCAACTTTGCCGTTCACATCGTTTAAAAAGCTGGGTAGAAAATCTGATTGGACTGACGCTGCTTGTGAAATAGCTACTATATTGAGTGCGCTTAACCCAAGTGCTACTCCACTCAAAGTCCATAGCATTAGCCGAGATATTCTTGCTCTCATTCTCATTACTCCTTTTTATTTTGAGCGCTGACGAGCCAAATCGATCCACTGATCTTCCTCCTGTGTCTGAGGAGTGGCATTTTGGAGGCATGTTTGCCATTGCTGGCGCGCACTTTTTTTGCTGCCCTGACCTTCTAACACTTGAGCAAGTAAACAACGGGCAGGTGCTTGCTCAATTGGATCTTTAGTTAAATTAAGGGCTTCTTCCAATTCAGATGCTGATTCTCTATACCGCTTCTGTTTGAGGCGAGCCCAACCAAGGTTCTTCTGCAATCGATACCTCACAGCATCTTCCATTTGTAATTGGGAACCTCGAAGTAATACTGAAACAGCAGCAGCATATTTTTCATCTAAGATGTAGAGCCTTCCCAAGTTACTGTAGGCTTGAGGAAGATTACCTTTGATTGCAATTTGGTATTCTGTGCGAGCTGTTTCAAGCTGAAGCAAATCCTCAGAAATCACACCCAAACCAAAGTGAGCTTGTGAATTATCGGGATTTAACTTCAAAGATCGCTCAAAGTTGTTTTGAGCGCTAGCAAGACGGCCTGCTTCATAATCTTTAACCCCCCACTTGTAATAGAGTTCAGCAATTCGAGGGAGGGAAGAATGAAGACTAAGCACAGCAATAAAGACCAAAAATGCAAAGGTGCAGCTTGCCTCTTGCCACAAGTGTTTTGGAATCCCTATACGCTCCAAAACGCGCTTAACGTAACTTTGCCCGCCTTTCGTAAAAGCTCCTTGTCCAGCCAGCAGCGCCAAGACACTATTACCAATAACTGTGAAAGCCCCAAAAGTATCAGGTCCACCACTAAGGAATCTCGAAGCTACGTTTGTTAGCAAAGCTATTGTAAATGTCAGAAACGCAGCAGAGAAAAATCCCCATAGCCAATCAAAGCGATCCCAGCGATGTAGTGGAGGTTGAAAGAGCCACCACCAAGCGTCAGCAGATGGGTTGACAATGGTTCGATAATTTGTGCCCACAAGAATCTGAGCAATAGTTCCTGAATGTTTTTTAAGCCTTTGGTCTAGCTCTCCAATCTTGAACAGCTCCTCTATAATGACCTGCTTATTCTGTGCTAATGCCGCTTGAACCTCATCACGAGCTTTAAGTACCGCTAAGTTCTGTTTTATGACAGCTTCCTTAGGTAAGTCTGCTTCAGGATCTTCTAATGCCTGAAGTGTTAAAGCATAAAGTTCTATTGCACGCTCAAACCGAGAAGCAACCATTTTCTTACCGTTTAACTATCTAAGCAGGTGAGTATCTAAATATTCTTATTATTTACGTACTATTACGGGTACAAATACATATAATACGTATTTTATCTCTAAGAATACTTCAGAATAACTCACGGAAATCTTTGTTGTAAATATGTTTTAGGCTGGACAGCGAATTTTCTGTTAATTCCTATTCTCGTTAAATAGACACCTTAAGCTACATCAAATCTTTCCAAATTGAGCATCAGTGCTTTAAATAATTTGGTATAATGTTTGACTTGTTCACTCCCTTTAGCTTATAACAGACTTGTTTCTTGTCATCTACAACTGAGGCGTTGACCGAAATCAGTTTGTTGAAGAAATAATTACTCTATCGGTAAAACACATGCTTGAAGAAAATCCAATTCAATCCGTTCAGGAAAGCTCAGGCGCTGTCTGTAAGCAAACAGAAGATATTGTTGAGCTTGATACATCTCTCACAAAAGATGTAAAACTTGGACCATTATCTCTCACTGCTATCACATTAAATTGGGGCAGAAACAGAATTTCAGATTGCGAATGGCGTGAAACCTATCTCAACTTGTATAACGATGGACGATATGAGGGGAATGTGAATCTGCGCTGTAATAAGGGAGCTTTTTTTACCTGCACTCTTGCCACTAGCTTTAAAATCTATGTTGGTCAGACAGTAGTTGCTGTTTTGGACGCACCTACAAAGGAAGTTGCAGGTGCTGATGACAAAAACGCAGGTTTAAGTGGCTTTTCCCGTGCTATAGCTGATTATTTTGATCAAATTACCTCAGCAGGACGTGTTCAAGATCCTCGTAACTGCTGATGAGTTGTATTCGAGAATTTACAACAATTTAACCAACTATAATTGAACTGTCTAACAATCAGGTCAGACTGCATGAGAGCCAACCTTGTTACTCAACAAGTGGTATATAGGAATCCTACTTAAATCTTGCTCAGTATACTGAGAAGTAAGGCTTTGTATGTCAAGCTTCTAGGCAGCTTGATTGTTCAAAAATCAAATAGGAGTCCTATATCAAGTCTTTGTTGTTAGTCATTCGTAGAATAGGCAATTGAAACTGGCTCTTGTAACAATTTTCTCGTGAACGCAGACACGCGTCTATGAACTTGCGCCAGCTTCAGCGAAAGCTGCGCCCACCTCTGGTTTTACCTCCTTCGCCTTCTTTTCAAAAAGCTGAATCCCAGCGTCAATAATTACAAAGCCGTTAGAAGTTCGTTGACCAAGCTTGCCCGATACAGCCCCAGCCCAGTCTGCAAATTCCGAGGCGCTAGTTTCAGCCAAACGAGAAGCTTTTGGCATTAACTTGAGCAGTGAAGACTATACCGTTCTGATCAGTCAACTCGATTGCAACTTTTTTATTCGCTGCTGGTGTGGGTGTTGGTAGTTCGCCACTAAATTTTATTGTTACCTCGCTTTTGGCTTCCGAAAAAGTTCGTACCCTAAGCATTAATTAACTCGAAAGGGATTTATAAGGTATTTACAAGGATTTTATAAAAATGTCAGAAATAAGGTTTTGCTATCCCTACACAGTACTTTGCAACTTAGCAATTAACTGTTGACGCTCCTCCTGAGTCAGACGTATCGCTATCTGTACCAAGTCATTCACCTCTAAATTCAACGGTAACTTTTGGTTGTGCTGCTCAGAAGGCGTGAATAAACGTTGGGCAATTGCTGACTCAATTGGTTGACGTTTTTCTACCGGAGTACAACGTTCATACATATCTCGCAAGGTCTTAACTGAATGACCCATTGCATAAGCTAATGAACCTAACTCTGAGTCCGATAAACCCACATTTAGTCCCCAAGTTGCCCACACATAACGCATGATGTGTGGTGAAATCCGCTTTTGAATCAGACGGTATGAGATAGTTTCAAAGATTCTTGCAAAAGCTGAACTACTAGCTAAGTTTCCAGATTTTGGTAAGACAAATACGTATCCCCAAGTCCAAATTGCTGAGTGACTATTGCTAGGTAGTGAACAAGCATCCTTTGGAGAAAATTGTATTCTGCCGCTACTTAACCACCTACCTCGACGACCTTGCATCTCTGGTTGCCACCAGTCATATATCAGTTCATTTTTATACCCTTCTTGTGTCCACCATCCATATAAGAAACGTTCAATGTAATCGTAGAAACTAGAGCCATCTTCAAATGTTCTATTCGGGATAATAATTGATTGTTGACCATAGGTTTTTTTAGTTTTATATTTCCTGGTATCTATTACCCAAATCCCTTGGGGATAGTAATGGTTTTCATGCATATACGTAAAGTAAAGGTAGTTGTCTACGACCATACCGTTGTATTTACGTTCTCTTTGGTTATCTGGAGGCAAAGGTTGATATAGCCCATCGCCCGGTAGGTCTTGTGGTCGTTCTCTGGGACAAGACAGTGCTATTTTTAATTCTCGGTATTCTTCTTGGCGGCGAGCTGGTAAATAAGCTAAAAGCGCCCACTTTAAGTAGGACTGATGACTGATAGCAATTGGCTCCCTCGAACGGAAATCTCCACGCCTAGTCCTAGGTCTGCACTCATGGCGTAATGGTTCCACAATTCTTTCTTGAATGACTTGTAGTGCTGTTTGTCCTTCTGGAACGTTGGGCCATCTTTTACTCCAATCGGATACGGAATGTCTACTATTACGCCATTCTGACAACTCTTCTAAAACTTTGTTGTAATGATGGTCTATGGTGCTGAAAATAGGAATCAGTCGATAATCTGCATCATTTTCAACTTGATGTACATAGAGAAATTTTGCTAAGGCTGAAATAGCATTTATTTTGCCCATTTTAGTGGATGGGCTAACAGAAGAGTTAAAATCCCTTGAAAATTGAAAGTGTTTACATATCAGTTGTTCTAGAGCCTTTTTAGATTGATTCCATGATTTCTTTTGCTGTAAGGGGGTAAGTTCTTCTAACTGTTCTTCCGTGACTACAGGCACAATTAATTCTAGGCATAACTCATGCATCGGTACATTTAAAAAACGATACAGATAGCCCAAAATCAACTTAATATTTTTCAGATATTCATTAGCTGTTGATTTTTCAACTGGCTTAATAATTCTTCCTGGCGATTCTGGCTCTGTAAGATATAAATAAAATTGGCGAAGTTGACTTTGAAGTTTTGGTGGTGTTTCTTGAGGTGTAAGTATATATTTGCGATAGGTAAACTTCCGCTCTGTAAGCTTACAATCTGCTAGAGAACCATGTTTATGGCGGAGATAAGGAGTGCATTGTTCTTTGAGTTTAACGGAACGAGAACCCGGCCACCAAACCTGCTGTGCTGACCAAGTTAAAAATTGTTCAACCCGATTACCATAAGTACGACGACTAGCCTGAGATACATTATTCTTTTCAAAGGATTTTTGTAGAACCTGTCTTAACTTTAATAGTTTCTGGTTTGGCAAAGTCTTCTTAAATTCTTGAGCATTTTTTATTTCCTCGGCAGTCATCTTCCGCCCTGAATGAGTTCTCTGATAACCAAACTCAGGGAGGGCATGATGTATTCCACTACGGAATTCATTAATGATTCTTTGAGCTTTAACAGGCTCAATATCTCTCAAATATTCTTCATACATTTCTTGAGCTTCAAAAAAGTTTTTTGGCCCGTTCATAATAAATATTTTCTCTTTTGATAGTTGAACAAATTTGAAATCTAGCTGATAATTAAGAGCTAAGTGGGCTGGAAAATTGCTTTTTGATAATTAGCATTATACATGGCTATTTATTGTGAAAAAGCATTTTATAGATAGAAGTAACCTTTTTTAATAGTAAAAAATGAATTACTATAAAAAAGCTGCAATTCTTACTGAGTCTAGGTTTAAGCTAAATATTTAGCCGTTTTAATAATAAATAAATAGAAGTATTCAAATAAAAAACAGCCCTTAAATAAATCCTAAACACCTTGTTAGACTCCTTTATTAAGCTATGAGAAATGCTAAATTATGATTGAGATTTGCTGATTCGGCGCTTACTAGCCATTATTTAGAAGCTACAAAGGCTTATTCATTTACTATCAGCCATATTTAGCTCAGATACTCAATCCAAATTCTCCACCTTGATTAGTTGGATAACATACCTACCTATCCGCTCGATTAATTCACTTCTGGAAATCATATAAGCACGGCTTAAATTATTCAATCCCTCTATTGCTGTTGGAGTTAAACTGACAGAAACAATTTTTTTTAGCTCATCATAAAATTCTGGTTGTCCTCGAAGTGATTTTAATCCTTTGCAGATAATCTTCTTTTCTCGCAGTTCACGAATTTTACTTTTTTTTCTAGGTTTTTTAGACTTTTGCCTCGGTTTATTCTCCATTTTTTTGATTTAAATATAAGTTGACTTTACAAAAAGTAGCCAATAGTATCATCATGATATATTGGAAGATATTTTATGAAGCAAAACTAAAAAAGCCACCGATAAATTAATCTCGGTGGCCTCTTTTCAGAGTAAAATTTCAAGTAGTTTTGCAGCGATATCACCTATTATTATATATAATTTTCCTCATATTTCTGAACCAATATAATAGTCAAAAAAGTTATCGTTGATGATGTGGGAGTAAATATCAACCAATTACGAACGCTTCTCTAACATGCGCTGTGCATTCCCTGTCTGCGGTTGCTACAACTATAAAACCGTTCGCAGGATCATATTTAGTTAGTTCACCCTCATACTTAATATTGCCTGATAAGCTGCGTACTTGAACCTGACACCCAACAAAACTGCTAATTTCGCCGCCTGATTTCTCAACTTGTAGCAGAGAAATTGACTTATCTTCTGCGATATCTTTAGTACTACTAATGACATTTACATTTAAGTGGTCTACGTGTAAAACGTTATTGTCAGTACTGACAGTCAGTGATTGGCAGTGGCTATCACTGACATTAGTTGGCTCGCTATCAAGAGCTTTAGAGATTTGTTTTTCTTCATTGTCAGTGTTGTCAGTAGTTGTAAAGGGTTTTTCAACATTTTCAATGTTTAATGCCACAAATTTGACAGAACGTCCTTTACGTACAATTTCTCCATAACCCATGGATTGCAGTTTGAGAAATAAATCTTGAGTATATGCACTAACTTCTCTGCCTGCTGCCTTGGCTCGTGACTTGATGCTATCCAGTGGTCGATAGATGTCACGAGCAGAAACGCCGTCTGGTGTTTGTAAGGCACGCTCATAAATTTGCAACAGAATTGAGCTAATTTCATCACTATTGCTCACTTTCTCTTGCAAAACGTGAAAAGCGCTGCGATAGTATTGGGCAAGCTTGACAGCGCGTTCTAGCGTATCTTTTTGCAGCGTTGTAATATCTCGGCTGTTGGGTGAGTAAAAACACTCAATCAGGTGCAGATTCAACGCAATTCTCAAAACCTGGGTTGTGAGCTTGGACATCCAATTACGGATGGCTGCGTGTGTCGTTTGTTCTATTTGGTCGCCGATTACCTCGACTAGCTTTTTGTAATAAGCTTTAGCCTGGGGACTGATTTTGACGTTGATTTCTGGTAATTGCTCTAGCCACTTGTAAAGTAGGGGCAAGCGATCGCTAAGTTGACAAAAGCCTTCTATGTATCGCTGTTTCCGACGCTGGGGAACTGCAAACAACATTCTCGCTTGCAACCCGTTATTGTCATCAGCGTCCTTAAAGATTTTGCGAAATACACCGGGTTGAATACCACCCGTCACAGAAACGGCTGTACGTTCTGCAAAATAACTGTCAGTTAAAGATGTCCGATCTACACAAAGGGCGGCTGCATCCCAAAGTTTTAACAAAATCTGCAAGCTTTCATCCTCACCTTTGGAGAATTGCCCCAAGGAATTAAACAGCCCTGCTATTTCATCTCTTGCCCACAGCGCCCCATTGTCTGCATTTTCAGCAGAGCGCTTTAACACAGCTTGAATGGTTGCGACTTCAAACAGATACTTCCTTAAAGCGGGTGGTTCTGGCTCATCCCCTTCACCGCCCCCTTTCTCCCACTGTTTTAGCGCCCGTTTGTAATCATTATCAGCATCTTTGTAGCGCTGCACAGCTTCCGCTTGCATTTTTCGCAATGGGGCTACAACCAAGCTGTCTGCGCGGGTTTTTCCGCCACCGGACTCTAAAACTGTCACAGTCCATAGTACAGAGGGGATTTTATGAGATTGCATATCCAGATTTATCGTCGTGCCTGCTAAAGAAGCAACAGCACTTATTAAGGGCTGGCAGATGACAACAGGATCAACATTCAAAACGTCCGCGTCATGGATTAAATCACGAGCAAGAGGGGCGGGTAAGATAGAATCCCAGTCAATTTTATTATTTCGCCACTCGATGAGCGACTTGAGCCGCATTTCATCTTCTGGCAAAACCTCATCCAGTTTGACACGCTCCCTAGCAACAATGCGGTCAAAAATCTTTTGGTTAATTCCTAATTCCGTACAAAGCAAGTCTAATTTAAAACTCTCTTCTACATCATCTAAATTAGAGGCTAAGATGCCACTGACAACACTGACAATAGACTGAGAATCTTGTCTACTAATCCTTTCTATTGTCAGTGGTGGCACTGACAATAAGCTATTGTCAGTACTGACAATAGACTTTTGTACGGTTAACCGATTTTGGCTATGTGTCCCTTTTTGCTTGTTTAACCAAGCAGTGTAGCATCCTTGTAGCTTTTCGTCATCCAAAGATGGTTGCTTGGCGTGTGTGTCTGCGTTTTTCCACCAGCCCTCAGATTCACCACGAACATCGGAGCCAAGGGGTGGGGTGCAATGATAGCAGAACTGGTCATAAAGGGCGCGTGGGTCGCCGTCGTAGTCAATGCCCAATTCTTGGAGGCGACGGGCAGTAGCGATTAAATTAAGGCTGAGTTTTTGTGCTGCTGAGTTACGTCCACCGTCACCAGTGCCATGCTCTACTAAATCTCTGTCCTCACGTCCGAGAAAAATGGACAAGGGTGGGCGAGTGCTGACTGTAGTTAGCACTGGCAACAGGCAGGGCTGTGGAACTGGCACAGACTGTTGCTGATTCAGCATCAACTCAATCACCCAGTTTGGACAGTTTGCAACTTCAATATCTTGCGGCGATCGCACCCAATGATAACTACCAGTTTCGGGGTGTACTGATGGCGGTAGTACGCTTTGTAGCCCATTCCAGCGAAATTCTAGTAACTGCTCTTTACCGTCATCGCCCTTAACTCCAGTTTTAAGCTTGACAGTTTTTACTACATGCCAGTAGTCCTCTGTTACCAAGTAAAGTAATTGTCTGCGCCCAGCTTTGCCAGAGCTAAAAATTACTGTGTCGGGTAAGCCGCCATCGGAAAGGTTTTGTAGTCGTGCCTCAGCTGCGTGACCATCCACATCAATGGCTAAAATTCCGCCTGATACTTCTCCTGTACGGATGCCGTAGCCTTTGGCTTTATCTGATTGCAGTTCTTGAATCAGCGTCTGCCGTGTTAGTGCTGTTTCTTGTTGCCAGTCTTGACGATAAGGGCGTTTATTGTCTGTAACTGGGGTCAATGCCCAGTTATCAGGAATTTGCTGTAAGCCGGAAATTAATCGCGATGCGGTCGTTGGATTGATTTGTGTAGTATGCACTTGTATTACCTCGAACTTTTTAAGATTCGGGTAACTCCTCATGTTGCAACGCGATTGCAGAACTGGTTATCATAGACTCAGCGTTGCGGTTCCGGAAAAGTCGCCAAACTTTTATCGTTTCGGAGTTACCCGCGTGACAAATAATCAAATAAGCAAGTATCCCGTGTAAGATTCCCGTCTCTCACGGGATACTTGCTTTTGAAGCTATTACAGGGCAAAAAACATCATTTGACTGTCCTTTGCCCTCTGGGTTACTCTGACATCCTCATCTCACGCACTGGGTAAACTTGGATGCTGCATCTGTTTTTGGCTGGCTATGCACAAAAATCCGGACTAATCCCATGAATAAAACTGCCATTTTTTACTAAAAAAACTGTTATCTTTGGATAATTTAACTTCAAGTTTTTGGCATATTTTTGATGACAATAGAAGTGTAATAACTAAAGAATAGTCAGTCGTCATTCTCATGAAATTAGGAAGAACATTTTCCGATAAAAACGCAAAAAGCCACCGAAATTATTTTTTCAGTGGCTTCCTTTCAGAATGACCTATTAAAGTAAGTAAGCAGGATCAAACCAAACTATGTAAATAAAGATAAACTAGCCTAAAACTTTCTTGCCTCCTGCCCGATCAAAACGACAAATTTTTACGCTAACCTATTTACGTTGACAGTAATATCAAATTATTATATTTAATTTTAGGAAATTTGCAAGCAAAAAGCAGCCTGTTGGCATTGAGCCGAGATGATCGGCTCAATGTCTTAGCGACCATTTTTTACCCACTCTCATACAACAAAGGCGATAACGTGTCAAGTCCGACAAATCCAATGGATTCGAGTAAAAGTAAGAAATTTAGCTGGAAGCTTTATTAAACAAGGCAAATGACAGGCACATTGCTCTCACCCCAATTACTACTCTAATTCCAATTTGGGGCCTTCTGAAGTCATTATGATGCCAGGAGTCTCTTCAGCCCATCGTTTAATAGCAGTACGAAATGCAGGTACGTTCTTCCACTTGATTTGTTTTATCTTAAGAACTTCTAATAGCTCATTAGCTTGATTTATTTCTGGTTCAGAGGTGCTGCTTAACGTATCTGACTGGAAGTTAGGCAAGGATTTGATTACACCAGCCTGTGCCGCTTCTGCAAACGTCATCGATTGAGTGCAGGATGGAGTTGCATAACTAGTTGGTAATGCCACTTGCGCTCCTTTATCGACTAGCTCTTGAATGTTAACCATTACCTGTTTGACGTTCTGATGATTTGCTTCTGGCATAGTTACAAAGCAGCTAGGCAGTATTGCTTTAATTCCATTAGCTACCTGCTGATTACAATTTTGGGCAACCTGCTGCATATATTCCAAAAACTCTGGGAATATTACTACAGTAGTCTTTTCACGGTTATTGTAAAACTCCGCATAGGCATTGCCACGAGCGTCCGCTTCCCACTTGCCACCTTGGGGTTTATACTTTTTATCCGCTCTCCAATTAAGGAATACACCATAGGGGCGACCGGGGGCAATCTCCCAAATCTCCTGCACTTCCTCTTTTACATCAGGGGAAGGATTAGATTTCTTTTTGAAGCCCAGCCCTGGCGTGGCGGGACATTTACCTTCTCTACGAGACGCTACGCGAACAGGGCTACCTACCTTAGTTGAAGAGAATTGTTTTTCAAAATCCGGCGGCGGCGCGGCGGAACATTCCTCTTCTCTAGGAGACTCTAAGCGAACAGAAGTGGCTACCTCATCCTTGAGTGATTCTTTTTTTAACTCCTTAGTATCGTGAGTATCTTGTTTTACTTCATCATCCCAAGGGTCATAGTCATCATCCCACTGGCTAACTTCTTTATTTTCCTGGTTTACATCTTCATCTTTCTCTTTCTCAAATTTCCTATTTTGAGTAGAGATAGAGTTTTCTCTGTATATAGATGGTTGTTGCGATCGCAATTTCGTGTCGTTGTGATTGCAATCTCCCGTTGTTGCATTTGCAATTTCGGCACTGTGTAAGGATTTCCAGGTTCCTTCAATTGGATTATACCCAGTTAGCTCCTGGCAGCGTTCTAGGTCAAGCGTAATCCATGAGTGAGTTTGATAGGGATGCCAAAGCTCTGAAGGTTTATTTACAAATTGGTTTTTTAGATGGGCATAGCAAGTTTTTTCAATAATTCCTAAGCTTTGCAAATCTCTAATCATTTGACCAAACTGCCACGGGCTAAGAGACTCAATCTGGTCTTGAGTCCACTGGGCATAGGAATTGTAGATCCACTTTTTACCATCTTCAGTAACGTGGCCAGAATTAGTCTGCATCCAAAAGGCAAGCTGATTTATAAAAACCGTGGCCTCAGCCGGATGGTGAACATCCAGTTCCCTCATTACTTTTGATAAGGCAGGTGTGTAAATTAATTTCCAGCTTTTTGCTTGCTGGTTGGTTGTTTGAGAAGAGTCTGTAATTTGTTTCAACATTGGTAGAAGTCTTGGTGAGATGGACTTCTGCCCAACAAATTAGATTTTATGAGTGAGAGACTGGTATACAAGTCTTACACTAATTCACCCAAGTGCTACAATTAGCCTAGTAATTTATTGCTGTTTGATAAGTTTGGGTTTGGGTGAAAAGCATTGTTAGCATTAGCAAACGTGTTTGTCGTCTGTCATTCCTGAAAAATAACTTGTCAAGCAGTTTTTTTTTGGATTGAAATCTAAAATGGTTAAATTTGGTTGACAACTAAAATTTTTGCAAACATCTCCAATAATTTAAGTTGTTTCCTTAACTTGATTTTTACTGAGCGCTCCTCCTCATTTGCAATTAACTCCTGTCTTGCAGCGATCGCATCGCCAAGGACTCCCCCAGCAATTTGCTTTCCTCCTCATTAGAAACTCTAATCACATTGGGAAGTTCCTGTCGTCCGAACCTTTCAAGGTATTCGCTAAGGCTAAGATTTAACGCAAAAGCCCACGATTCCATATTTGCGATCGCAGTTGGAGTAAGCATCAGGTTTTTCTTGACCTTATTCTCGCTCCTTGCATATGGCGTAGCTGGTTTAGGCTTCTTGCGTTCGGTCATCTAATTCCTTACTTTAGGTATACGCATAACAGAATACTACATTTATGGCTATTTGATCACTTTTGATCCAAAACTAGGAAAATTCCCAGGTTTTTAATTAAAAAATAGCCTTGCAGATATATTTCACAGCCTGGAATCCTTGCATCATAAGGGTCGCAGTTGTCGCCAGACAGTTACATTTCATAAAAATTTATACAGGCGACAGCCAAAACAAGGCGACAAGTGCGATCGCACTTCTGAAAGTACTGATTTTTCGTTGTCGCAGTCGCGGTGATGTAACTTAGGGTTCATAAAAAATTTGCATATATAGTTCAGTCTTCAAAGGACACACCAAAATCAACGCCAAGGGTCGCTTCGATTTTGCGGATCATCTCTTCACTCACCGATGAGTAAATTTGTTCATTCTCAAGCTGATACCAGTAGGGACGAGATATACCAGATTCCCTACATATCTGAGATAGAGAGCGTTTGTCACCCTCCCTGGCTTTTTTAATTTTTTCCCCTAGTCCGGGGAAGTTCTTCACCACCTCAATCGTTTTTTTTACCTGCATTAATTGCAACATAAATTCCATCCAATAGTTGATTCTATTGTATGTTGTCGCTATATAGTTGTCTGCTGTCTGCTAATAGTATACAATGTATTGGAGATGAACTTCATCTGTATCAATCAAAATGCAAGCCAAGGAACAGAAAGACTATTACAGACAAGCATTCGAGGCAATTTCAGGCAAACTGTCGCCTAGACGCTGGAGACAAATTAGGAGGGAAATAGAGAATTCAGGGTTGATTGTTAACTTAAAAAATATCCAAACCTATGCAGTTCTCAAAGTAAAAAACCCACGAACAGTTGTTACTAAGTCGGCACTAAAAGTATTTAATCAGTTTCAAGACAACTACTCTAACTATCAAGAATTGTCGGGGGAGTTAATTTTATCTATCCTGCGAGAGATTAAGCCACACGTAACAGACAGAATGCTGCTAAATGCTTTTTATAAAGCACGTATACAGTTTCGCAAACAAAACGTTTACAGTTTTCAAGAAGCGTCCAAGGTTGTTTTTTTAACTGCAATTTCAAGGAATAAATAGCATGGGTAAAGACCTGAAGAACAAAGTAGACTCTATACGCCGCACTCTCAAAAATAATGCCTTAGAAGTATCAGGAACAGTTATTGAATCAAAAATTTTAGAGCTGTACCCAAACTACAAAACTGATTGGAGTAGTGATGTTCGCGCAGAAGTGATTAAGGCTATCACCCAAGACCAGCAATCAACTGAAATAGTAAGCGCGATGTCTGCGCCAGTAAACTATCCATCCCCCGTCCAAGAACCCCTCACCCAGCACCAAGAGTCTGAAATCTTTGCACAGGAAGAAACAGAGGACGAGGAAGTAAACACGATGCCTATAGCGGTAAACTACGCACCTCCAGAAATTAATAATAGTCAATCCCTGGCTGTTACCAATGCTGATAAACAGGCGTTGGTATCTACTCAATCTTTGGCACTGGGTTTTGAACTGAGTGAACAAGAGTGTCTAGTGGTTGCTGATAGTGTCGATGATGTTTTCAATGATTATGCAAGTTTTTTAACCAGTGTAACCAGTGCAATTAGGGGTTATGTTGACCATCGTTTTGATCAGGTAGAGAGCGCATTAGACACCAATGCTGACGCTGTGAGAACGCACATAGCAGATAGGGCAACTAGGCTAAATCAAAAGGTAGAAAACTTCTCAACTAATGTCAAAGCGGATATAGGAGGTATCCGCCAAAATATCAAAAGTTCAAAGGCCAATATCTTATCAAGATTTGCATTACCCAGTAAAGCAGGGTGAAGGTTACACAATCTCGTTTAATCCCAAGAAAGTAGGATTCATCATCTTAGGCATTGCAAGCCTGCTCTTTAGCCTACAAGCTTACGACAATTGTCGGTTATCACAAATCAGAGTTAAGCAGATACAGCATAGAGATTTTGTTGATCCTAATCGATATTTGGAAATACCCAAGGAACTACCAAAATGGTGAAAAATTCAAGTACTGGCAAGCTTACACTCAAAAACCACGTAACGCCCAAAGCACGGAAGATTAACCGAGTTCTCAAGACTAAATTTGGTGTAAGTCTAGATGATTTTACAAATGCAATGATGGGTGATGTTGCATCTGCTCAAAAGATTGGGGAATTAGCGCGACAAGGTAGGCTTTCAGCAGAGTTTGCTCCTAAGCTTGCCCAAGCATATCAAGAAATAATCAATGGTTCTACAGCTTATAACAAAGCCATCTCTGAAGTATTGGTGAATGCTGGTAAGAGTGCCATCGAGATTGATAAAGCAGTAATGAACGCTACGCTTGCAAATACTCAATATGCCCACAAGAGAAGTGAGCTTGCGGCTGAATTGATAAACGCTCGGAATACTGAAAACCAGCGCCATAATTACCAGATGAATTACACCCAAATTAAAGGTTATATCGATGCTTACCTAGTGGGAGTTGACAATCAAGCTAATCTAATTGACCAATCGAACAGACCAGGGATTAAGCAATTATCGGCTGATGAAACGTACAAAACTAAAATAGTTAACGAAGCTTTAAACCGTGGTGATGATGCGAGATTTGATTTAATCACTCAAAAGAACTATCAACCCAATACAGTACGCGGATTGCTAGCTGAGAAGTTCACAGCGATTAAATCGGCATTAGGATTCTAATTTCAAAACAAGTATCTGAGTAACTGCGAATTGCTCAGGTATTTTCAACAATCAAGTTTAGTATTCTTATGCTACCACACAACAATGACGAATTAGATGACCGACTGGATGACGATAACAGTGCAGGGATTAACCAAGATACAGCACGGTATTTACAGCATATTGAATCAAAACTGTACGCTGATATTCAGGCTAGGAAACGTATAGATAGTGGGTTACTGTTTCTATCATGCCAAGTTGGTTCGGCATCATTGGCTTGGCTTCTATTCTCAATGCAAATATCAATTAGCATTATTCTGGCAATGTCAATGATATTGGCACTACTGCCAGGACTGATTGATTGTGGTGAAAGTTTTAACTTTGAGCTATCTAGTGAGCGCTGGTCATTAAGTCATGCCAAACCATTGGTCGCAATGAGTAAACTTGCAATCGGTGGGGTAATTGGGTGGAACTCTACACAAAAAATAGTCACAGAAGTTAGGTCAACTGAGAGTCAGATACAACAGACGTACACAGAAATTAAATCAGCACAAAATACTAATACTTTCACACTCCCAGAAGGGGTATTAACGCCAGCAATGTTTATCTTGGGACTAGTTGCAACTTGGGTATTAACAATCCCATTAAGAAGAAAACCAAATGTATAGACAAAGAAACTTTTTAACAGTTATAGGCGGAACTCTGCTTTTCATATTTGCTGTAAACAATCTGTTATGGATGCCGTAAACACTGCTGTAAATCTGAAGCACCTTACTTCTTGGGGTAAACAGTCTGGGTTAGATGCTCAAATACTTTTATTTGTTCGGCAGGTGCTACTTCTGCTTAATGCTTACTTTCCCCTGATGATATTTTTTGGGTTGATATTTTTGATTTTATGGAAGAGATAGAGCAGTTTAACCAACGATTAAAAACAGAGCGCCAGATTGCCACATTTGCTATAAGCACTTTGCTCATTGGGGGACTAAGTTTAACGTTACCACTCTGGAACGATGCCACCAAGTATAGTGAAACATTATTTTGTTTCACAGGCAATAATCAACCTTGCAAAGGTGAACAAATCAAGCGCGGTATTAGCTGGATGATAGAACAGGAGCGCAGGAACTTTACTTTTGATGCTCATGTGAAAACATTACGTATATTGCCTGCTGAATCACCTGCTGCACCTCTATATGGTTTAGCTGGTACAGTCGCACTGTTGAGTGCTTACGCTGGGTCTAAAACACTTACAGATAGCCAGGAGAAAGCTATCCATAGTCAGTTATCGCTACTCAAGGTTAAAGCACTTGAGAATGACTTAATAGTGCAAAATCATTTAGAGCTTACCCAATTTTCAAAACAGCAACAAAGCGTAGTGACTAAGCAGGCCATCGCCCGTAATGCGACAGAGACGATAGAAGCGATGAAATCACCCAATGAATTAGCGCTTGATGAGATTAATGGAAGGCTGCAAGGTGAAACTGCACTTAAAAGTCACGAGTTAAATTTATCCGAGTTAGATAAACAGATTGTAGATAATCGGCTGGCAGCAGCCAAAGCGACAAGGGAATTGAACAAGCTTCAAGACAGCAAGCAGGATTCTAAAAGTTTTACTCAGGTATCACCGGATGAACAGCTTAAAAATACCCTCATAGATGCCCTTAAAAACCATGAAGACGGTTATTTGTGGAAGATAATCAATTCACTTAAACCACTATGGCTTATTGGCAACCAAGGCTCAGGTAAAACTTATACTGCTACAGCGATTGCATTGATTAGAAAATACTGCCTTGATGCACCAATTCATCAACTGATTGATAGACATGCCACTGGGGATAATGCTGATGTATGGAAACTACTAGACGCTGCTAGTAAGGTAGAGTCGGAGGATGAAATAAGCCTTGCTTTTGAAGATTGTTGCGAACGTTGGTTGACCAGGATTAAGCAGAAACCGACCACTAAACAGCAGGTAATTTGTGATGAATTCACAAATTTGAAATCTTTGTGCGGTGAAAGTGCGATCGCATTTTCAAGATGAGCTTAACTGATACTCGCAAGGCTAAGGAATACCTATTGGGTATAACCCACAATGCCACTAATGAATCATTCCCAGACGGTACAGCAAGCGCTCGAAAATCGGGTACTGTATTGCTTGAGAAGTTCTCAGCTAATGGTGAAACACCTTTAAAAAGAGTCGTTGTGCGCTATGGGTTGGTGGATGAGCAAGGGAATAATCTTGATGATGTTGAGAAGACCTTGCCCGATTGGTTTCACCCTGAGAAAATTTACCAGCATTTCAACGGTAAACCACTGAGTTTTGAGGATTAACCAAACAGCACATCAAACAATGATTTACCCAATGAAAAAAATGCTGGATGCCATGGGGATACGATTCAAGCTTACATCAGCCCAACCAATAACAGAGTAGTAAGTGTCTGAAACTCATCTTTACAAGACAGATTAGAACGTCCTTCTGTTTGAATAACTATGGAGTTCAGCATCCTATAATTGTCCACGTTCCCACCATGCTCGTTCAGAATTTTAGTTCCTATGAATGCCCAGTCCCCAATCTTCTCTTTAGTTTCCCCACACCTCGGACTGAGAATATTTAGTGGTTTTTCATATAAACTTGAAGAATGGTATGAACTATAGGTTGCCTGATCAATAATCGATAACTTTTCTTCAATAGTTGCAGCATGGGCCACACTATTTAAACTATTGTAATTCGTAGGTATTACAAAAAACAACGTAAATACTATCACAAATAAAGCTACAAGATTCCGTACTCTAAATTTCATATTTTCAAAAACTTTGACACTATTCACAAAATTCCCAAGGTAGAAGTAAGTAGCTCTTTATTGAAATAATTCTTCATTGACTTGAGCATTCTTTTTCTGAATCACCTTCAGCAGTACTCCCGACTTGTGCATCTGTGTCAAGCAAGTGAGGTAGAAGCTGTAGTCTACAGTTGATATCACGCATTGATAGCAACGATTTCTCAACCAGGGGTATAGAAGCGAGGATAGACAATTAAGCAGGCTGCTCACCCCATTATAGTTTCCGAAGCTGTGGCTCAGAAGATTCTGGCGATGAAGCCTCCTAATTAAAACTGATGTTTGATATCAACCTTGATATCAAGACTCCACCTAGATGCTTTCTGGGGGGCTTTTGATTTGGAGTGTGCGAGGGGCGAGGCGATCGCCACCGGAAAGGGCGATTACAGCATTGCTTGGAGCAATTTTGCTAACATTTGGCACGCAACAAAGCCAAAGTAGTATCAATAACTATGCCGATTGACATCTTTGACCACAAAGCCTGCTACAAGAGTAAATATAATTACAAAACTCACTTAGAAGCCAAGAAGTCTTAATCCCAGGCACTCCAGAATCGGAAAAATCTCTTTTGTGTTGGTGATGGAAGGAGTTTAATGTATTTTGCGTTGGTGATGCGTGTAATGGTATAAGACGTTAATGAAAAGGTGCATTGTCATTAACGATAAAAATGAATAAGTTAAGTACATATACTGAAAGTTCTATTACCTCTGTGGCTAAGAAGCTGCAAGCGTCAAATGATTTTTTGGCAGAGTTGCAGCAGAAGGCTAAGACAACTCAACGGGGGTATGCTGGCAATATACGGATATTTTTTGAGTATTTTTTGCAAAGGGAGCCGAATCAGAAGGATGTTGAGGAGTTCTGGGGGTTGGATGACCAGACGGCTAACGGGTTAATCCTCAAGTTTAAGAATCATTTGGTGGCAGAGGGTAGGAAGGCGGCAACTATTAACCGTTACTTGTCCGCCCTCAAGTATTTAATAAGGTGGGACGGAACCTCAAGCACTGCCGATATCACTTTGATAGCGATCGCATTGAGTCAATGATTGTGACTAAGTACAGGGATACGCGGGGTGTTGTAGTTGATGAATACAACAAAGTTTTTGATGTAATTGATACCACTGCACCAAGGGAAAGCGGGATTATGCTTTATTTCTGCTGCTTTGGGCAAATGTTTTGCGGCGGGGGGGAGGTGGCGAAGTTAATGGTGGGAGATTTTGATTACCACGATTTGACTTTAATTATTATGGCAAGGGTAAGGGCAATGATTCTACTAGGATTGACTTAAACCCAGAAATTGCAGAGGCGGTTAGCGACTGGCTGGGCTGTCGTACAAATATTAAACCCAGCGATCCTTTGTTTATCGCGCTGGACTTCCACAATTATG
Organism: Nostoc cf. commune SO-36; assembly: GCF_023734775.1. NCBI lineage: Bacteria > Bacillati > Cyanobacteriota > Cyanophyceae > Nostocales > Nostocaceae > Nostoc > Nostoc commune. The sequence continues at coordinate 1,287 of NZ_AP025736.1, read as the reverse complement.
GACACCAACTCACCGGGGATGGCATCTACGCCATTGTGAGAAAAACCTGTGAACGTGCTGGCATAACTAAGCGGATGACACCCCATAAAATCAGGCATTCGGGGATTACCGATGCTCTTGATTTGGCTTCAGGAGACTATCGGAAGGTGCAGCATTTGAGCCGTCATGCTGACCCCAGGACTATTTTGGTTTACGAGGACAATAAAAATCAATATCAGTTGGAGTTAACTAATAAATAGCAGCCCGTGTTGGTAAAAGGCGGCAATCCCAATAACAATTTTCGGCTCAAATAGGAATTCTGCCCTGATTAAAATAGCAGCTAATGAAACTCGTAAGCTTGTGGCTTTAATGCCATCCATTGCAATCAGGTTAAGTTGGTCGGTATCTTGCACTAATTGCACTATAAAAGTTTCATCATCTAAATTAGTTTTACTGCCTTCTGTGTACTCGCGCAGCAGCTTCTGGACTGGTTTTAATTCCTTCCAGGTACTGAGTTTTTTGATAGTGTTCTTAACTGTAATCGGTTCTAATCCTCCTGGTAAGTTATCAAATTGCTTCAGCCGTTTTTTGATGACATTAATACGTTCTGAGGTGATATTGAGATTTTCTAATGTCTCTTCCTGTTGTAGTTCAGCAGCCCAATAGCTTTTGACCTTAACTAATTGGTTGTAAAGATTATTAGCAGATGAAAGTAGATGCTTGGCAGAGAACACGCTACTTGCTTCTGGAGTATTGGCAGATGTAGCAATCGCCATACCATAACCATCTTTTCTCCAGTTTTGTCATTCCAGAAGATAGTTTGTGCTTTTGAAGGTATTGCTTCGCCATTTGGCCCGAAATATTCTACTGTTAGCGCTATCAATCCAGCGGCTTCGTCCTTACCACCTGTAAACCGACCTAAAGTAATGGGATTAGCTTGATAATCTTCACCTAATTCTTTCAGTAGTTTACTCAGTTCTTCACTATATAAAATCTCATTGTGAGTATATAGATTACTGTTCGTTTCCTGTTTGTTATAGGCTGATTCTTGTAAATTGCCCTGCTCCATCTTTCTGGCTTTAACTAAGCTTTGCAGGAAATCGATATACCCTGGTAGGACTTCATCATCAAATAAGGTATCGCCATATATGGAAGCACCCAGACGCTCAACATTAGAAATTGTGGGGATATCTCCATCTTTTGATGCTAAATCTCCTACCAGTTTTTTATTAAGGTTAGCAAGACGTGAAGCTTGTCTTAATAATTGGTTTTCACTATTAGCGTAATAGATATAAATATTTTTGGCTT
>NZ_AP025735.1 GCF_023734775.1 Nostoc cf. commune SO-36 | reverse complement strand
CGCAAGCATCCACCGATTTCAATTCACCAGACTCTTAATGGGACTTTACAAGTAAATTGGTCAGAGAACTATAGTCATGAGTTCGTTTGTCCTCTTTGTAATCGCGGACGATTGAGCCATTTGGCTTACGATAATAAAACACTTTGTCAAATTCAATTAGGCTGTGAGGTTTGCCACAGATACACTCCCCTCTCCTGCCAACTGAGAAAGTCTGCACCCATCTCAATTCATCAAACGCTTGACGGTACTTTGTCAGTCAATTGGAAGACAGATTATGCTGGCGAGTTTATTTGTCCCAATTGCAATCAGGGAAAAATTAACAATTTTCATCACTCTGAAAAACCAATTTGTAAACTTAGACTCAAATGTGATTCATGCTATCAGATAACCAACTTAACTTGTGAAGTTCCTCAACATCCACCTATCTCAATTCACCAGACCCTTGACGGTACTTTACAAGTCAATTGGAAGACAGATTATGCTGGTGAGTTTATCTGTCCTCAGTGCAATCAGGGACAACTCAACAGATTTTCTTACTCAAAAGGGTCTGTTTGTAAACTGAGATTGGGATGTGATTTTTGTCATCAAGTAACCTACCTAACTGGTCAACTTCAACACTTACCTATTTCCATTCATCAAACTCTTCAAGGAACTCTGTCAGTCAATTGGGCAGAAAAGTATTCTGGAGAATTTATCTGTCCTCAGTGTAATCAGGGACAAATCAGCAAATTTCATTATGCTGATGGGCAAAGTCATCAACTCAAACTAGGATGTAATTCTTGCTACCAGAAAACCCTGCTTTGTTGTCAAGTTCCACCTCAGTTTCACGGTTATCGCCAGCATTTAGTTTGCCCTAATCCCCTGTGCCATCAAATTGGCCCTGATGGACAGAAAGGGTGGATTTACGAGACCTTTCAAACAACTAGCAGCCAGAGTAATTGTCGCTGTTACTTCTGCCACATAAATTTTCACCCTAATGCCACAAGTTATGGCAGTTGGGTTGGGTATCAACAAGAAGAAACTTTATTGAATTTCTGTTTTGATGATGATGTTTGGGATTTTCGCCATTTTATCAAAAACTCACCCGTAAGAATCCTTAACTTTAAGTCAATTAAACCTGAGTGGTTTCGTGTTCTCGTCAAGCAATATCTATATTCTTTACTCAAATCAGGTAGGTACTCAGCTAGTGCAAAACCGATGAATTCTCTGGTGGCTTTGCGTCAGTTTAGTCAAATTTTGAAGCAAAATCATGTCCACCAACTCTCTGATATTAAGCGGGAACTAATCTTAACCTTTCTCGACTTTAACCAAACTAACTGTAATCGAACGATTCGAGAAAAGCTATATATCCTCAAAGATTTTTTTGATTTTTTAGGATTAGAATCTCAAAACTTAGTTCGTCATCGAGATATTCCTAAACAGACAATTCAGGACGTGGATTGGTTGGATGAAATCACCCGTCAAGGGATTAAACAGCATCTTGAGAAAATCCCTGCTGCTGTTGCTCGTCACTACTTAGTGCAAGAATATACGGCTGCTCGTCCAGGAGATATTTGTCAGATGGCTTTTGATTGTTTAGTTGAAGAAAATGCTCAATGGTATATCAAGTTTTATCAGCATAAGGTAGAACGATGGCATAGACTACCTGCCTCTCGTGAGATTAGACAAGTCATTGAACAACAACAGCAATGGATTAGAAAAACCTTTGCCTCAAATTACCCTTATCTGTTTTGTCATTTTAGAAGTATTAAACAGAGTTCTTACCCATCGTTTTCTAGTCTTAAACCATTGCCCAAACCCCCTCAAGTAACAGCAAATGAAAACCCAATGGTTCGCCTCATTCGTCTGTTGATAGAGCGAGAAGACATTCGTGATAGCAATGGTACTAGACCCTACTTTACAGGTAAGATTACCCGCGCTAGTCGCCTCCAAGAAGTGAGGGCTAAACACGGAATGGAAGCCGCTCAACTCTATGCTGACCACCTCAGTAGTGAAACGACATTTCAGCACTATGCGCCTCCCACTAGGGAGCAAGTAGCGGCAGTAGATTTACCTTTTCAGGAACTGCTGCTGAATTCGCAAAACCGCTTCCTTCCCTGGCAAACCTTACCTGAAAGCCTTCTCAACAACCCGAAAGCCTACGAACTCGACCTGGAAATTTCACCTCGTTTGGCGGTTTATGGTCACTGCACCCTTGACCCCAAAACAAACTGTATCTACAACCTTTATCCCAAATGTTACGGCTGTGGTAGTTTCCGCCCCAGTACGAGCAAATTACCCCTTTATGAACGGCAATATGCTGGAGAACACAAACGCATGGAGTCAGCGAAACAAGCTGGGGCAGCCCTGGCCTATGAAGAATCCAAGGCTACCCTAGAAGCAATGGATAAATGGCTATTAGATTTGAGGAAAGTTGCTAATGGCGAAGCAACCTAATCGAGAAAAACAGACTGCTGTCCTTCTCTCAGCCCAACAAAAGCGAAAAGAGCACAAACGTGAACAAGTGTTTCGCGCTATCGAAGATATTCAAAAAAGCGGGAAACCCTTGACCTTTCCTAACATTGCTCAAGTCGCTGGCTGTTCCATTTCTTACCTCTACAAATGGACAGAATTAACTGAATACATTCATGATTTACAGTCGCAAAAAACACAGCAACTCAACTCATTAGAGTCGAAGCAACCTGGGCCTCATAGCCTCAAAACTCTAAGCGAAGTATTCAAGCAACGGATTCGAGAACTGTCAGATGAAAATAGAGAATTAAAGCGACAGAATCAGAACTTGAGGGGTCATGTTGCTGAAATCTTCGAGTTGAAGTCCGAATGTGAACGTCTGCGAACACAAATTAAGCAGTTGACCACACCTGAGTCATCCCCAAAAGTTGTTTCTCTGAACTCGGTTCCTAAGAAGTCTGATAATGGCGAACTCAAGAATATATCTCAAGAAATTACTCATTTAATTACCGAAATGGGCATCAAAATTGGCGTTAGATTAAAACAGGAAATAGCCAAACACGATCTTACTAGGGTAAAGTTGGCAATATCCGCTTTCCAGCAGTACCGGAGCCATAACAGTATCGAGAATCCCGGCGCTTGCTTGTTGGCAATGATTCGTGATGAAGCTGAACCTAATGTTCCTCTCAAAGCGATGACTCCTCTTGATGATGAGTTTGAACGTTGGTATCGTCAGGCTATTGAGAGTGGTTTCTGTCAGGATGTTCCGAAAAAATATTTACCCATACAACAAGGAGAAATTCAGGTTAGAGTAAACAATGATAAATTTTCATCAGGTTATGAACTACTATCCTGGCAAATAGCTAAAGCGAAAATGGAATTAGATGAGGATTTATCAATATCTTGACTCAGGGCCAACTCTTTTATACCCTCGCTTTTCCCTTCGCTCTTGCAGCTTGTAGTAAGTTATTAACGCGGCTTGATAATCAGGGCAATCTAAATCTTTTGACTTGCCGAATCCTCGATAGATGGCACTGCCCCAAGTTTTAGTGATCGTCCACTCTCCAAATAAGTTTTGACAAAGGGTTAAGGTGTAGAATCGCGTATCTCTTTGCCACTTTGATTGAAGCCATTTGTCAAGTTCGTAGGCAATTTTTACAGTCATCTCAACCACGTTTTTGCTTCGCCGGGAGCAAGAATCTATCAACACAATGATTTTAATAATTAGGCACTGAAAAGTGCGGTACTAAGTCAAAAATATCAGTTACATTTTGTAAATTTTTCTGCTTTGTTAAAGGGGGAGTTATCATGGGTTACGTTGTAGAATAATTTTACAAAAGCCAGTCACATCAAGGTTTCTACGACGTGGATTCTACATAAGCCGCTGCACAAAGCTATAAGGTTGCCTCTGTGGTTATTTGCTGGATTTCTGTCCCAATGATGTACCTGTAGCGTGTACACCCTGCGTTTCGAGCGTGTAATCTCTGATGTTTTTTCACCAGGGGGAATGCACTGTAACCCGCATTTTTGACAACGCCACTGGGCTTGTTGCTTAACTGAAGTGGCAAGTTCTGACCAATTGTCTGGGTACAGAGAATGGGTAAACGTCATTGCTTGTAATGCAACTGAGGCAAGACCTATTGTAATATGAATTCAATGCTTATCTGCGATCGCCTCATTGAGTTTTCCTCTAAGAAATTTTTTAGTAGTAATTTATACAAATTACTTTTTTCTTTGAAGATGATGAAGGGAATCAAGACATTGCCTATACGCAGGATGTGTTAATGGTTAAATTCCCTCTTTCTTTATCTCAGGTTCGGGTAGGATTAGCATGATTCTAATCTATCGAATTTACCTAACCACCAACGAGTCCAAGTTATCGTGCCAGAGGGAAGAGTTCTACACTTATTACCCCCTGTATTACCCCCTATCCCTAATGCAAGTCCGACTACCCTTATCTTTACCTTCTGTTGGCTTTCACAATTGTTCATTATAACTATACTATTACTCGTTTGATTTAATACCATAATGCAGCTTGGAGCAGGGGCATTGAATGACGGCAGAACTGAGATAACAAGCCTAATGGTAAGGTTAACTACGACATAGCAGATGATAAATATACTTGCTTTCCTTAAATTTTCTTTAGTAAAGTAAGAGCGCATACTTTCCTCAAAAAAGAAGTTTATCTTTACTCCGTTTTTGCGAGTTAATTTTATACAAAATTCTTCTTTTTTGTTATAGAACTTTACAGCTTGAAACGGATGCAATCACCCGCGACAAGTGTGCAAACTATCCGCAGCAATGTAACGATTTACTGGGCTGTGAAAGAAAGTATCAAGGCGAATCTGCGTAGGTTGGTCAAGCGTCTACTCCTACGCCCCTTATCCTCGCTTGAAAACTCAGGAGCGATCGCGTTTCTTCCACAATATGCCAAGCGAGTTTGATAAAACTAACTCTCAGAGCCATAAATATCTTTTAATACAGCTTCTAGCCCCACATTTAAATCTTGCAGTGCTGCATCCAAACTGTCATAACTTTCTTTTCCTTGCCAAAGCATTCCACCACAATCGAGTGCGCGGACATTCATAGTTGAGAGGACTATCTACGTCATAACCAATTTCAATCCAGCCTTCATGCTCATCTACCCAACGAGCAATATTTGGGTAAGTTTTTTCAAATGAAACTTTCATATTTTCCTCTAGAACTAATCACCACATCACTCATCATCATCGGGCAAATACAACCCACTACTATCAGTCGGTCTGGCATGAAGATACATTTCAGTAATCGCCACCGAACTGTGACCCAGAGTTTTTTGCAATAGGTGTATGGGCGCACCCCTATCTAAGCTGTGACTAGCGTGGCTATGTCTGAGCCAGTGGGGTGAAACATTACCCTCAATAAGAGCGCGGTTTGCAGCATTTTTCACAATATGAAACACCATACTCCGACACAGATGACCGCCCTTAGCTGAAACAAACACTGGGTCATCGTGTTTAGCATAATTCTTTAACTGGTTAATCTCCCGCCAAATACCCGCACCGACAAGCACGGTTCTTGTTTTCTCACCCTTACCAAATACTGTGATTTGACCGCCATCCCCCCGCGCTTTCAGGTCACGCCACTTTAAACCACACAGTTCCGATACCCGCAGACCAGCAAAATAAAGTAAACGAACGATACTGCGATCGCGTTCATTTGTAGTGGAATTTATCAGTAATTGTACTTCCTCTTGGGTAAGAATTCGCTCTGCCAATCTGTTTTTCGCCTTGGGTGACTTAATCAGTATTCCCAAATTAGCCGATATCACCCCAAGCTGTTTAGCAAAGGAAAATAGACTCTTTATTGCTCCCACTGCTACCCGCTTGGAGTTATCGGAACTACCGAGTGTCATCACCCACAATTGAAAATCCATGAGGGTGCAATCAGAGAGGTGCTTGTTGACATGAGAAAAAAACCGTTCGGCATAGCGACGGTAGCCGTCAACGGTGTTCTTGCTTTTACCGTGCAGCCAAAGGTCAATGAGTTCGGTGTTAGTGAGCGTGGCCGGAGTATTCAACATTGCTCATTCTTATGTTGAATGCTCCTTCATTAAACCCTATTGGGGGGACAGTGGCAGTTATTTCACTGGGTGGTAAAGTCCGTCTTTTGCATTCCATTCCCAACCAATGCCCCTTGGGTCACGATTACGAGTCCAACTGATAAATTCTTTGGTAGTGAGTTTTTCTCGTTCCGGTGCGAGGCTCGACGGACTTAAACCTAGTCGCGGCGCTAAGTTTTCAGGGGGCAATGCAAGCAGTTCAACTTGGGTTTGTTGGTATGGGTTAGCTTGTTTTCTTTGTTTGGGTTGACTGTTGTATCTATTTGATGAAATAGCCCGTTCGATGAGTTCTAGCTTTTTGGTCATTGCGTCGAGCTTGCTTTCCAGCTTCCTCTCCAGCTGCAAAACCGATTTACTACTTGGGGTAACATCGATATCAATATTGCTATCAAACCCAGAGAGCAATTCTTCTAAGCCTTGCAGCAAGGCAATTGTATGCCCTTGGCGATGCAACCGCGATAGTTCTCTGACTACTGGAATTAGGGCAGTAGGGACGCGAATCATTTCGCTTGGTGGGGTCTTGTCGTCAGCCATTTGATATCAATTTTGATAGCAATGAACTGATTGTAGAGCCAAAGCGTTGCTTGTCGGCGTTAGGTATCGCTATTTACAAGCGTTCGCGTAAGCGCGTCTCGTAGAGAGGAAACTTAAGCTTCAGAGGGGAGCGATCGCCGGAAGCGCTAGCGGAGCTTATCGTAGATATCGCCTGTTGCATTGCAAATGATTTATGGCTGCACCAAAGACAGGATGATGCCAAAGAGCGAACCTAAAAGTAGCACCATACTGCTAATAGAACTGATGGCAAAGCCAATTGCCCGCTTTTCGGCAGCCTGATAGTATCCCCAAGCATAGGCAATTCGACCCACAAGCCACACTGCACCAATACCACCAGCCCACAACGGGTTGACGTAGAAAGAAAATAACCATAAGGCAGGTAAGAAGAAAACCATTTGCTCTAGGGTATTTTGCTGAACGCGCAGCACTCGTTCAAAGCCGGGATCTCCTGTCATTTGGGGAGGTGGTACTTTATATTTACCTCTGGCTCGACCAACATTAATTGTGATGACCAAGTAGAGCAGCAGTGTCAAAGCAGTTATGAGACTAGTCCAGGGCGACATATTTTCCATCCTCGCGTACCAAAAAAGTATAGTTCTTTAATTTCATAATTGAGCGATCGCCCTCTTCATTTTCTTAGAGGAAAGTAGGACGGCAGCAAGCTACGCTCTTGTATTGAAAAACTGGACATCCCCTCAAAAATGGTGATGATTAATTTAATCTGCAATCTTTTTCTAAAATTTATGCGCTTAATCAATCGTTTTCAGGGTTTAGCTGTTGCCACTACGTTAATTGCTCTGTTGGGGTGTTCGCCAGCAGTAACCCAGTCGCCAGCACCGACAACAGAAAAACCATTACAGCCAACGCCGATTGTATCTACCTCAATAAGCCCTCACCTGCTTTTGGGCAATCCCAGCAGTGCAACTCCCACAAAGCTTACGCCTGATAATTACCTCATGGTAAAAAATCAGTACGCGCTCTCTTACAACCAAAGCAAGGGAACAGCCAACTGGGTAGCTTGGCAGTTAAATAAGTCATGGCTGGGTGATGCTGAACGCCAAAATAACTTCCGCCCTGATAATACTTTGCCTGCGGGTTGGACGCGAATAACTCCCAGTGCTTACACAGGCTCAGGTTACGACAGAGGCCATATTGCACCATCAGGCGATCGCACCAAGACAGTAGAGGATAACACCGCCACCTTTTTAATGAGCAACATGATGCCCCAGACACCGGACAACAACCGGAACACTTGGGGGAATTTAGAAGATTATTGTCGGGAACTAGTAAGCCAAGGTAAGGAACTGTATATCGTAGCTGGGCTTTTTGGTAGTCTTGGCGAACCCCTTAAAGGTAGGGTGACGGTTCCTCAAACTACTTGGAAAATCGTTGTAGTTTTAGATACCCCAGGCTCTGGGCTTGAAGGTATTACCGCCAGCACTCGCGTCATTGCGGTGAACGTACCGAATGAACAAGAAATTAACAATGATTGGAGAACTTACAGAGTTAGTGTTGACCAACTCGAAAATTTGACAGGCTATGATTTTCTTTCTAATGTCTCACCAGAGATTCAGTCAGTTATTGAAAGCAAGGTAGATTCGTAAACCACTCAAGTTTCAACAACTTTCGTAGAAATACCCGCTAAATCACCTGTTGGAGTTTGACCAACAACATAAGCATCAATCTCTTTGTTGCCAAGGCGATACACCTGTAGATTGTTCAAGTTTTCTTTGAGTGTCTGCACAAGAGTTTGAAATCGTTTGACGGTTGCTTTCTCTTCTTCGCCGTGCCAATCTTCTTCTGTCGTTGCTACACTAAAAAAATCGTCAACTCCCACAATTTTAACGGGCGTATTTTGTGGATGATTTGTTTGCTGTACAACTTTTTGGGGTGTTGCAGGTGCAGCATCTTCCCAAAGAAAAACTTCAAACGGATACTCGGATTCGCTCATCATGAGTAAACCATTCGCTGCTGTACGAAGCTGTTCTAAAATTTCTGAATTAGTTTTAGTCATAAGCAATAATACAGCGAACGCTTGTAAATTGTATCATCCATCTATCTGCTTTCGGGGCAGTATTGGTGGATTTTTATTCATACTTTTCTTTCTAAAGGTACAAGACGAATAACTAAAAATGGTGCAATTTAAGAGTAGTGCAAATATGGTCAATTATGGACGCTGCTAAACGCCTTGCTACTCTAAATCGCATCCGCAAACTCAGCCGTTTGATGGATACATCAATACGCATCCCTTTAATAGGATTTCGCATTGGAATAGACCCAATTATCGGTTTGATTCCCGGTGCTGGTGATTTAATCAGTACAGCGTTTTCAGCTTACATCATATTTTTAGCTACCCGCTTCGGTATCCCACAGCGAGATTTAACCAAAATGATTTTTAATGTTGGTTTGGAAACAGTCGTTGGTACTGTGCCTTTAGTAGGTGATTTATTTGATGCTTTCTATAAGTCTAATATTCGTAATTTAACAATTTTGGAGCAACATTTGACAGTGGTTGAACCAGAACTTAAAGAAGTGTCTGATGAACTTTACTCTGGTAAGTTCAGCCAAGTTTAAGTAAAAAAGTACATAGAGTTTTCAATAAATTGCCCTACACAGTATCATCCATCCAGCCACACTCAGGGCAATCCCAATGCACCCGCGCCGACCAGTCGCGGTCAAACTCATGCTGGCACTGAGGACACTTGCCAGTAAACATAGGATGGGTATCTAGCAGTTCTAGCTGTTGCTGTTGCGTCAATCGCTGTTGTGGTTGCAAAATTAGTTCGCCGTTGTAGTAGCTTGCCCCTTCTGGTTCCCACAGTTCTGCTGGTTCGGCGCTGGGGTCTTCTCGAAAGTCTAGGCAAGTGTTACCGTCAACCCCCGTCGGATGTACGGCACAGACGAGGTGAGGGTTGTGGGCGTAAAGGAGACAGCGATCGCACTCTGGTAATTTCGGCATAGTACCAGTGTACTGCTTTGTCACAAGCGATGCCTACGGCGGTAAACTACGCACCAAAGGCAATTTTTCCTCTAAGAATTCTAGAGGGGCGATCGCAGAATGCTCATTAACTAGCTGGATTGTAACCTCTCTTGCAATCTGGTATATCGCTCTTGGGACTTTGTGGAACGAACGCACATACTGATTGCCTTTTGGCTGCCTATAATAATCGCCAGCTTCTTGGCACGGGTTAACCCTGTATAAAGTAAATTCCGAGTCAGCATCATGTAATGTTGCGTGTACAAAGGCAAAATCACTACTGGGTATTCTGAACCCTGCGACTTATGTATACTGACGCTCCAGGCTAAAGCAAGCTCATTCATGTCAGCATAATCATAACTAACATCGCGCTCTTGGTACTGTACAATTACTTCCTGTTCTTCAGTATCTATTGTGGTAATAAATCCCACATCACCATTAAAAACTTCCCTTTGGTAATCGTTGGTTAATTGAATTACCCTGTCGCCTACTCTAAAAATAGTCCCACTCCTGGTTACTTCAATTTTTTCAGGGCTAGGTGGATTAATTAACTGTTGCAGTACATTATTGAGATTGCGAGTACCAACTAATCCCCGTGACATTGGTGCAAGCACTTGTACATCAGTAGCAGGATTAAAACCAAGCCGAGGAACAAAATCTGCAATCAACTCGCTAATTGCTTGTACCCCATGTTCTGCTTGTAATCCTCCACCATGCCAAAGACAATCAGATTGAGGTGTGTCTGAAATTGATTCAATGTTGGGATATTGTCCTCGGTTAATTAGATGCGATGCAGTGATAATTTTGCTAGTAGCAGCTTGGCGAAATACTTGAGTGAGGCGCACCACAGGCACTTTTCCCGAATTAATTAAATCAGCCAGCACGTTACCCGCCCCCACCGATGGCAATTGGTCAATATCTCCCACCAACAGGAGTTGGGCATTGTCTGCCACAGCTTGAACCAAAGAATATGCTAGAAACAAGTCGAGCATACTAGCTTCATCTACAATAATTGCACTATAGGGTAATGGATTGGTGCGATCGCATTTAAAACTGCGAGTTCTGGGGTCAAATTCCAGTAGGCGATGAATGGTCTTAGCTTCTAGTCCTGTCATCTCGCCTAATCTTTGGGCAGCCCGTCCAGTTGGTGCAGCCAGGGCAATTGATTTACCCATTGCCTTCCACAGTGAGACTATGGTGCTAGTGCAGAATGTTTTACCGACACCAGGGCCACCTGTAATTACTGTAAATCGAGAGTAAGCAGCCGTCTCTACTGCTTGTTGCTGTTCGGGTGATAGTGAAACTTTTATTGCGTGACTAAAACGCTCCAACCAAGTGCGGACGCGAGGAATATCAGAACTGATGGGGTAGCTGAGGCGATCGCGTACCAATTGGGCTAAGTTTTGTTCAGTGTAGAAGTAAGTAGGCTTGTAGCAATTGAGCGTTTTATCAGCATCACGTTCTCTAATTAGCTCATCTTTCAAAGCCATATCTTTGATAGTTACAGCGATCGCATCTTCTGTTGGTTGATGGTCAGCAGTAGTGAGCAGTTTAGTCACCGATTCAATTAATTCTGTTTGAGGTAAGTAGCAATGTCCGTCTTCTGCTGCTTCACTTAAAGCATGAACAAGTCCAGCAAAGTAGCGAAACTCGGAATCTGCGGGAACCCCCAAATTACGGGCAATCTTATCAGCAGTTAAAAAACCAATGCCATAGATATCAGTTGCTAGCTGATAAGGATTATGAGTTACTGTATCTATGGATTTATCGCCGTATTGCTTGTAAATCTTGACTGCGTAAGTGGTGCTAACGCCGTGACCTTGCAGAAATACCATCACTTCTTTAATGGCTTTTTGCTCATTCCAGGCTCTTTGAATCATGGCAATGCGCTTTTTGGCGATGCCGTTGACTTCGCTCAAGCGCTCTATTTGATTTTCAATAATATCTAGAGTCTCTATACCAAAATGAGCAACAATCCGTTTCGCAGTAACAGGCCCCACACCTTTAATTAGACCGCTACCTAAATACTTCTCAATTCCTGTGAGTGTTGCAGGTTTGGTTTCTTTATAATTAACAACTTGAAACTGCAAACCATACTGGGGATGTTCGCGCCAAAAACCTGTTAATTGCAGCGTTTGTCCGGGTTGAATATCTGCAAAGCTACCAGTAATCGTAGTTAGTTCCTTAGCACCAGAGCGTTGCAAACGTGCCACAGTATAACCTGACTCTTGACTGTAATAGGTCAGGCGTTCTACTACTCCGGTAATTGATTCATGTTTGAGAGTTGCGTTGACTTGTTGCTGGTTTGGCAGGGGTGTAGTGGACATCACTTTCAGGAAACGGCGCAGCTATTATACTCGATAGTCACTGTTGGAAAAGTTATAGGGTGAGCTTTTATAGTATTTATGTACTATAAAATTATAGAGAATAGCGATGCCTACGGTTCAAGAAGTCTATCTAGTTGGGAATCTTCGGTATAGCACCAGTTTATTCAGTTCACCCAAGCGATCGCTTCGATTGGGTACTCTGTATCATCGCTATTTGGCAACTTTGCCTCTAAGAATTTTATGGGCGATCGCTCAATGATAATCGCAAACTATTTGAGCAAAACCGTGACTTGGGTGGTTACAAATATTCCGTAAATGCTATTCCCTTTTCCAAAAAGGATTGGCAGCAGCATTCTGGTCGAGTTTGGGGAAATTTGGGAAATGCAAAGCGACGTTACGATCCAGATAATTTACTAACGCCAAGTCAGGGCATTTTCGCAAACTGTTAGCTCAAACAAATCTGTTTAAATAATCAGAATTCTCAATAATTGGGGATGTAAAATGAAGCAGATGTATGGATGCGCTCCGCGCAGCTTAACGAAGTTATGGCATTCTATACCTTTTGAGTTGAACAAAACTGGATTGAATCTTGTTAAGCCCAAAAAATTTCCGAGTATTTGCGGAGAGCGCACCAGCCTTGATGTAGTTAAAATATGTCAGATGATATATCAAGTCTTACATCAAGTTTGTTATTTGAGTTCAGAAGCTAGATGGTCAGAAAAAAGCCCCTAGTCATCAACCAGCCAGAAGTTGGCAAGCTCATTCGTGAACTCAGGCTTTTGACTGGGCTAACGCAAGAACAGTTTGCAGCTACTTTAGGTGTCACTTACCCAACAATCAACCGATGGGAGAATGGACGCTCTAAACCATCGCCGCTAGCAACGGAAAAGATTGAGGCACAGCTGCTTCACATGGGCGATCAAGGTAAGGATTTGTTGGAGAAGTATTTGGCAAATTAACCAATATTTTCTTCAATATTTGGTGATAAAAGCAGTAATTTTCAAAGGAAATTATCAATGACACTAAGTTTTACCAATATAATATCAAAAATTGCATCTGTTGATTTATTTAAAAAAAATAGTAGTACAGGTGATATAGAAACTGGAATTTTTATTGGTCGTCCATTTCACATTGATTATGAAAAAGCATATATTTTAGTTGCTGACTCTTGGAAGCTAAAAGCTAAAGGAGTTCCCCAAGGGTCTTTTTTATTAGCTTATTACGAAAATGAAAATGAGGTTGATGTTTCTGAGGTATTACTTCTTAGGGTTGTGAAACCAGCGAAGTTACCTACTGATAATGATGTCATCAGTTCAATGGTTGAATATTATAAAGATAACTTAAAGACAAGTGGTAAAGAAAGTCAATTAGATAGCTACACAAAATATGAATTTAGTTTCTCTGGGCTGGAATGCAGAATTTTAGGAACATTTTATAAGGACGATAAAGGATGTACACGTTTTGGCGCTGATGTTGAAAACTTTTATAGCGCCCATCACTATAGGGTCATTAAGCCAAATCCAGACGTATTAGAACTTATAGTCAACTTCCGTGAAGAGGGCATCACAGGTAAGCCAACTGATATCAAAATTGGCAAGGTTCGCTATAGCTCTAGCCTTCGCTTCCAAGCACAGGAAGATGATGTACCTGTTTTCGTAAGTCCAAAAGACTTTCTTGGTAAACGTACTGCTCTATTTGGAATGACCCGTACAGGTAAGTCAAATACAGTTAAAAAGGTTATTCAAGCTACTGTTTTGATGAGCGATAAGGCAGGTCATGGAATCAACGGTAAGTTAAATGGAAGTGCTGTAGCGAACTTAGAACCTTTAACTGAAGATGGTTTACCAAAGTATCCAGTCGGTCAAATTATATTTGACATCAATGGTGAGTATGCAAATGCAAATATGCAGGATGAAGGTACAGCTATATTTGAAATATATAAAGAGCGAACTATCCGGTACAGCACTCTCAATAAAGATAGCTTCAAAGTGATGAAGGTAAATTTTTATAGAGATATAGAATCGGGATTTGAATTGATACGAAGCCACTTAGAACTCGAAACTGCTGATTATGTAAAAAGCTTCTTATCAATTGATCTTGAAGAACCAAGGGATAAAACAGATTTTTCTGCAATTACACGGTATGAGAGAAAAAAAGCAGCTTACTGGTGTTGCCTGTATAAGGCAGGATTTAAGCCTCCAAATAACTTCACCGTGAATTTTCCCGGTGAGGATACACTCAACAAGATGGTTAAGACTGATGGAAGTCTTAATCCTAAAAACGGGATCACTTTGGAAGAAGCCAGTGAATGGTTTAAAACCATTTGGGAAAACTATAATGACCCATTCTTTACAGATTATCAAAGTAAGAAAGGGCGGGAGTGGGCTGAAGAAGATTTGAAGGCATTACTTGTTTTCTTAACGCGTAAATCAAAGCCAAAGGGTAATGCTACAATCAGTGGCTATATCAAACTGAGAGATATTGCTAACCTTCATACAGAAACAGGGGGTAAACCCTTTGAGGAAGAAATTATTGAGGAACTTCGCAAGGGTCAGATTATCATCGTAGACTTGTCACAAGGCAATCCAGAAATTCAGCGTTTATATTCCGAGCGTATTTGCCGCAAAATTTTTGCAGATGCAATGAATCGCTTCATTCAAAATACACCCAATAACTTCGTTCAATTTTACTTTGAAGAAGCTCATAATCTTTTCCCTAAACAGAATGATAAGGACTTAAGCCAAGTATATAACCGGATTGCAAAGGAAGGTGCAAAACTCAATCTTGGCTTAATTTATGCTACTCAAGAAGTGAGTTCAATTAGCTCCAACATTCTTAAAAATACTCAAAATTGGTTTATTGCCCACTTAAATAACGAGGACGAGACAAAAGAAATTAAAAAGTATTACGACTTTGGAGACTTTACTGAATCTTTAGTCAGGTTTAGTGCGGATAGTGATAAAGGTTTTGTACGTATGAAAACATACTCAAATGCCTTCGTAGTTCCTACTCAAATTGACCGTTTCTCTAAAATCTAGGAAAGCACGTAGTTTATGGGATATACAAGCAAGCGTGGACGGCGACCTAATGAGTATGCCAGCAAGTCTGCACATAGTCATATAATTAATGACCAATCGCTACAGGAGTTTCTTAAGCAGTGTAATCTTCCTAAGTTTGCTTCAGAAGTTACGCTTGATGACTGCGATCGCTTAATTTATCAGCCTGTAGCTAAAAATCCGATACGTAATGTTGTTGCCATTGATGGGGGTTATACTGAGGTAGCTGTACAAACAGGCTTTCCTTCGTCAACTGTCTGCTTTTGTCAAATCGGGGCGCTCATTTTTAGCATTGATGATCTTGATGGACTTGCTAAACAGCCTTTCATAGACCCAGATGATATGGCGAAGTTAAAACAGATTCAACGTTTAAAACTAACTCTGCCTGTTCGCAATATCCAATTTAAAAATGAAAGTACACTTGTAAACTCAGTACGTAAAACTATTCATAACTTTTTCTGCCAGAAGGTGGACAATGAAGAATTGATTGCAACACTAAGATGGTTTATCTTTCAGGAATATGATGTAAGTTTACCAACTTGGAACTTAGCAAGTTGTCCAGTTTGTGGAAGTACAGGTATTCCCCTTAATCTGGGAGACATGACAAAAGACCATACCTTTTTCTGTAATCATTGCAGGGCTGAGATTTTTCTAACAGATGTATTTCGGCTACATGAAGCTATCGATGAAGAGTTAGGTGCTGGAGGCATTTTAGGATATTTGATAACTACCTTAGAGCAGATTATCCTAGTTCACCTCATTCGACTCATTCTTAAGATAAAGCCAGCATTACTAGAGGAAATCTTGTTTGTCAAGGATGGGCCACTTGCCTTTTTTGGACAAACAGCAAATATGCACCGTCCAATGCGATCGCTTGTCAACTTTCTCTTTAAACATCACAACTTATACCTAGCTGGATTGGAAAAGAGTGGAGCCTTTGTAGAACACGCCGATGAAATCTCTGAAAAGCTTGCAAATGGAACTGTCCTAATTCTGAATAATGATTACATCTACAAGTACATTCTTCCTGGCAAAGCTGACCCAACAACACCTTATGGTTCTACAACTTACTATAGCAACAAGCTGATTTTTAAGACCTTGGCAGGTGGGATGTACGTTGTTTCTTTACCAACTTCAAGGAATATGACAAATCCCAAAGAGGCAGACTTCCAAAACTTGAGTGCAATTTTAACCAACGTTGAGAAGCTAAAGTGCGATATGTACGACAACTCTCTCATTCCTGTTGCTTTAGCAAACAAGCTTGTCTCTCTGGCTGATCATCCTAGCTCTAGAATCCTTCAGAAGTTTGCCAAAAGCGCAATACAGACTTAGCTGTGGTTTTTGCAGATCATGCGATCGCATCTCTCATTTTTAGCAAACTACTAGACTGAGCGAAAAAATTTAATGAGTTTACTAAGGGAAATTCAAGAAGCTACTACAAACCCAGATTTTAAGATATCTGATATATTGCGAAAATGTAAAATTTTGGCAGCACGTTTAGACCACAAAGCATTTAAAGATTGGGTTGATCAGGAATTAAAAGGATATCAATCAATTGATACTTGTCCAGAATACAGGGTTTTTAGAAACGTTGAGTCTGTTGGTGACTTTATTGGCTTATTTGGCAGTCGGATTAAAAATGGCCCTATTCCATCTCTATGTCTACCAGAAGATTTTAGAGAAAATCTAACTACTCTTTGTTTTCTTCAAAGTATTAGTAACATAGAAAGTCTAATTGACAATGCAAGTAGTACTATACTTAGGCTTCCCTGGTCAGCGAATCTTATTATGCTGATACAGCCAGAAGTATATGAAAATATGGTATGTGTTACAGCATGGCGTATGGTAGGCGTGAATGCTGTTGTAGGTATTATAGATACTATAAAAACTAGAATTTTAGAATTTGTCTTAGAAATTGAAAGAATTGCTCCTAATGCAGGTGAAGTCAAATTAGGTCAAAAGGCAGTTCCTGAGAAAGTTGTAAATCAGATATTTAATGAATGTATTCTTCAAGTAAATAACGAGTTTCAATTAAATCATAATTCAAAAAATATAACTTCATTTAAAGGGGTAACTGTGTCTGAGAATTATTCAACCAACATTCAGGCTGGTCGTGACGCTAGCGGCATCATAGGTGGTTCTGATATCAATGGTGTAGTAGCTGGGGGCAATATTAATGGAAATCTCACCAATACATTCACTCAGCACACCAATTCTGACATAAATGAAATTATTAAACTAACAGAATTATTGCATCAACAGTTAAAATCTCTTCCATCCGACAATCAGGATGTAGCTGTTGATTCTCTAGAAACCTTAAAGTCTGAAATTATTACTCCTACTAAACCTGGAAGGTTAAAATCTGCATTATTCGCTCTTTGGAGTATTGGTAAAGATGTTGCTACTTTTGCCAATGCGGTATCTGCAATTGCAGAGAGATTGGGTATTAACCTGATTAGTTAAATTAGTTTAGCAGGGGATCATCCCACTTTTTCGACTGGAGCAAAAGTACTAATTGTCAAACCCTCCACTCTACCGGGATTATGATTTTATTCTCTAGACGCAAAATAAAAACTAGGATGCACCCGTTTAGCAGCTACTCATGCTCAAGCCCAAGATCATAAAACTTTTCAATTGCGATCGCTCTCCCAATGCTTAGAGGTTTGAAAAGAGATGAGTGATATAGAAATAGATTATAACTATGTTATTGAGCAGGACGCAAAAAGATTTAAAGTTTTAAAACTTATTTATTTTGAGACTAAAGGCGATAAAGATATAGCAACAGACACCAATTCTATTTGTAATAACACTGGTGTATGTAGTAAAGAACTATTACATATTTTAGAATATTTAGAAAACCAAAGTTTAATTAAGCCATTGGGTAGTCTGTATGCAATGTATGGTGGTTCAGCTTATATAACTATCACACATCAAGGTGTGTGTGAAGTAGAAGCTGCTATTAAAAAACCACATGAACCCACTAATTATTTCCCTGCCATGATTCAAAATCTCAGTTTAAACATTAAAAATGTTGCTATAAATAAATCTATGTCGAATATTCAAAATAATGATTTTCAGGGTGCTAATATCGGTGGTGGCGTTGCAGGACGTGATTACACAGGCGATGTCACACATAACTATGCTATTCAACAAAATTTAGCTAAATCTGCCGCAGAAATTCAGCAGATTTTAAAACAATTAGAGCAAAGCTATCCCACTACTAGTTTAGTAGAAAAAGCAACTGTAGTAGAGAAAGCAATAAATCAAATTGAAAATGATCCGACTTTAAAGGCAAGAGTGCTAGGAGCATTAAAACTTGCTGGTAAAGAAGCTTTTAAAGAAGCCGTCGATCATCCTTTAGTGAATGTTCTAATAGCGGGAATAGAAGGCTGGCAAGAGGGAGTTTAAAAATATATTAAGTGATCGCCCCTTGCACCCCATCTATCCCCTCAAACACCGTCACCACTAACCCAACTGATGCCGAAAGTGGGCGATCGCATTTAACTTGACTTATATTTGCGATAATTATGCAAGTGCAAAAGGCACAATTGAAAAATATTCCAGTTTTCTTTGTAAACCTTGTGAATGAGGATGCTTTATGTTCGATTTGTCAAAAGTGGATCTCGGAAATGATGAGGCTGAACAAGACAAACGGCTTCGAGAGTATTTTTTGAAAACTTCAAACTATAAAAATGCATTAGCGGGTAAAAAGACAATTGTGATTGGTAGAAAAGGCTCTGGAAAATCAGCGATTTTCCGCTTAATGCAAGATGAGCTAGAAACCTTGGGTTCTCTTGTAATACCGATTACTCCAGATCAATATTCTTGGAGTTTGCTTAGAGACTACAAAGAAATAGGAATTTCATTAGCTCAAGCTCATACCAATGCTTGGAAAATGACCTTATTATCGTCAGTTCTTTGTAAACTACATGAGTCTAATTTACTGTTAAAAAAATCTGAGTTATTTAAATACTCTCAATATATGAGAGATGCTTACACAATAAATTCTGAGAATTGGTTTTTGAATCTAGTCAATAAAGCTAAAAATATTTTAAGTGGAGTTAAAATTAAGGGAATTATTATCGAGCTTAGAGATGTAAATGCAATACCTATTCCCTTAAAAGTAATAGAAGAGATAAGAAGTTTACTCTTAAAAGAATGGCCATTAGAAAAAAAAGTCCATATTATTATTGATAGACTTGATGATAGTTGGGACGGTTCAGAAGAGTCCAAAAACCTTATTATTGGTCTACTGAAGGCAGCAAATGAAATCAATGCTGCATTTACTGATAAACTCATTGTTACTGTTTTTTTAAGGTCGGATATATACGATAGTCTTTTTTTTAATGACCAAGATAAATTAAGACAAAATGAAGAAACTTTAAACTG
Source organism: Nostoc cf. commune SO-36 (assembly GCF_023734775.1). Taxonomy (NCBI): domain Bacteria; kingdom Bacillati; phylum Cyanobacteriota; class Cyanophyceae; order Nostocales; family Nostocaceae; genus Nostoc; species Nostoc commune. The sequence goes on along the minus strand of NZ_AP025735.1, from coordinate 50,547 downwards.
GAGCGTTGATGAATTAAAAGATGTAGTTTGTGAACGGGTTCGAGTAAGTTTAGGTCTTGGGGATTCAGAATCGAATCAAGAGATTTGGAAAAAGGTTTTTTCAGACAAAAACTATCGAAGTAAGGCTTCAGCAGAAAAATATATTATTGACAGAACATTTAAAAGACCGCGAGATATTATATCCTTTGTCCGTTTCGCCATTGAGATAGCAGTCAGAAGTAATCATACTGTAATTGAACCAGATGACACGAGATTAGCGGAACAAGAAAAATATAGCCAAAGTAAATATACAGATTTAATAATAGAATACCAACACCAAGTTCCTTATGTTAAAGATATTCTAACTATCTTTAGCGGTTCTCTTCACAAAATATCTCAATCTGAGATGATAAGTAAGTTAAATGATTTCACTAAACACAAAAATATTTATGTAAATTCAAATGAGTTAATACGTCAGCTATTTATATGGGGTGTTATTGGTATTAAGCGTCAAGGAGGAGCAAGAGTAAAACAAAGAGGTGGGGTACATTTCTATTATTATTACGATGATCCATCAATTAATCCGCTTTCTTATAACGAATACTACATACATCCATCTCTTCGCTATTACTTAAATATTTCTGAAAAAAGAGAGAAGAATTTGTCAATAAATCCTAATTAGTGAGCGAGCGCCCGATTGCTAGAGGAAAACGGTAGATCGATTACCCTCATTTTTAGAGCAAAAGAGAGCGATCGCAACTTGCAACAGAAGCGAGCTATGATTTTGCAGGTTCTAATAAAACTATTAAACTGTTTTCCCACTCATCGAAGAAACCATCAGGCCATCGGTCAATTCTGCCGTCTTTATCAATGCGTGGTGACACAACTTTAATAAAAGCTTGATCTTGGTTGTGGTGACGTTGAAAGTAATGTAATTGCACATCCGTCGGCTCAATTTTACCACCATGCACCGCAAGACGAATACCGTTTAGAATCTGGTCGCTATGAGTTTCTACCACAACTTGAACGCCACAGTTAGCAGCCAGCGCTAACAGCTTACCCAGCTTTGTTTGTGCTTGGGCGTGGAGTCCGGTTTCTGGGTGTTCAATAAGAATTAATGCACCTGGATTAGATGCTAGAATTGCCACGATAATTGGTAAAACGTAGGTAATGCCGTATCCAATATGGTCACTAAATTTTAAGTTAACCAAATCCATATCTAGATGTGCGTCAACTTGAATGCGTAGGCCAGAACTTATTTCTCCCATCCATGCTTCAACTTGGTCTAGCAAATTTGTTGATTTTGCTTGCGAGTGAGCGAGTTCGGCGATGGGGATTGGTTGATCACCATAAGTGTAGAGAAAATGTGCTGTATATTCGCCAAGCGCACCAATTTGTCTAAGTTCTCGCCTTTGGTAATTTAAGATTCCTGATGCAACTGTTGCACGTTCTGATTGAAGGTGATGAAATTCTTTACTAAAAATGCTTGACTGATAAACATCGGCATCAACAGAGTTGAATCCACTCTCTAAAAAATCTGCTTCTCTTTCTAATGAGTTGTATTTAAAGTGCCATGTTCCTTTAGTTCCGTTTTTTAAACTAAGCTCAAATCCTACATAGTCTTGTTTGGCATTTTCATACAAAGCATCATTAGCTGTGCCAATATTTACCAAATTTCCATTGAGCAATAAACCATTGCTTTGTAGTAAACCTTGCTGGTAAGATTGATGCAGCAGTGATAGTGCTTGCAACACAGAGGATTTACCAGTGCTATTATAACCAGAGAGTAGGGTAAGCGATTTGAATTCAACTAATTGATTCTCAAATGCTTTAAAATTTAGCAGCCGTAATGAGCTAATCATTATAGTTAAAATATAGATTTTATTCAATTTTATTATAGTTTGTTTATCTAAAGCAATTTTGTAAAAATCTTGTTATTTAGCAAATAACCTGTAGATGACAAAATATATTTAATATTTTGTTATCTAGATTTTTGATAATTAATTAAAAAAACTAGCAGTTTATCAAGATTGAATTGGAATTGTAGATGGCATCTGAAAACTTTAAAGAACTTGTTAATGTTACAATCCAAGTAGCGACCAGAAGAAATAAAAGAATGGCAGTCTTTAAGCTTGATAACACTTATTATATAGTTGATGCTAGGGAATGGGAAAATGGTCGTGCGTATGGGCAATATATCATGACAGTAGAACCTGTGCAAAATTAAGCGTCAGGTGTTTCATATTGCTGAAATTTTTCCCAATCAAACCTAAGTGTCAGTATTTCAAATAGTGTTGGTGACAACACATCTAACTCTATAGGTTCACCAGTATAAATGACATCTGGAAAGTCTTGAGGGTTGAAAACACCGTGAGGAATATTCTCTCCTTTAAGCCACATCTTAGCTCGGTAATCGATGCGTTCTCCACTTGGTAGATCAATCCATAAATGCGGCTCAATATGTTGATAATGTTGAGTCAAAACCCCAAACATCGCTTGATGTTCAATGCCGTGATTAGTTAGTACGGTGTGGCAGATGCGAGTCATGCCATCACATTCAGTTTGAGAAGAATCATAGGGGTCAAGGAGTTGCTGAATTCTTTCCCTTAGTATCACTTCATACTCCTTAATCAATTTCTTCAGACACGGCTAAGTTTTGCTCTTGCATGATTGGGGTAATCAAATGGAATATCTTCGTTAGCCCCTGGTGCAATGATTCTTGAGAGAAGTTATAGCCACGTTCAGCAGCCATAGTTATGATTGCAGCCTTATCTTTCGCACCCATTGCTTGCATCAATCGGTCTAACAATACTTTATCTTGGAGGGCTGCTGCAAAAAATTCCATAACTTGTAGTTTGCTTTTAGCAGCATCTAGTGACTCATTCATTTTTGGACTCCTCTTGCCGAACCTCTACCAGAGTAACATTAAGCCAAATGACATCCTTTGACGGTAAAGCCTAACTCTACTACTTCTGAAAACTGAACTTTGATATGTTATTGCCATATTGTCAAAACCGAGCTAGATTGCGAGACTCAGCAAAGATATTAATGAGGTCAACAACAGCAGTTGATAGTACACCAGGGAAAGAAGCGGTATCATCAAAAACAGTATAAAATCTGACAGCCACATCCTCTTTAAGTGCTAGCGAGAGCGAACCAGATTTACTGTAGTTTCTGTAAGCTAACTCTAAATAAGGTTGAGCCATCTGTAATTTTTCCTGGGAAGGAAGGCGATCGCGCTTGATGTGGGAATTAAAATTAGGGTCAGCAGGTACTAAGTTCCAAAGTTCGTTAATCGGGTAAAGCGACACTGGTAAAAGGTGGTCTAAATCGTACCTAATGCCATAAGAAATGTGCTTTTGTGTCCACGGGCAAACAAACTCTGTTCCTTCCATCAAGAGTACATCAACATGGTTGCGTTCCCAACTCAAAGGTCTGCGGTTGTCTAGTCTATCTGTTAGCAGCTGATAAATACAACCTCGATGAACTTTAAGATGATTTTCTTGTTCGACTTTCTCTGTAAACAAGCACCATTCATGAATACAAAGTGCCTCAATCCACAATGACATCTCCCCAAAAGTTTGCCAGAGTTCGGCTTGAATTATTAAGCATTTATCTTCTGCTTTAGTACCTGGAATTGCTACAACTGGAGTGCTAAGTTCTGCATACTTTAAGGGTTTATCAAACACACTCCAGTGACCAAACCCTGCATATCTAACAGGCATTTCAATTGCCTTGCTAATGGCAGTGAGGGCAGCTTGGTAAGCTTGAAGTAACAGTTTGGAGTAGGCTTGATATTTTCGCGGAACTCTCAGCTCGTTAATGAGGAAAAAGCCATCGCTAGGGCTTGAGGTTCCGCCCACAATTGATTCCCATTCACACCGTAGTCTCTCTAACTCAGGGCGAAACGACATATCATTTCGCAATTGACCGTTCAGTGTTGTTCGTTGCCCTTGCAAGATAGGTTCGCTCGGTTTGACAAATGGCCAATAGTAAGCCACCCAAAACTGTGCTAGTAAACGCAAAGGAACTGCTACGTCTGCTTTTCGGTTCCGCAAATCGGGGAAGCTGAGAACCACATCATTAATCGCACGCAGCAAGGCAATTTTGTAGCTTGTAGCTTTTGTATCGTGCTTGAGAATTGTACTGATGATTTTGCTTCCCGATGACATAGCAAGGGTTAAAAAGGCTACTCTATAGTATTCCCGTTTTCATCCCGTTTGATTTCTACCACAGTGACATCAAAACTTTCCCATTCTTGAACGGTAAAGCCTGCCTCGGTTTCTTCAGGAAACCTAGTTGCCATTTTCTGCCAAGCTTCTTCTTCGCTTTCAGCCCAGATATAATGACCTTGCCGTTCTCTAATGTCATCGCGCCCAGTGCAGTTGTGTAAGTATAATGCGTTACGTGTACAGCGATATTCTCTCATAACTGCGAATGGCCAAAGATTTAGCTTACTACGTTAAGAAATTTTCTCCCAAGTATGTTGTTGGAAAGCTAGGCTTAAATGTTAGGTTAGCCCTGGTGCGCCCAATAAACCGATTTTGCTTTTATCTATCATTGAAATGATAACTACTGGGCAAATAGTGAGAAACCAAATTCCTCTATCTGCTGAACTCATCGCCACATTTCTCAAACTGTGGAGCCACCTGGAGCCAGTACGCAAGCCTGATATAGGCTTACCTTTTTACCATCTCACCAGTGACGGTTTCTGGTATTTTGAGATGAAACTGGGGTTTGAATCATTGATTGCTGCCAAGGTGAAAATCAGAACTCCCAGTACCATTAGGCAAACTGTAGAGTATGCTTACCTTGATGATGAACTCTGGTCACTGCTGCAAAATCCCCAGGACAGGACTGTACTAACCCACACACTCATTAATTCGTGGTTTAACGAGCGTACACAGGATATCGAGTCATTATTGCAAGTCAACGCCTTTGCTGAACTACAAGACCAGTTGCAACGCTCCGGCGGTAAGGTCTACCAGCCAGAGGAATTAGAAGATGAGCAAGCTGTAATTGTGCGAGATGGTGCGTTCCGTAAAATTGTAGTTTCAACTTACAACCAACGCTGCGCGTTTTGCGGTTTGCAAGTGCTGGACTCACTAGGACAGAACATTGTGGATGGGTCACACATCAAACCTTTCTCCCAGTTTTACGATGACCGCATTGATAACGGGCTGTCACTGTGCAAAAATCATCACTGGGCATTTGACCGCTTTTGGTTCACTATCAATGACGATTACACCATTATTGTTGCTGACAACCTGCGGGAAGATTCACCCAACGCCAAGCCGATGCGAGAATTTAGGGGCGATCGCATTATCTTACCAAGCCAACAACAGTATTATCCTAGAGTTGATGCAATGAGATGGCATCGCCAGGAGTTCTTAAAGCGCAGCGCATGAGTAAAAAACCTAGAGGTTGGTTTAATGAAATTGTTATTCGTCCCGTTGTTCATGTAGACGGTTACGAAAGCTATGAAAAGATATGCGGTATTGTTGCAGAATTTTATTACTCTTCGGAGGAACAAAACCTACTGCGCCAACTAAGAACTAACCCCAAGGATTCAAGGTATATTACCCTCTACACGCTTTTTAAAGTAGGGCAAGCTAAATGCCCTGCTTATTGGGTAAATAATGATTTATTAAGTGCATTGATGCAATCAAATTTAGATGTTGAAGTTGACGATTTACAGTGGGCAATGAAAACAGGATTTTTTATGTTGCCCAAGGGTGTAGTTCTTTCCCCAGAAAAACGTAGTATTGATACAATTTTTTGGCATTGTGATACATCTGATGACTTACTTTATTGGGCTGCAATAGATAGGGATACCGTTTTCTGCCGCAGATTGAAAATTAGCGATAATTTCAAAAAATTTACATATACTGATACTCAAGATTTCAATTCCCAAGTAGTTACAGATTTTAATCAATATCTACAATCAATTTTCTTGCGATTAATTTTGATAATGGAATGCCGCCCAGAACTTGTAGATACAACAAGCGAACTAGTCAGGGTGAATAGAGGTTTTGGCAAAGCGCAAGCCCAAGATTTTTATCAACCACTTTGGTTAGGATTTGGATATCGACTCAAACGTGAAGGGACGCAAAGCAGTGAAGGTAGTAGCGGTACACATGGCTCTAAGAGTGTCCATTGGCGCAGAGGCTTTTTACGCAATCAGCCTTACGGAGAAGGTAGGCAGCAAAGAAAACTAGTTTGGATTGAGCCAGTTTTAGTAATGGGTGGGAAAGAATTATCATGATAACAGACGATGAAATAAATGCGAGATATGAATCCAGTCAAGACAGATTAATTCAAGAAATTGACAGGATGAAGCTACCAGCATTAGTTGACAATATCAGGTCTAATCCTAATTACATGATGATTGATAATGAGAGTCAATCTTTTGGGAATTGGAATGATGTAAAAAAATCCAAGCTAATTGAATCTTTTATTATTAATTTTCCTGTAATGCCAATTGTTCTCTATGAAAGGTCAGATCATACACACGAAGTTATTGATGGCAAGCAGAGGTTAAAAGCAATTGTCGATTTTTACAGCAATAAATTAGTTTTGAGCGAACTAGAAGTTAAGACACAACTAAATGGATGCACTTATGCTACTCTTCCATATCATGCAAAGACAGTGCTTAATCACCGTTCTCTATCTTTGATAACTATTATGCCTTTAGAGAATGCCAGCCCCGAAGAAATAGCAAAAATCATAGAGATTATTGCAGAACGCCTTAATTAAAGGGCTGCGATGGCGTACCACATCATCAACAGGAAAAAGGAAGCCTTGGGCTAGCGAAAATGTGTTGGCAGCTATCAGTTAGCTAAACGCACAGACTGTAAATTCATAGTATACTATGAACATATAAGAGTAAGCGATCGCACATTCTGACTATCCCGATTAAAACCATTATGAAACTGCAACGTATTGAGGCAGGTGAATATCTTACTGCTGATGGTAGGTTTTACGTCCGCAATACTTACTATTCCAACGGATTACCTGGACGGAGTAACACTACTAAAGGGTGGTTGATTGAAGACAAAAGCGGGCTTACACCATTTCAAGTAAGCAGCAATCAAAAGACTAAGCTGCGGCGGGTGGATACGCTGACAGAAGCAAAAGAAATTATTGCTCTAGTTGTCGAGTGCGATGCCAAAGAGAAAATATTATGTGATGTCGGATGGCGGCGGGAAGAAAACTGCCAACCTCCGGGTTTGTCTTGGCGATCGCCCCACACTGGTAGATTATTAACTCGAACTGAAGCACTGCTGGAATTAAGTTTGATGTCATGAAAGCCCAAAATCCTATGACCACTGAAGAGAAAGCATCTCTAGAAACTGCCATCAAAATTTATGTAGAGATGGGTGTACTAAATCGAGTTTCACAATCAACAAAAACATTTTTAGCTCGTGTTCCAGGTATAGATACTCGGAGACTACAAACTCTCATTAAAAACCAAAGTCAAGAAATTGCAGCAATGGCTGGGGCTAAAGATGTGATTTATAAAACTGGTGACTATCTCCCTTCTGGTCGTGGTGCTTTCGGTCTTAGGGGTGGTGGTGAACGGGCTATAAAAATTTCACCATCAATTGAGTTTATTTTTTAATAAAAAAATATGAACACATTAGAACTAAAACCAGGGGATAAAGTAGGAATTTTTTACTATGACAGTGTGCGTATAGGTACTAAAGCGGAAATAGAGGTAATTGAACGCATTTCCCCAACTGGACAAATAACTCTCTCTAATGGAAAGCGATATACATCCGATGGCAAAGAAATTGGTGCTGTAGAATCTAGTTACCTTTGGACTCTAGATAAAATACAACCAATCTTAGAAAAAATTGAAGCTAATAAGCAGCAGAAGGAAGTAAAACGACAGGCTTACTTAGCATCACCAGAAGGTAGGAGGAAACAAGCAGTAAATGATACTGTCAAAGCTGCGATCGCTGCACTTAATCAATACGGCTGGTATGCTGATGTTGATGGTCACATGGATGTGATGGAGTCAGAAATTGAGCAAATTATAAAAAAATATGTCACCGAACACGAACCTGTTAGTTAAAAGTTCAGTTATTTAATCAATTGAGGTTAAGTTTTATGTTTGAACTAAATGAAGAGGGAAAAGTCAGATTGTACTTTACGGAAGAGAAAATTTGCATTGGTTCTTACAAAGAAGTAGAAAAATACGAGCGAGAAACCAAAAACAGCTATTGGGCATCTGAGTTTTTTGATATACCACCAGACTATAACCCAATTGGTAAGACAGCAGATAAAATTAAGTTAGCTGTGAGAGAAGTACTTTTATCAAAGTTACTGAAGAAAAGTTTAGGTCTGTGATGAACCTTATATGTATGTACTACGGATACCGTTGTTATAGCAGAGAAGATAAGCCTTTGGGTTGGCTATACACATTTGACTCTAATCTTGAATATGCTTTTATCAATAAAAGTTTCCATTTGTGCAAGCGATGGAAAACAGAAAAAGGAGCTAAAAAACACTTCAATTATTACAATAATAATTGGCAATTTAAGAGTAAAGGAGGCTATCTCAAAATTGAGATAATGCCAGAGATTACTGATAATGGAAAAGAAAAATCTTCTCAGCAGCGATGGAATGAAGCCAATCGTGATGCACTTTACCAAGCTCAAGAAAATTACAACCAGAAGCGTCCTATAATGTCATTTCGTCCAAAAGCCGAACTGTTGAAATGGCTGGACGAGGAACGCAAAACTGATGACAATGGTGAACCTGAAACTGATGCTTCACTCCTAAATCGGAAGTTAGAAAAACTAAATAAATTAGAGCAGCAGGGATTTTAGCGATTCGTTCAAGAATAATTAAAATGTCAAATAAAATATTAAAGTTTGAAATCATTGAAGGACTACCAGAAGAATATGGAAATTATCTCTTATTATTAGAAGATGGTTCTATAAAAGAAGGATATTTCGATTCTTTTCCTTTTCCTCATCATCAAGAAGAGGTTGTTAGAGTTGCTAAATGTGAATATGAGAAATTTCCTTATGAAAAATGTGTTGGTTGGCTAAAACTTGTAGAATAATATTATTTAAATAATGAGCAGTAACTCAGACCGTCTTTTGGCGATATTAAAAGAACAAGCAGATTTAATTGATAAACTTAATACACGTTCTGACTTTCAATACAAAAGTACACAAAGGCTAGTTTTGGATTATGGTAAACCTTTTGTAACTCAGGTTAAATCACTATTTAAAGGTGAACGTAAAGCTTGCTTTGAAAATTGTTACAAGGCATTGTGGGACTATTCGCAACTAAGTTACTGTGAAGGCTTTGCTATTGATGATGAGTTGGATTTTGCAGTACCTCATGCTTGGTTAGTTAATAACGCAATGGAAGTAATTGACCCTACATGGATTGGAAATAAGTTTAAAGGCAGTACTTATTTTGGAATAGTTTTCAATAGACAATTTGTGATGGAGATGGTGGAAAAGACCAGAAGTTACGGCATCCTTGATAGCGACTATATGAATGAACACCAACTTAAACGAGAAGGATTTTCGCCTCACGCCCTTCATCCCGTATTTCATTCTTCTGTAAGTGTGCCTGAATAAAACAGTTCTGGGTGCGATGCCTGCGGCGGGTGGGTACGCCATCGCGTATGCCATAATATTCAGTACTTTATTAATATTGCAGTGACGAAGATATGTTAGCTGGTGCAGCACTACGTAAAACAGGTTCTAGTTGGGAATTTGCATCAGAAGCAGCATTAGAAGATTTTGTTTGGGATAACTTGCAGCAATTATCAGGCTTAATACCTTTAAAACGACAGTATACTGTTAAGGGCGAAATCTGCGATATCTTAGCACTTAACGAAACGAGACAATTAGTAATTTTAGAACTCAAAAATACTGAAGATAGATATGTTGTCCAGCAATTAACTCGCTACTACGATAACTTACTAGACGAAAAACCATTTCAAGAGCAAATTGATTACAGCCAGTCTGTCCAGTTAATTGCGATCGCACCCTCATTTCACAGACATAATCTAATTGACCGCAAACACACAAAGTTGATAATCGATTTTTTGCAGCTTACTGTTGCCCAGATTAATCAAGACTTTCACTTGCAGTTACAAGATATTGATACTAATCAAATTTGGTCAATTCCAATTCCCTATCAGAAACTTGATATTAGCACTGTATCAAGCAATATTCCAGAACCACCGCAATTACTTTTAGATTGGCTAGGCACTTGTAGCGGAGAAGAACAGCAAGCAATTCTCAAGCTTAGAGAGAAAATTCTTAGTTTTGATGGGCGAATCAAAGAAGAACTTGAAGGTAGGAATACTATTAGATATGGCAGAGGTAAAGCTAAACCAGTAGCCGAACTATGCTATCAATCTAAAACTCGCCAGCTGATTATATTCCTGTGGTTGCCTGTGCCAAGTTCATTATTTGGTAATAGTAAAGAAGTGATTGGCAGAATTAGATTATGGACAGACGGTGCTTCTGTTACTGATGTTGGTCATGTGCCGGAAGGCTTGGGCAAGATGAAGCTACAATCCCAATGGGATGCTGTGCCACGAGAAAAACGACCTCATTTGATGCAAAGTCTTTCATATAAATCATTAATCCCTGTTCCAATTAAATGGTATAGCAACTTGCGGGATACTTGTAAAATTTCTAATTCGTTAGAATCACTAATAGATTTAGCACTTTCCAAGTGGTTGGCAAGAACTTAATTTCAATACTACACCGTTTTAGCAGTAATTCTTAGAGGAAACTTGTAGAGATGGGATATAGCTGGTAGACGATGGCGCAAAGCGATCGCTCCCCCAATTCTTAGAGGAAAAAAGAGCGATCGTATACAAAAAAGCCCAGTCATCTCATAACTGGGCTTTTAGCTATCTCAATCAATCATTGGAGGTAGAGAAGTTTCAGACTATACAGCAGGTTGTTCTAGATTCACCTTGACAACTTTGTTCTTTTCTTGCTCAGACTTGGGCAGTGTCAAATTCAAAATTCCATCTTTATAATCTGCGGTGACATTAGTATTTTGAATCCGAACAGATAGAGGAATTACACGTTGGAATTTACCATAGTAGAATTCACTTCTTGTAGTACCATTGTTTTCGGTTTTAGTTTGGGACTTGCGCTCACCACTAATGTGAACAGCATCTTGGGTAACTTGAATATCTAGGTCTTTAGCTTCCAGTCCTGGTAGTTCTAGTTTGAGATGAATAGCATCATCAGTTTCTTGCAACTCAGCAGCCGGAACTCTGACAAAGCCTTTTTCAAGCCGTGCAGATGGTACTCTGGTATCTCCAAATAAGCCGTTGATGTGACGTTCTAAAGCGTTCAATTCTTGCCAGGGGTTGTAACGAACTAGTACCATAACTCTTTCTCGCATTAATTAACTTTTGTTTAATCGTTTTTGCACTTGGGTTTGTGCTTATGTATTCATAATAAGTATGCTTAAAACTCCTGTAAATTCGGTTTTTATCACCAAATAATTGATGATTACCGCACAAAATTAAGCAGTAAAAAAGATTACGGTTTACTCTAATTGCTCAGTTCGGTAAACCAGAATAAAAACTATTAATACCGATAAGAATCAACTAATTATTCTGCTGTTGAAGGGGATAGTGCAGTTAGGCGTTGCTTATATTCCCAAAACAACAACACCCAAGCTCTAGTCACTTAGTTATTTCCTCACATCCATCGTTCAGGGTTGTACTGATTAAAATACATTGAGCAATCAGTTACAGTGCCCTCTGTTTACCACTAGGAGGAAATATCAGTGTTCGAGTTGGGTGTTGCTGTTAGTTGACGAGACAGATTGCAATACAACAGCGTTTTTACCTCTTATTAAATTGAACAAACAGGCTGTTAAATCTGCCTATGAAGCTATAGGGCTTCAATTAATAAGTTATCACTCTATTAAAAGAGGAGATTTACTTTGATACTAAACTTTACTTTTTCTACCCAAAACGGTTGCCCCCACCGCTCCCAGTTTTCTTTATTAAATGGACTGCGCCACTTCAAAATTAAACTCAATTCCAACTCTTGCCGTGCGCGTCGGTCAACAGGTGTATCCCACCAAAAAGCGATGTTGACTGCTGTTTTCATTCCATAGCGATAATGCAAATCCTGGTAGCTAGCTATGTAATCCTTGCAGGCGTGAATCCCTTTCCAGCGTTTATTACTTTTGCAAGTTTCCCCCACATACAAAATCAGACTAGCCGCAGAATCAACAACAAAGTAAAGACACGCATCGCCGGGGCTGTCTGCTGGCATTCTCCAAAAAGAGAGCGATCGCACCTGTAGCTGCAACGGATCAATCCGGTCTGGGTCACAATGCACCGGGCTAAATCAAATAATGTCGCCTGCTGCACTGGCTTGGTTTCCCTAACCCGTTGCTGATAGTCCAAAATCTGAGACTTCCACTTCAGCAGAGCATCAGCACTCATCACCAGCCCCTCTGCTCTACGTGCTGGTGTGGGCGTTACAGATGGGAATAGGTTTAGCTGATTTGGTTCGGTGGTCATGACTGGAAGTTACAAACCAATAGATTATCTCCCACAACTGAATCAAGCAAACCTATTAACGGGTTTAGGAGTGCGTAGGCGTAGCCAGCCGTAGGCATCGCCTTACTCCAAAGCGATCGCCAACGCCTTCACTTTCCTTTTTTTCCTCTAAGAAATTCTTGGGTATCCATTCACACAACTACACTTATCCTCAAGAGATAATGCAACCTAAAATACTATCTCTTGATGAAATAGATATTCTTAAGGAGAATACTAGCTTGATTCAAGTTGCTGTGTAGCGTTTCATTTTAGTATGAACTACTGCGATCGCTCTTTTCCTCTAAGAAACTGGAACTGGGGGGCGTAGTTTACCGCCGTAGGAATCCCTTAATCTGCTGCATGAGAGATACCATTTTGATATTTCTCTTTTTATTTACTTAAAGTAAATTCACCGAAAATTTATATACTTTAGGTACTAATGAAGAATTAGTAAATATTATTTTTATTTTGCCCAGATAAAAATCTTAAATAATAGTTTACTAAAAGTTGCGGGGTGCGAGTAGCAATGTAATGTGGTACTCGCAACCATTAAACTACGTTTTAATGCTGAAATCATCCAATTTAATTAATTGAAAAATTTCCTCATGAAAATAACTCAAAAACTGGGCATTACTACTGCTAGCCTTCTTCTGGGCTGCGCTGGTATTGGTTTACCTTCTGCGGCACAAGCAGCAACATTCCTCTTTGATGGGAGCGGTACACCCAACGCTGTTGGTTGGCAATTAGACAGTTTTGTGGCTGAACCACCAAATGGTACGATAACGGTAACACCACAATTTACTGGTGAAGCGAGTGATGTATTAAGTGTTAGTACTACCGGAACAGCAGTTAATCTGTATAGCAGAAACATTAATGCTACCAACTATATAATTTCGATGGGTGTAAAAGTACTGCGTTCTTCTTTCAACTCTTTTGACTATGGTTTGGGTTTATCACCCTTTGCACAGCAGATTTTTTTCCCAAATGGCAATTATTCTTTTTCTGAGGTAGATCGGGCTAATTCATTAACTATAGGTGAAAACAGTATACAGTGGTCTGACTTAGTAGGGGATAGCTTTGCAATCGACACTTCTGTTTTTCATGAATATGCAATTAGCTATATAGATGGCAACCTAAATGTCTATGTGGATAAATCTTTTGACGACATTATTGCAGGTACTGCAACTCCTGTGCTAACACGTACTGGTGTAATACCACAAGATGAAAGTCTAGTTGGTACTGTGGCATTTGGCGACCAGTCTAATGACAGCAGTTTTTTCCCTAATTGTTGTGTGAATTCAGCTTACCAATTGGATTTTATTAGATTTGAGTCACTTGATAACGTCGCCTCAGTACCCGAACCCAATACTAACTTTGCTTTCTTCTTCTTTGGACTTGGTATCTTATTCATAAATAAGAAGCTAGGATTTTCCAGAAGAAGATAATTTAATCTCCCTTAAGTAGGGTTGTCGGACAGTTATAGATTTTGGGGTGTTAAGAACTGGAACGTATAGGGTGATCGCTCTAGGCATTTAGCGCTACTGCTCATTTACTGAAAAGCTTGGAACAGTTCTACTATTTTCGCCTTGAGTGCTGCGATCGCCTCTTCTAAAGTTTCACTTAGTTCCGTATCTACTAAATGAGCGTCCCCCACATCAGCACTCGACCACAGATAGCTAGGTTGTCCTATCGTTAAACATCCTTGCCACTTCTCTTCGTAAGTATCGAGTGTAATAAAAAAACGCCGTGGCATTAGTTGTTCGGGATTAGTAACTAGTTGTCCCCAAATAGAGAAGCCAAAATACTCCTCGTTTTTTTCATTGTTGTATTCCCAATCAGTTAAGTTGGGAAAAGCAGCTTGAACTTGCTCTAAAACTTGTTGTATTTCCGGTTCTGTTAATAGCATTATTCTTTAATAAAGAATATTAATTTAAATTTATTCCCTCTAAAAATTCTACTTGGCTTTGCGTTGCCTGCCTTATTTCATACATTCCAGGTGTGAACCTCATGTGCCAAATATCAGCCCACATAAAATTGACCCCTGCTGCCTTCGCTGCCTTCTCATCTTCGTCTCTATCTCCTATCATCCAACTTTTAGATAAATCAATGCCAAAATCAAATACAGCCTGATAAATCATCCCAGCCCCAGGCTTTCTATATCTGAATTTTTCCTCTAAGAATTCTCCATCTGGTGTATGATCAGCAAGCTTAACAGCATCATTTCTATTTACTCGATGAACTATCAAACCCTTCATGTCAGGGCAGAAATAAATCGCTTCAAGCTGGGGAATTAATTCAAGAGTGTAGTGTTGTTCAGCGATCGCATTCTCTAAACTCTTAAGCGGTTTCCCAGTATCACGGTTAATGGTGTCACATCCACCTTGATTAGTCACACCGATAATTGTGTAACCTTGGCTTTTATGAAAAGCGATCGCTTCATGTACACCCGCCATTATTCGCTGCCCCTTGGGTGTTTGGATAAATTTACCGTCTGTCGATTCTCTTACAGTTCCGTCTAAGTCAAGGAATAATCCTAGTTGCATAAATTTGCCTCATTCTAAAGTTGATAGTTTACAATTTTATCTCCCTTACATAACTAAGATTTTTTACTTTTAGCCCTCCTGATAAAGCCGATTATTTCTTCTAAACTAGCCCCTTCTCTCTGCATTGACTGAATCATAGGAACTGCCCCCACTGGCACACTTCCAATACTCCGCCCCTTCCACTCGCCGTCTATCTTCTCTTCCCAGTTAAACCCCCATCTCCAATGAGTAGGATTACCCTGCTCTCTGTGTCCAATCACACGGGGGTAAGAAGCGATGCTTCCATTTTTCAGCTTCTTATTTTCAATGTATCTGTACAGGCATCCTTTGCGCTGTCTGCCTTTTGGCTTCCGCACAGTTTCCGGCTGCGGCTCACTTTCCTCTAAGAAATTTTCGGGTGTCCATCCACACACACCACAGCCATTATTTAACGTGATTAGTGGAGATTCACAGCTAGGGCAATTTACGCTGTTTGATTGCTGTGTACACTGCATAGATGAGCAGCGATCGCAGGTGTAATCCCTCTCAACTACTTTTAAACACTTTGTACAGAGTTGGGGGTGGTTATCCTCTAAGAATTTGGTGATAAGGTGTTGGGGTGCGATCGCCAACTCACCAATCAGTTGATCATCCCGTTCCCAGTTGTAAGTAAATTGGGAATTAAACCAGTCAACAACAAAAGCAAATCCCCATCTATCTTTAATAATTCCCAACGTTTCGGACTGGTCAATAATGTAAGTTCCGGCCTTAGCATTAGCCCTGGTAACTGGCGGCTGGCTCTCTACATAGGGAGTTGAGGTAGAGGACTCGGTTAAGGGCGATCGCTGCGACTCTAGGATCGAGAAGATTTCCTGCTGCCTGCCGCATTCTTCTAACAATTCCGTCGCGGCTCTTGATTCCAAGGGGTCTAGCCAAGTTTCCGGGATTTCGTACCACTGACAAAGGATAGCCGGGTTTAATACCTCGCCTTTGTTTATTAAACCTAATCTCTTCAGTTCTGCTTCTTGCTTGGTCTGTCCAGGGGGCCGCCCTTTCCCAGTCGATGACAATGCTCCTGGCGATCGCAACCAGCAATAATCTTTCTCTAATGTAGGGGCTGGCAAAGTGGCCGCTTCCGATAGTAATCCATTCCGCATCGTACCCGAAGAGGTCAAGGGTACTGACCACGCCTCTGAAATATGAGCCTGTGGGCTGTCCTGGATAATCGGGGCAAGTAACAAGTCCTGGGACGTTTTCAATTGCTGCAAATCTTGGTTGCAATTCTCCAATGGTTTCGAGGACACTGGGGAAACAATCTCGCTCGTCTGCACCTCCAAGTCGTTGGCCTTCTGTGGAGAATGGGGGGCAGGGTGGGGAAGCTGTAATAATGTCGAGTCTTCCTGGGTGCATATAATAGCCACGTTTGTGTTTTGCACGATTTGGGATTTCTCGCACGTTTCCGTAGTTGTGTACGTCGGGATATCGCAGTTCAAGGATACCTGAGCAGTATTCATCAATCTCTGCGGTTCCAATGAGTTTAAATCCCTGTTTGAGTCCTGCATAACAAAATCCTGCGCCAACTCCTGAGCAGAGGTCAAGTTGTGTGAGTTGCATTTGGCGATCGCTCCTTCATCCTCTAAGAATTTTTTGTAATTCCAAGCCTGCATTTGTTTGGGCGTATACTCCGCAAATAGCCCATTTTCCCAAGTGATACCAATTTTCTTGTGTACGCTCGATACACGGCCATATCGTTCGCCACTTGCAATAATGCGATCGCCTACGGTAAAGCTTGCTACGCCTACCTCAAAATCCCCTACAGAATACTTACTCATCTTTATTGCTTCCTACTAAGTAAGCTTTATTCATTGCCTCCCACTGTTCGGGGCTGATGGCCTCTACTTCAGCCTTGTGTAGCTGCACTTCACGCTCATCATTAGAAGTGCGGTTTTTTCTGCTTAGACTGTGAGATTGGGCAATCTCGCTAGAGGCTTGATTAACACGCTGCTTAAACATTTCAAATTGCTTTTGTGTAACCTGCTTCCAGTCAGCGCGGGAAATTGCATCCAGTTTCTTGCACAGATACAAGTCAAAGCGGGTATCTAATACGCCGTACTCCTTTAAATGATAATTGTCAAATTTGTTACAACCCTGACAAACAGGGATGCGATCGCGGTTGGGGTCGTAGTCGGGAATTATCAGCCTGAATAAATGTGCTTGAATTTGCCCTGTATCTTGGCAGCAAAAACAATTCCATTTGGGTTGCCAAATTTCCTTATCCTCAACTTCATTGGGGAGAATTGGCGATCGCTCAAAGGTTGGGAGCGCAAAGTCCGTTGCGGGGGTGGAGGAGTTTGTAGGAACTTTGCAAGAGAGATTGTCAGTCATAATTCACCCTCTCTGAACCAGCTAAATTGTTTAGTTTCGTTACACCATCTGACAAAATCCTGTTTCTCTTTATCAGTAGCGAATTCTAAGGGGTTAGCTGTTTCCTCGATGATGGATAGCCAATCACGGGTGCGCGGGTCAGTTTCCCATTTTGCATTTTGTACCGGGGAACTTTGACCCTTGGACTTGTACCACTGGGCTGCTAACTCCTCCCAGTTTGCTTCTATCCAGCGTTGGGGGAGAGTAGGGGGATTTGGTAGCTGTGCAGCCTTCTTTTCCCCAAATTTTAAAAATTCCTCTCTCTCCCCTTCTGAGAGAGTTTTTATAAAGTCTGAATAAGTCTTATTAATCTTAGAGCTTTGGGACTCTTCTTCTACAAGGGTTTCAGCTTCTGGTTGTCGCCCTGCGTTTACAACTGTCGCCTCCAGTTTACAACTGTCGCCGTCAGTTGACAGTTGTCGCCCTACGTTTACAACTGTCGCCTCCAGTTTACAACTGTCGCCGTCAGTTGACAGTTGTGGACGGTTCTCTAAACTGTCACATAGGCAGCCACGCGATCGCAGCTTTAAACTGTATTCAACGTCTTCTTTCTCGATGTATTCTTTTTCTGAGAGTGCATCAATAGCTTTGTAGACTGCTTGCCTTGATATCTGTAGCTCATCAGCTATTCTTGAAGCTCTAATCTTCATGCCATTACTGTAAGGATCAGCACTCCTCAAGTAATAAAGAACGCTTAATTGAGTATGGGTTAACTCCTTGCAAGCCTTTACCCATTCAGTATTTTGTAGGGGATAAAATTTCCCGTTTACTTTTGTATTGGAATCTCTTTCAGGTTTCGGTATCATAGAAGTAGGTAAATAAGCAAGCTAATGAGTCCCCAATCATTTGCGGTGATTGGGGAACTTGACTCTTGGTATTAAGGCAACAGAAAACTGAGGGTAACTACCCTTGTGAGCAGCAAATTAATTTGCTATATTACAAATATAAGGCAAACTTTGTATATTTGCAACAACAATGATCAATCACCAGCAAGTACTAATAGATGCCGTAAATAAGGCTATTGAAGGGGGCATGACTGCCAGACAGATTGCCTCTGATGCTGGCATTGATAACAGTGTACTTAGCCGCTTTATGAACGGGAAACAAGATATTAAGGCGGGTGACTACTTCTCAATTCTTAACGTTCTACCAGAGGATTGTAGAGTTTCTGCGCTCGGAAGGCTGGGTATTTTTGAAATGAGCCTAGCACAATTAATTCAGACTGCATCCCCAAAAGAGAAAGCTGAGATGCTGCAAGCCATAGCCGCATGGGTATTACAACCAGGGGCCATATCTGGGAAAAATACGGATACCAGTGACCTGCAAGTAGCAGTATGATTGCCTGATAAATTTTGATATATACATTTAGGCACTTGTTGTGGTAAATAATGATGAGAATGATTTTTTAAAAGAATTAATGGAAAAGAGCGATCGCTTGGATGCCGAGGAAAGAGCCAAATTAATCAAGCATCTGCTGGGCGAACCTGGCTTACAAGTGGTAATAGGGAGTAATCAAGTTCATGCTACGAATGTATACCAAGTTAATTTAAATAGCCCTGACCAGATATCAACGATATTGGATGCGATCGCTAGAAAAATTTCCTCTGATGATTCCTCAGAAGGTAAGACAGAGGGAGCGGGTTGATTCTTAGAGTAAGAGTACGGTACGCACGCGCGGCGGCGGCGGTCGCGGTGCGGCTAACAGGGTTATGCCTTTTCTTCATTTTCTGGCATAACTTTGTTAAGTAGCAATTCTATCTGACTCAAACACTGCTCTATTGCCTCTAATTGCTTGCGGTTCTCCCACTCTTGATAAGCTGCTTCAGTTTCTGAGTCAGCCCCCAGTCCTGTAGTGCTACCGACTCGCCCAATGTGTTGGTGACAGGTAAATTCAGGGTCTTTGCCCCTTTTTGGCAGATGTCCTCTTGGTTTGGGATTTCGCTTAAAAATTGGTGTGTCCGCTTGCCATTTGGCGTATCTGTAAGTTTCTATATTTCCGCTACGGTATTTTCGCGTCACTTCATATTCATGAATCCAAGTGCCTGGGATTGCTAGTGGCTCCTTTAATAGCTGTTCCCTAATGGAGGCTAGAAGATTGATTTTTTCAATGATTTGGCTGATGCGATCGCTGTCTTCCATACCAGTTCTAAGAGTTATGCCATAAGTTTATAATAAGGCATAACCTTTGTAACCGCTTTTTTGGGTCTTGGGAGCAATGAAATATTCTTAGAGGAAAAATGCAACACCGAATGGCCCCTGTAGGCATCGTATGAACGTAGAGTGCGATCGCTACTCACCACTAATTACATTAGCCTTGATGTACACTCGATACAGCTTGGACTCTCTCCTGTTAGCATAGGGTTTACTCTCCTCCACAATTTCAAGAATTTTGTCATCATCTTGCAATTTATGCAGTAGCCACAGCCAAACTTGTAAATCTGTTTCTGTAGCCATAATACGAATTTCAGCGTAATGATTAGTCATATTTTTAGAGGATAGCTAATAGCTCTCTAGCCAAATCTTTAGCAGAATTAATCCCTTTTAATGTCTTTCTCTTACCCTTCAATACAAGCTCAATTCGCTGCTGTTTTTGAATTAATAAATCATCAATTGCTTGGTCAACATGACCTAACTGTAACCAAGTTGCAA
Organism: Nostoc cf. commune SO-36; assembly: GCF_023734775.1. Taxonomy (NCBI): domain Bacteria; kingdom Bacillati; phylum Cyanobacteriota; class Cyanophyceae; order Nostocales; family Nostocaceae; genus Nostoc; species Nostoc commune. Next base: position 30,417 of record NZ_AP025735.1, on the reverse strand, counting down.
ACACAGCATTTTGTTGTCCTAACCTATGACATCTATCCTCTGCCTGTTCTGCATCGCCAGGAGTCCAAGGACGGTCAACCATAATCACATTACTAGCAGCTGTCAGTGTCAGTCCAACACCACCAGCTTTGATAGTCCCGACAAAAACCTTGCTATCTCCTGATTGGAACTGATCAATTAAAATCTGTCGCTCAGTTGGTTTAGTTTCACCAGTGAGTAATAAACCATCAAGTGATACTGCGATCGCCTTCGCTGAGTCTACAAATTCAGTGAAGATTACAACCTGTTGACCTTGTTCTAAAAGCTCTTCAGCAAGAGCGATCGTTGCATCAACTTTAAATTCACTTCCTACCTTCCGCAAGATATTAATAGTTACTAACGCTTCTGCTTCAGGGTTAGCAGGATTGTAAGCTAATACCCAACTCAACCAAACTTTCAGGGATTGAGATTTTAAGAGTATTGGTAAATTATTTTTGAATTTCCAACAGTTAGCCCGTCGTCGATAGTCTTCTACCAATAATTGCACTGTTTCTTGGTATTCAGCCGCAAGTTTTGTATCAAGTTCAGCCTGTTCAAGTAGTCGGGTTTTATCCGGTAATTCAGTTAAACATTGCTGTTTAGTTCGTCGTAAGATTACATCCTCGGTCTTTTCGGCTAACTCATCCAGGTGCGCTGCCCCGGTGTTATCCCACACAGTTTTTCTACCTATAGATTTTTGATGAGCATTGCAGTAATGACGTTCATATTCCCATTTATCAGCCGCTAGTGGGTGATTAACTGCAAATAGTAACGGGTAAAGGTTAATCGGTCTGCCATTTTTGATTGGTGTCCCAGTCAATAGCCACGCTGTTAAACAATTCTCATGGTGCGCCAACTCCAACATTTTCTTAGTCCGTTGGCTATTAATGTTTTGTGCATAATGCGCCTCATCACAAATTAGTACATACTTCTTAGTCTCAAGTGGCTTGGGCATTTTAGACCAACTGAAACACTCGATTTTAACTTCCGCACGAGCAGCTTCCTTTGCCCAATTTTCCATTACAGATACAGGAGCAATCACAAACACTGGACAATTGTGTGTACACTGCATTGCTCTTGCTGCTATCAATGCCTCAAGCGATTTACCTAATCCCATGTGATCTGCAAGAATGCCCCCGGTGTAAATGCCACCGCGACGGTGGGCTAACAACCATTCAACACCTTTTTTCTGATAATCCCGCAGATACCAGCCATTAGCCAAAGGTGCATCTAAATTAGCAGCTCTTACTAAACTTACTATTCCATCAGCAACCGCCAATGCTGCGGCCTCCTTAGCTGCTTCTTCTTCTTGACGCTCTTTCTGTGCAAGCGCGATCGCACCTTCTACTTCTGGTGTCAGGTGAAATTGATCATTTGTCAGCTTTTCCATGACTTCCTGAATTTTCAAGAGAGGAAAACGCCACGATTTATCCTCACCCTTAAATTCCCAACCATTAATAGTCTTAGAATCACGCTGAAATTTACCTGATTTGTCGTAAGGAGCGTACACAGCAATCATATTGCCCTTGATTTCTACTCTATGCTCTGGAGTAATTGATAGTGAGTTTTCGTTTATAACTCTTACTAGTGGTGAATCAACAGGATATTGGTGAGCGATCGCATCCCATAAAGGTAGCGACAATCCGGCACGGCTCAACTGCTTACTATACTTCTTAATCATGTTGTATGCAGCCAGAGCTATGCTTTGAAGCAGTGGCTTTTGTTGTCTAATTTGAAGGGCTAACCAATGACCAAAACCAGAATCAGCTTTGTTAAAACCCTGACCATCTATTGAACTAGCACCATCACATTGTGCTGATAAATAACAAATTGCTCTTTCTAAACGGCGATCGGCTGTCTCTTCTTTCTTCTCATCAATGATAGAAGGTAATTCTAACTGAAGTTTGATAACATCCTCTAGTTGCCAGGATTTAACAGTATTAAGGACAAAGTTTAAATCTTGACTTTGCTGCGCTGCTGGTGCTGGTTCATCATCACCACATAAAGAACTTACAGCCAGTTTTAATTGACTCAATTCATCTGGCTTAAGTCTATCTAATGCAGAGATGACGGAATCAAGAGGACTAGAGCCATTATCCAGCGATCGCGCATACCCTTCAATTTCCTCTAAGAATATCTCAGGCACTCTTACCGCTTTAGTTGGAAGGTTATTCCACGTCGTTTTTTGCTTAGTTAAATGCTCAGTTTTAGGATGTGGGTTAGGCATAAGTTCTTGCCTCTTATACTAAGCAAATTTTATCATGTATGCTGTGTACACTCGATATAAATTAATTTAAGTGTATTTTTTAGCCAGCAACAAGCCACAAAGCGCTTACGCGGAATTAAGAATAAGGTTGCTACGCAGTTAGTTTCTTGACTCCCTCCTTCGTCGGTCGATGTCCCCCCCCGCCCCAAGGGGAGCGCTCATTGCCGCAGGGCTACCCCGGCTTTTTTATTGTGGCTACGCGCGTCAAGGGCTGCGCGAGTGGCGGGAAATCGTTACTACGTTTTTATATCTGGGGGAAACCCCCAGACCCCCACCGCCACCCTTGACACGCTTCGCAAGAAAGAAATAGCCGGGGGTTTCTCGGTGTGTCGTTTCGCGTTGAGGTCTGCTATGTCCACTCTCGTTCGTCGGTCGTTCGTCGGTTGTCCCGCTCCCTTAGCGGTTGAGGTTGTCGAGTTGGCCCGCTCATTCCCTGGCCTTGGGCTTGCTGTGGTGCGGCCGTCGTCTCGTGCGTTTTCTAGTTGGGTGTGTGTGTGTTCGTTCGCGTCTGAGTTGGCGGCGGTGCGTTTTGCTGCGGCTGCGGCTGGCCAGTTCTTCGGGCCTGGTTCCTTTTGTGTCGTTCGTTTTACAGGGCGGCGTTGGCGGGTCTCGGTTCCGTGTCTCTCTCCGGCTGTGGTTGTGCGGGTGTGTTTGGGGCGGCCTCGGTTGGCGCGTCAGTTTGGCGGTCGGTTGGTTCTCGCTGGTTAGTTTGTTGGGGGGCAACGTCCCCCTTTCTTGGAAAGTTGCTTCTCTTCTCTACGAGAGGCTCCGCCAACGAGACGCTGCGCGAACAAGTCGGCAGAGCCGCCCAACGCACTTTCCGCTTTTTTTGGGAATTTAAAACAAAGGAGCCAGCCAAAAATTGAGTGTTCCCTAAGCCAGCCCTTAGAGCCAGACACAGCAAAGAAAAAACTGCTGCGGAAACGCGGCGGTTATGCGTGCTGGCCTGGCTCTAAGCCTCACTCAATTTTTGGCTGAAAAGAGAAACCCACGATGTATTACAAATAACGGCTAACTTTCTCAGGTAGCGGATCGACTTCTTTATCAGATACAGGTTTGAAGGTAATTAACCGCTCGTAAATATTCTCACCTGCATCATCCTTACCAGTGCAGCGACTAAACCAGACAGCAGCACCAAACTTATTAGATGGCGATCGCCTAATAAACTGATATCCTTTCCAAGTTACTATCGCCGCTCCGTACTGGTCTGAGCGTTCAACAATTACGTCAATGCTAGCCCAGTCAAAACGCTTGAACTCCTCAATATTTCGCTGATAGTTTGGTGCAGTGTTAGGAGTTAACCTGTTTATTGCCTCAGCTATTTGCTCTAATGCAAGCATCTGGCGGTGTTGAATTTCAAGCCAAAGATTAGTTTGTTCTGGTGTCATGATAGATTCTTAGAGGATAAATTAATGTGAGTTCGACAGCGATCGCCTAGATGCAAACTAAGCGATGCCTACGGCGGTAAACTACTCGCAATAGGTTTACTCGTCGTTGTCTGTGCTTAAATCACTGATACAGTTTTCTACTAAAGTCATGGCAGTTTCTAAGCTGTTGCCAAAGTTTTCATGCCAGTGAAGAAGTTCATCCTTACTTTCAAAAACCTTGTTTAGTTTTTCCAAACATTCATTGAGTAGGGCGATTGCTTGTTCAAGTGTCATTGTTTTGATCCTGAGTGAGGTGTTAAAATAAAGTTGCCCGATGGAATGTGCATAAGTGATCTTTGGTCGGATACGTTTGTGCTTTTCCCGGACTCAATACCCTCTCTTATGGCTGTGGGCTGGCGGCCAGAAATGTCTTACTAGGGTTTTACCAGTCCAATAACTCTCGCTCTGGTTCTAAATCAGGGTCAAATTCCCATTGCTTACCTCGCATCTCGTTTACTGCCGCGTCTCTTCGATTTAGCCAGCAGTACTCATACTGGCGTTGAGTTTCAGCACCGATATACTTCCACACTGCGAATATGTGCTTATCTGGGATTTGTCCCTGAGTTTTAACATTCAACATCAGGTGTTTGGTTGCAATGCTGTCTTGCTCAAAAGCTTTTTCTATCCCACTGTAGGCGTGACAAGTACAAGTCACTTCATGCTTATACAGCTTGAGTTCATAAAAATCGCCCGTATTACCTCTAGCAATAAGTTCATCCCAATCGCTACCGGGTTCTAATTTGTAGGGATCAGCTTTAGCCCAGCAGCGCTCTATTAATATCCCTACATAGTCAGCCTTGCTAATAAAGCGAGAGATACCACGAATTTTAATAGTTTGTCCACGTTTAATAATTTTGTTGCAGATATGGAGGTAAACAATATTTTTATAAACGTCTATGGTCGCGTGGTCGATGCCAGTTTTTACTTGTTCTGATGTCCAGCCCCACTTTGTTAGTAGAGCCTTTGTATTTTCTAAGCTGTAGAGGTGGCGCAGTGCATAGTCCTCGCCATTATTTTCATGCAGTAAAGATTGATGGAAAGGAGAGTAATTATAGTTAGCGCGGGTGTGTGCGTTAGCGGAGCGTACCGCAGGTTTCGCAGAGAATCTTGCTGTTGGCATTGGTCGGATACCTTTTAAAGTCCATGTATACATGGTAGCATATTCTTGCCATGTATACAAGGGTGTTATCATGAGATTGAAAAATATTTTGAAAATTATGAAGCGCGATAAACCTTATGAAATTCAGCAGGGCGAGAGTGGTTTATTCGTTCCGGCTGGTGATGAGCCGATAGATAGCCCTAATGTTCAGTTCAGAATGCCCAAATCTCTTTATGAGAAATTTATTGCCGTTGCCGGAGATCAAAAAGCCGCTTGGGTTAGGCAGGCGGTAAGAGAGAAGTTGCAGCGCGATGAGCAAAATTCTTAGAGGATTAAACAAAAGCGATCGCGTGAGGTGCGATCGCTTGTTAACTAAACTCAAGTTTTAATTGCCGTAAGGTCTTGGCGTATTCTGCGCGGTGAATTCCCAGACTTTACGCCGTGGCGTTTGCGAGTAACTTACATGAATTGGTTTGTGTTCACCGTAGTAATAAATAGAATCAAAGTTCAAAGTTTTTAAGAAACTAATAACCTTTGTACTCTCAACTCCCACAATTTGAAAGTCGCAAGCAGCACCTAGATGTTTGCAGTAATAGTTACCTTTGTTGTTGCGCTCTGCTGCCATGTGCTGGTCAACTTTTATGTAAATGCGCGACTTTTCACGATTGAGGAATTTTAATAAGTCTTTGCTACAAAATCCATAAGTAAGCTTAAAGTTCTCAGCGCCGAAGCGGTTAATAACTGGGGTGAGAATGGAAACTTGCAATTGTGAAAGCGATCGCTCACTCTCTGAATTCTCAGAATATGGATTAATGAGATGTGAGTATTTAGCGTAGGTATCGGAGCAGGTGCAAAGTTCTTCGAGCATTTGGGGGGTGGGTGGGGGTGGAGATGGTGGAAATTCTTAGAGGAAAAAAGAAGCGATCGCTGCGCGGGGCTATTCGGTGTCGCACCCTATAAGCGATCGCTTATGAATTAGAACTTACGTTCGTCGTACTGTTTCACAGTCATTAATCGGCAGTAATATCTACCTGATTCTTCTTTGCAGCCTAAATAAACACCTTCACCGTTACGAAGATGAGTGTAAGGTTCACCATTCAAAAAATAGCTGCCATTTTGTCTGAGGGGCGGCACACATTCGAGAAACCAATCATAAGTTTCTTCTGTGATTTCTCGCCATTGACAATCATTTTTATAAAAATCTTCTGTTACGGTTGGGGTTGGCCATTCTAAAATCATTGGTCGGATACCTTGTAATTTTCTTAGAGGATGAGTGAAGGGAGAGCGATCGCAGAGATTGCGATCGCACTTGAAAGTTAGTTAAGCTTGTCTATTTCCGATTCTGTTATCCATCCCCAATCGCTCCATCTATCGCAGATGTAAACACAGTTCCAAGTAGACCAATGATAAATGTTGTACTCCCATCCGTTGGTCTTAAATTTGTTGTTGTCATCTGCATTCCCTACATATCTGATTCCCTTGATAATTCCTCCTTCTGAACACAAAGGAATATGCACTTTTTGATTAATTCTGTATTTAGGTTGGTTGATTGGATGTCTCATTGTTTTAAATTCTTAGAGGATGAAGAGAGAGCGATCGCTTTAGTTGAGCGATCGCTCAAAAATGTTGTTTATCTGCTAGCGTTTAACGTTGTTTTCCACACCCTGCATGGAACTTTAACGTTGATTGCATTGTGTGCTGTTTGGTAGCCGTGATGGAAAAACCAACACGATCCCATGCGTTTTTCTTCTTGAATACTAAGGGTTTCACTAGGAATCCCAGTATATAAACCCCCGGAAAAACTCATATAAGATAAGCCCAAATACCAGCTACCACTTGTTGAACTTTGAACACTATCTGGCCAAACATGAGATATACGCCGGATGATTCCATCTGCAAATTCTAGGAAGTCTCCGCTCATCGGCTCCGTTTCTTTCGCAAAAGCGATCGCACGTTCTTCTAAAATTATCCAGTCTTTTTCGTCGATTTCGGGGTTATGTTCTCTGAGTTCTTGCAGCATTAAGTCTGTCATGGTCGGATACCTTTTAAAATTCTTAGAGGATGAAATGAAGAGAGGGTGCGATCGCTCGTTCAAAGCGATCGCTAAAAAATTTAATTACCAGAACTTGCCCTTAAAATGGGACACATTGAAAATTGACCTTGCGGGTAACAATATTCTTCTGTACCATCTAGATAAACCTTTCTTTTTACTGTTTCGTTGTGGCTTTTTATGGTGATAAAAGTCTTTGTTCTTGCCACTACTTCATATTTGAATATGCAGTTGTAATCACAGATTGATCTACATTGGTAGTATGAGCCTACGATAAATTTAGTCATGGTCGGATACTTTGGATTTTCTTAGAGGATGAAGAGAAGCGATCACATGAGGAGCGATCGCAGAGATGATTAATTAAAACGGAACAATAAACCGCTTAAAGTAAAGCTCTAAATCTGAAGGATTTAGGCAAACTTCGTTACCTTTGGAATCTTCGCAAATAATTCTTAGGTACTGCTTGCCGTCGATTTGTTCGCATTTGCCGCCTACAATCTCCACGTAATCGTTAAGCTCAGGGATAAAAATTGAGGCTGTACATTCTTTGTCTAATAGTGCTTTTTTGTCAGGTGTCATGTTGGTGTCCTTGGTCGGGTACACCTATATTATATCATAAATATCCATGTATACATGGTATAGTTGAGAGGTAGGATAAAGTTTTATTAAAGATATGAACATTGCATTTAGCGGGCCGAGAAATCTAACTAAAGACGACGAGAAGAAAATTTATAAAGACTTTGCTTACTTTATTTCAACTCATAAAGCTAACTGGTTCGTGGGCGACGCTGACGGATTAGATAACTTTGTGAGACGCGCTGCACCGTATTATGAAAAACAACTAACTGTGTTTGAAACTGAGGGTAAACAACCCTGGCAGTTTGCGAAACGTAGCAAAAGAATGATAGATGCGATCGCACAACTAAATGACCCTTGGTTGTATGCTTTTCCTAATAAATTATGCCCTGATGTTTGCAAGCCTGGGTCTAATGTTGTTGGTGGTGGTAGTGGAACTTGGTTAACAATTGCTTATGCTAAATATCGAGGATTGCAGATATACTTATTTCCGATTTTTGAATTTAGATATGGCGATAGAAGCTGGCGGCCGGATTGGCTTGATGATCCACAGCAGTTGAGTCTTTTCTAACTGCGGAGCGACCGGAGCGGAATGGAGGGTTGGAGGAGCGGCAGGGGCTAGCAACGAAGTGAAAAAACTAGGCCTCTTTTAGCTCCGACAGCCCGGAATGTAGCGCAGGGAGTGGAGCGATCGGGCGATGTGGGTCGAGACGCGTAGCGCAAGACTCACGAGCAGTGAAGATCACGCAGTGATGATTACACTATCGTTAAACGAACGAAAAGCTTTTATGAAGTTTTATTAAAGATGAGCTAAAACCCATTGATTTATCCATGTATACATGGCATACTAAAGAAAGTTAGAGATGACGTAAGACCGGAGGCAACGAGCTAACCCGCGCGGGGGGCGAAGCGAAACGACAGGTAGCTAATCTCAAAACTAACCAGCCGGAGGGGAAACCCAACCCGCGACGGAGACAAACCTCTAGCTGGTTGCCGAAAGGCCAAAAATCAAATATAAAACTGGTGACGCTTCACGGTAGTTGTAAACCCTTTGATCGTGGATTTAAGATCGTAATTCGAGATGTTGTGGCTAAACTACCGAACACTGGTTTTTTGAGGATCTTCTTTCTTGATTGCAGAGATACCTTTACCTCTCCTCTTTCTTTCTCTTCTTCTTCCTCCTGCAATTTGTTTTTTATCTCTTAGTAAAAAACAATTTGCCATTCTTTTTTTAGAACCCCAAAAAGAGTTATTCCATGCCCGTCTTCGGGCATGGTAAAATAGCTCTTTGGTTCTAAAAAAAGACTCCTTCTTTGGTACTCCAAGGAAGGGAAATAACTACGAAGTAACAGCGATCTTTTCCGAGGTTTTAGGTACTCAACGACCAGCACCGAAACGCAGTGAGCAGAACGTGGAAGGAATGGAATGGAGTGGAGGTACTGGGAGCGGCAGGGACTTTCAGCGAAGTGCAAAAACTTGGCCACTCAAAGCGGACAGTGCCGGAACGCAATGGAATGACTGGAACAATATTCTTTTTGCGTAGGCGGTAGCCCGTCGTAGACATCGCAAGTCTTAAGAAATCTTCGCTTGATAACTGTCTAATAACTCAAGTCGGTCAAAGACTGACGCGCTTAGTCTTTTCAATAAACTATTGCGTAGGCGGTAGCCCGTCGTAGACATCGCTCTGCTATTAATCCTCGCTTGATAATTATCTAACAACTTAAGTCGGTCGGAGACTGACGCACCAAAAATTATCTATAAAATTTCCTTCTTACAAAGTTGGGCGCACGGAAACCGTGACGCACCCACTTTGCGCTTTTTTATCATCTTAAAGCTTGCCTTATATATTTAGTTTTAAGAACAAGTTAAAAACTTTTACGTAACTCTCGACCGGCTAGGCCGCGTTTTCTTTAGGCTCATGCCAAAATTAGGCCACGGCTACCGCCAGTTTCCAAAAAAACTCTTTTAATTGGTAAAAGCTATGCAGTGTACACAGCAATAAATTACCTGCTGCGCTGCTGCTTGCGATATTCCCAAGGCTTTTGGTAGTTACCCGACCAAACACCCAGCTTTTTAGATTGTGCGATCGCCTCCACCTTCTCAAAAACTGGTTTATTAGGGCATTTCCCAGCATATTGCTTATATAAATACGCATTTCCGCTTGATAGTTGCTCCTCATTGAAGTTTTTCTCAATTCCATTCTTAGAGGAAAAAACTTCAGCTACAGTTCTGCCATAGCGATCGCTCTCAATACTAACTACTGATACCTTGCCCCCTACCTCATTAACCAAACGCTGCAAATTAGCTTTTGATTCTTGCCCAAGTGGTTGCCCCGGTTGTTTGCCGTGTTTAATTTCTGGGGCATCGATCCCACAGAATCGGATTTTTTTAGTTTCGCCACTGCGACGGACAGTAATCGTGTCCCCGTCAGCAACACTCGCAACTGTCCATTGTTCCGACAGTGCCATTGCGCGAGGTGATGTGGAATCCGCCGCCGCTTCTATAAGCGATCTAGTTTTGGGGGATGTACCTGCTACAGCAACAATAGCAGCGACAGAGGCAATTAGGAAAGCTGGGCTATTCAGGAGCTTTTTCGGCATATAAGGGCTGTGATACTCCTATCAGTTTGCCCATTAACTTATTACTTCTAACTTTGCTTAATTGTCTGCCAGTCACTTTTATTAATATCTAATCGTCTGCCGGATAAGTGAATTGATAATTATGATTTAATATAGTTGTATGCCAGACAAAAAACGCTATAAAGATACAAGTAATTATCTGGATTATTTTATTTAATCTTTATATAAATAACTAAAGTTTTAAGCATTTTTCCTAAGTTTACTCAATTTAAAATAACTCAAAATATAATTAATAATTTTCAGTAAGCTTACTGTTTTTAAAAAAGATAATTACAAACAAACATGGAGTAAAGCAAAGAGAAAACTTACTTTACTAATGGTGATGTATGAAACTAATTAAATCTGGTTTAATTGCTACTGCTACAGTTGGTGTATTAGCGGCTAGTATTGCTCCGGCTGCTGCTATCCCCTATGGCAGCAATACAGTGTATAAAGTCATGGATGCTACATACGGTTCTACAGTCTACATCTCGGCAACTGCGAATAGCCGGGTGCAAGTGCAGCTAGGAAGTGTTGATCGCTCTACTGCAAGAATTGCTGGAGCTTGTGGCGAATTAAGAATTTCTGTCCCTTCTAGCGGTTCATTCGAGGGGTTAAAAGTGGATAGTATGGCAATTGATGCATCTGCATTGCCAACACAAGTTTTGCCTGCTTGCACTAGTGGAACGTTTGCTGAAGCGCGAACTGCAAACTTTAAAACCCCTAATGGGCAAGTGGTAATAGTTGGCAAGACCCCTGGTAGCGCTGTTGCAATTACACTTCCAAGCACTGCTAGCAGAAATGTGTCGATTAATGCTTGCGGATTTGGCATTCTTCGTGCTTCTAGCGGCTCAACACTGCCAGATACTTTTGATATTGGTACAAACTCTTATACTTTGGCATCTTTAGCAGATGCAGGCGATCCGCCGATTTGTCGTACAACCAATGGCGTAAGCTCGGCTTACATACCATCAAGCTGGCCTTAAATCTCTGCATCTTTAATTGATAAAACTAACAATTTAATTTCAAATAATGACCGCCGCATTTTAGCCCAAGCTCTATAAGTTTGGGCTTTCGTATTGTCTAGGCTATTTTGTCTTAATAAATAAGTTTCTGTATCAGAATTACCCCTCACATATCTCAGTTCAAAAATTTTGAATTGGTCTACTGCTCGACTTGCTACAACTTGAGCGGTTTGAAAATCAGTTCTCGCTTCATCAAAACTGATAAGTGATTGGGCTACTTTATCCCGAATTGTATCTGCTAATTGGGCGCGGCTGCGCTGTAATTCAGCCACCTTTACTTGAATATCACTGATAGCGATCGCATTTCTTTGAGCATCTGCATTCCCGCCTTGAGTACCCTGAAAGAAAGGTATGCCGATTACATTAAGTAACCCATTAATTAAGTTAGTTTTGCCACTGAATATCCCAGCAAGATTATCAATTAATCCTGTCCCTGGCGCTTGTGGTTGCCCTGCTGTTGGTGTGGGGCCTAAGAGATACTGTAATCCTGGGGTGAGTATTGCAAGTTGAATAGATTTTTTATTCCTTACTTTCGCTTCATTAATTCGGTCGTTAGCTTCAGATATCCGCGTATCAATTTCTTTTAAAAGTGGAGATTGTGCGATCGCTTTATCCTGTAACTGTTGCAAACACACCGCCGACGTTTCTAAACAAGGAAGTCCACCGCGCAGCAGCCGCCACATATCATCATTCATTTCCCTCTCAAGAATTACATCGATGGAAGGCTTATTAAAAGGGTTCTGTTCAGGTTTGGGTAACTGAGAATCAGCATCTTGATCGGCTTGCTGCGCCTCTTCTGGCGATAAATCCTCTTGCGGCTGCTCAGTAGCCTGTGTCTCGTCCGGTGTCTCAGTATCATCTCCAGTTGTCGGTTGCGGCGGAGTTTTAGCGGGGGTTTTGGCTGGTGCTGCTGGGATTTGGACTGGGGATGGTGACTGTGCTTGTACTTCCCCCATTCTTAGAGGAATTAGTAGCAGCGCTAATAGTAATAGTTGTGGTGTATTTCCCATCCTTGCCAGTCCACGGTTTGATGCGCCTAATGTATCCGTTTCTAGGCGATCGCAACATCGGGATTTGTGCTAGTTTATCTTCAATATTAGTGAGTGAAATTGCCAACTGTGCTAGTTGATAATCCCTATCCCTGACAGATTGGGCATATTGTTGCTGCTGCCGCGAATATTCTTGCTGAGTTTGATTTTCCTGCTGTTGTCTACGTGCCTCATTGAGGTTTGCATCATATTCTGTAAGTTGGCGGCGATTTTGAGCAGCAGTTAAACGAGATTCTGCTACTTCTAAGTCAGACTGTGCCAATCTTACATTTATCTGAAGCTGCTGTAATTCCTGTTGTTGAAGGATAGCAGAAGCGTTGAGTTTGGCTTTCGCTTGGTCGAGTGCAGAATTAGCCTGATCCATTTCCGATTGCAACTGCTTTAATTTAGCCTCCTCATGTTGCAAAATCTCAGTTGATAGTTTCATATCTCGCATTGACTGAATCATCTGCTCTTGTTCTGCCACTTTAAGAGAAGCAATTTGGAATCCGGCTTCAGCATTTTCAGATTCAGCCCTACGCTCTGGGTTATCACTTTGTAATAGCTGTGTACGCGCCTCTAGAAGTGCCTCAGCCTGGGATAACTTCATTTTAGATTGGGCGATCGCTGCACTTTCCTCTGAGAAAATAGCCGGGGGTAATGGCTTAAGTCCCAGCAATGCCTTTGGTTTGAAGGGTTCGGGAATAGCTTTAGATTTTAGATTATCAATTTGTAACTTGACAGATTTTTTCTGTTTATCTAAGCGATCGCGTTCTGTGGAGTTGTCAGATATCACATCCCCTTTTTTAATTTCCTGTCCAACTCTAACCTTTAAAAATGAAGGATTGTCAACACTGATGCTCATTCTTAGAGGACGGTTTTGCTGTAAGACTGAAATGGCAGAATCATCTACTTGATCGTCTGTATCAGACTCAGTAGTATTTTTAATAATTGCCTTACTTTGCGATTCTGCAACGGCTGTTTGATTCTGAGGATAATATTTAGCTGTAAAAATTAGTCCAGCTAGTCCAATGGAAATATAAGTAATTAAGTTATTGGTATTAAATTCTTTCATAATAAGGCTTGATATTAACTTTATGCCCATCCTTACCCATCCTCACCAACGCTTGAAGGGGTTCTAGATTAGCTATTAGATGGTCAGAAAAACGAAACCGTGAAGCAACCCTTTTAACTTCCGTCTGGTCAACGCTTAAGATGATTTTGGTTGAAGTATTAGCAATAACTTCGTTACTGATTTCAGCATCTCGCTGAGAAGCCACCACAGCACCAAGTCCAAATTTCCGACCATCAGCCAATACTATATTTAAAGTTCGAGAGGTTTTCACCTCTTTTGCTTCATCAATAAACAAGTATGTTCGGGGTATTTTCCCCTCAATTTCACCAGCAATTCTATGAGAATCCATCACCTGTTTGATTAATGCTTCAGCTGCGATCGCACTTAGTCCAGGAACCTTACCCAATGCCGATAAATCAAACCGAATAATTTGATGATCGAGTGATGGCTGAGGACGAGTGAAGATCCCGTATTCAAACATTGCTGCGAGTTTCAGGGCTAGTTTGGAGGATTCCTTACAATTTTTCCTAATTCTAAACTCTATTTCTCCTTGTACATCAGCGAAGGTAGGGGGCTGCTGTTTCCAGGTGATTGGTTCATCTTGAATAATTCCACATTGCTTGTAGCAGGTAGTTAGGATGTCAATGATTAATCCTTCCTGGTTCACGCCCATTGTGAGGGCTTTTTTCAGGATGGCGGCGACTGCGATCGCTTGCAAACTTGGCCCACCACCTTTAGTGTCTAGATCAACTACTAAGGGGTTGATGCCATAAGGTGATTCCATGTTGAGCGGATAACATACCTCACCTGGTAGTTCCTGATCGCCATGAAAATCAATGGTTATGCAGCGTACACTCGGTATAAAACGTGGGAGTTCATAAGCGATCGCTTTCAGAGTTTGGGTTTTTCCAGAGCCAGAAGCGCCAATGATGGCAACGTGACCATTGGGTAAATTTGCAGGATTCCAGTAAACTTTATCACCTAAAAGAATGCCGTCTGTTGCTGATTCTGTAGTAGATTTTTTAGATTGATTAGGCTTTAAAGTAGCTGCTGGTAGTGGTTTAGGGGGCATTGTGTTTAAGTTAAGAGTTAGGAGTTAGACATTGGGTATTAGGCATTGGGCATAAGGTGTGAGGAAAAAAGGGGAGTGGGGACTATTGACTACTGCTATTAATCACCCTTATTTGCAGCTGTCCTGTTGCGAATTCCTCACCCAAGGTTTTTTGCACAATTGAGAGCGGTGCAGCTTCCAGGGTAACTGTGTTGTTAGTTACTTTAATCACAGGGAATTGATAGGGGTCGCGTGGTAGAACTGATGTTTCCAGGTCTTCAACTGACAGCTGACCACTGATAAACACCATTGCCCCAGCGCGGTTAAACTGTGCGATCGCGCTTCCTATCGGTTCATCTTCCAAGGTCAGCGCTTCAATGTTAGTAATAGCAGGTCGTCCCACATCGGCTGTGATTTCCTCTAAGAAAATCTGTGCATCAGGTTCAGTTGAAGCTTTGTAAATCCTCCCGTCGTCGGACTGGACTAAAAAGCCCGTTCCTTGTACCTGGATAATTAGATATTGCCCATTTACCTTAGAGCGATCGCCTGTCCGCACCCCTTTGATATTTGCCTTAATCAGGTGAGTACTGCCAGATTCATTAAAAATGTGCTGTACACCAGAGGGGGACGCGATTAACCTGTTGAATTGGGTTAGGATTCCGCCTGAGTTGTTGATATTAAACACTGCTAGAGCGATCGCAATCAGCAATATAAGGATGAAGTACTCAGCATTGCTCCCAGTCCTCAATCTCAAGTTCCGATTGCCTGGGCAGACACAACGCACCGGGGAAGGCCAGAACATCTCGACACCGCCACGAGTGAAAATGTCAGCAAACCAGCCGAAGAAGTAACCCACGCTTAGGGCATGAGCGAGATTGAGAAAACTGGGATTGAATAGCGCTGCGGTGTATCCCATAATTGCGATCGCACCACTTGCAACTAAACTGTGTGTACAGCTGCGGTGAGGCATCCTGGTTTCAAAAAATCTGCTTATCCACGGTAGGACACGGCCGGCGGGGGAAGTTGAGATGTCAATGTCAGGGAGAAGACCAGCGATCGCACCCACAGCAATCATCGTCGGGCTAGCTGTTCCTAATAACAGACTGGTAGCTGTGCCACTAATGAGTAGGTGAGAAATGCCTAGCATTACCGTATTCTCCTGTCTTCGGGTGGCAGATTATACAGAAGGCGAGAAAGTCCCAGGAATACGGCTGCCGCGATACCTCCAAAAATGTACAAAGCTTGATCGCCAGTTCCCAACCCGATAAACCGCATTATCACAAAGGCAATTCCCGCCAGGAGTATCAGGGGTGTGATGTCGAAGTAGCGGCGATGATCAGCGCCCTCGATGTCCAGCCCCAAATATTCCTCGTCCACTGCACGAGCCGCCAACATAGGATTCCCCCCGGCGCGTTCTTGGAGCTTGGATAATTCTGAGGGTTTGAGGGCGATCGCTCTTTCCGCCGCGGCCTGTATCATGATTTCCCGAATCGCATACTCTGGCAGGGGTTTGAGTTCGATACGAGGAATGTTGATAAAAACATCTTTGCGCGGGGGATCTGTCGCTAAAAGCAGCATAGGCACACCACTTTTACATAACTGTTTAAGCCACATCCTGAATTTTGTATCGCAACAGTGAGCGTCATCAAGGACGATAAAGGCTGTATTTTCCTCTAAGAATTGGGCGATCGCCCTTTGCAACTTATCAGCTGTTAGTGATTTTCCTTCTAAGTTCTCGGTTGGTATCTCAAACTGGTGAGCTATTTCCAAAAGCATCTGCTTAGGTGTTGCTGGCTCGATGAAGGCCACCATAAAGCCCTCGTCCTGCAACTTTTCCACAACTGCACCAGCTAGTACAGATTTACCACTCCCATCCTCCCCAGCAATGAGAATAGCCCCATCTGCTAGAAGTGAGGCTGTAGTCCGGTTTAGTTCGGCTTGTCTGTAGATTTTGAAGTCTCCAGGCGTGGGTATGGTTTCAGTTATCGGTTCCTGAGTTTCATTCTTAGAGGAAACTTTGAGTTTGGGAGCGATCGCTAAAACTCCACTTACAACTAAAGCTATAAGTGACAAAGGATTTAGCCCATTGACAGCAACAATCGCCCCAGTTACCAGCATACTGAGAAATTTTAGGCCGCGGTGATAGAACCCATTGCGATATTGATCAATGAGTCCGCGTATGCGAAAGGGTCAATACCTGGCATCTGTGCAGATTCTTTAATCTTGGTTTTTAACTCGTCTGGTAGCAGTTCAGGATTTTGAATGAAGTGTTGAGCTAATACATTTTCAGCTATCAAAGTCCCGGCCGCTTTGTTTTGGGCGCTGTTAACTATGGCTGCTACATCATCTTGTGGTGAAGACTGCGATCGCTTCTGTTTGGGTGCGTAGTTAGATGTGGTGGATAGCTGCTGAGTTTCTGCTACTGCCAGAGTACTAGATGTTGGTTGCTCCTCTTCAACTGGCCCAGATGGTTCCGGCACTGGGTAGCCTTCCATCCGTCCAGTAGTTTTGATGTGGTCGTGTAGTGCGTCCATCTGGGCTATCTGGTCAGCGTACAAGTAGGCTTTACCCGACACTTTCCAAGTCTTGATTTGTAGGTAGCGCATCCGGGCGTACAGTGGATCGCGCCCAATCTCATATTTTTTCTGCAAATCTAATATAGAAATTTTAGAAAAATTCTCTTCTTTTTGAGAATCTTCGCCGTCAGTTTGGATGATATCGGGTTGAGTGTCTGTCATAAAAAGCGAATTGTACGCTGGTTTTTCCCTCTATTGTCAGGCATACAGTCTGCCGGATTGTATGGTGAAATTACGGGTTGTATTGTGAAGTTTTACCAGACAAGCAACGAAATCAGGGTTGCGGTAATTACGGTTTACTAATCACAGTTGCACCTTATAGTCAACCTGCTTTGCCTGTTCATAAGCGGCGTTGATTGCAGCCATCTGATCAGCAGAACCGCCGTTATCTGGATGATGTTGTCGTGCCAGCTTTCTGTATGCTTCCCTCACTTCATCTTCGGTTGCACCAGGACTAACACCAAGTACATCCCACCATTTTTTTTCTTGCTGTGGTGGTAAAGCTTGATATCCCATAAATGCTTGCTCAACACTCCCCACTCCCCAGCGCTCCATACCCCGCATAGCTGCAATGTGTAGTCCAATAGCTCTGAGATTATGCCTTACTTTTAGCCAGCGATCGCAGCACAGAGCATAACCAGTAAACCACAAAGTTTTGAAAACGAACGTAAAAATAGGGGTTTCAGGCATCGTGAATCAGTCAGCAAACAGCATTAGTAATATAGCGATCGCTTCGAGGTAACTAGGGGTATCGTCTGAAATGGTCAATTTAACGTTGTTTTGTGAGTTTTGTGATATCCCTGGCTTTAGCTGAAATGTCCAGATGGTAAGACTTTTAAAAAACTTTTTGGTTTACTGATAACTTTTATCCTTGATCTGAAAGTAAACTGCAACACCTGGATCATCGTCATCGTTATTGGTAGCAGTTTTTGCGGTTGCTGGAAAACTGAGATGATGAGAGAGTAAGTTAATACCTTTAATATCTTCCGTTTAGATGAAATTAAATCAAAGAAAAAAAGTTTTAATACCCTTATTGTTAATCTTCTTATTAACATCTTTAACTTCTGTATCCAACGCTCAACCAAATCAAACACCTAGTTTACAACCTAGAGTTAATCAGGAAGCAAGTTCTAGAGAAAATATTGCACCGAATACAAATACTCATAACCTAAGAGAAGCCGTTTGGATATCTCAAAAGGATGGAACCCAACGTCTAGTGCCTGTAATCACAGGAGAAATTCTTTGGTGGGTGATTTTTACTGTTCTTACTGGAACACTGATTGCAATATCTGTAGTTGTTATATTGGGTGCCTTCGCACATCGTCATCCAGAATCAGGAGAAAAGAATCAATTTTTGTCAGAAGCTCTACCAACTTTAGTGCAGGGTATTACTATTGTCTATATAGTTTTAGCTGTAATTTTGCTTAGTATTCTAGGAATTGCTTCTGCTGAGGGTACTCTTAGTATACTCGCTGGTATTTCAGGATATGTGCTTGGGAAAGAACGAAGTTCAAGGTCAAGAAGCAAAAATAACCCTTCTCCTGAAGATGAAACATGAAGCAATTACCGTTTTATACTAAAGTACATACCAAATACATTTAATATAATATTCCTCTGAGAAGCTGGCAAACACGAAGCGAAGCATTCCTTAAAAAGGTTAACGGAGCGAACGCAGAAAAATATACTTAATGCAGTAATGCAGTAAAACAATCTGATGTTGGTTGTAACAAGCCTTTAATTTAAAGTTATACTTACTGCATTAATTCAGTAATTCAGTAATGCAGTAATGCAGTAATGCAGTATGCCAATAATTGCCCTTGTCAATCAAAAAGGGGGCTGCTCAAAATCTACGTCTGCCGTTCATCTAGCGTGCTACTTATCCCGCAAAGGTCATAAAGTCCAGCTTTTAGATGCCGACGCTCAACGTAGCAGCTCGATTTGGCTTCAGTCGATGGAGGATATTAAGATTCCTACAACTGTGCTGCAATCACCCGACGAACTCTTAGAGCAAATTCCAGAGTTAGCAGCGCAATGCGATCATCTAATAATAGATGGCCCAGCCGGTTTATCTGAAGCTAGCAGAGCAATATTATTTAGAGCCGATCTAGCTGTAGTTCCCTGTCAGCCCACAGGGTTAGATTTACAATCAGCCAGTGATGCTGTGCGATTAATTAAGCAAGCTCAATCTGTGCGTGGTGGTGTGCCCCAAGCAGCCATATTTATCAGTCGTGCTGTTAAAGGTACAAAGTTGCTTGGTGAAGCGATCGCACTTCTATCTAAATCCAAAGAAGCGACGGTATTAAAAACTGTGATTCACCAGAAACAGGCGATCGCTGACACCTTTGGACAATCTGCAACAATCTGGGATTTACCTGGCCGTCAGGCTACAGAGTCAGCACGGGAGTATGAGCGGTTATTTAAAGAAATTCTGGGGATGTTGAAATGACTGCTAAAAAGCGAAAGCCCCTCAATGATGCCCTAGCTCATGAGTTTGTTTATGGTGAATCAGCGCTGCGGGAGAGTTTACCAAACCAGGAGACTGTAGACTCAAACTCTCAAAGCGAGACTCAGCCAATACTAGAGCAGCAACCTATATTACCTGTATCACCTATATCTACTCCGCAACCAGCTAAGTTTAATCTCATGTCTCAACTTCAACAACCTTCCAAAGAGCCAACAATCAGACTAACTGTTGATTTGCCTGAATCCATGCATAAAAAATTGTCTTTACTGGCAGCAGAGACGAGAAGGAAAAAGGCTGAGATTGTACGAATGCTCCTGGATGAAGCACTTAAGGATGTATAAAAGTAATGCAGTAATTGATGCAGTAATGCAGTAAATAAGATTTATGAGGCGATTCAGTTGTAATGACTGCGATCGCCTTTATTTTTATGCGTACTTGGATCTAGAAGAGTTGGGTTCTATTTAAGAAGTATTTATCAAGGCGATCGCAGTTATCACAACCGCATCGCTTATTTTTTATGGCTTAAGTTGCTGACATATCAGCGTAGTAGGTAAAGTCAACTCGCTAAAATTCCACTGACTGAACTCTATTGATGAGCGGCTTTGATGCTCTCACCCAAAATACCACAAAGGGTATCTCGGCGGCTCCACTAACTTTTCTGTGAGTGGGAATAACAAACCCAGCAAGGTTGACTAACTAAGTTTATCTATCTGGTGACATATTTTTGCGTCCACTAAGCGCTTGCGATCGCACTCCATTAAAATCGCCAAAACCATTGTATAGTAAGCATTTCGCATTTTTGGATAAGTCTATTGGATTAAACTTAACTTTTGATTGAAATCAAATTCTATAATATGTGTGCCATAATTTAGTAATTTGAATTTTTATGATAAGTGTGATATTATTTATTTAGCGATAGACTTCTAGAATTTCGTTCCGTTTTGGCGCTATAATATGCGTGCGGGGCAAAATTATCATAAGCATTTGCAAGCTGCCCCCTCCATAAGGGCAGCTTGTTGCTTAGTAGCAGAATTTAAAGTATTTAGGACGAAGTTTTAGAAGTCTATCGCTAGCTTCTATTCAAGCTTTTTCCCTTCTACTGGACTTTCGCTACAAGCCCGCACAAGTCATGGACATAGTAGAGGAGATAACTTGAGCAATCTACCTGTAGATCACGAAACCTCTCAAGAACCTAAGCCGGATATAGTCAAACAGACTAAAAGCAGTTTGACAAAAGCCCCAAAATCAACCCTTGCCATCATTATTTTTGGTGGTGTTGTTGCTTTATATGCCTGGATGATTGCAGTGTCTGACTGTGGAAGCAAGGTAGAAGCTCAAATCTGGCCACCATCTATTCGGCTAGAACGCTTGGCTTGTCCACCTAAATAGCATAAACACCAACGCTTATGCACTATAATGTTTAGATTTTTACATATCTGAACATTATTGATATAAAAAAGTTAAAGGCGATCGCACCCCCAACCCGCGATCGCCCTTTTCCTCTAGAAAAAATTACTACTTCTTACCTGTTCTAAGAAAGTAGGTAATGAAGATTTCAATGAACTATCTACCACAATCTCCTTCCTCTTCACCTTCTGGAGGATAATTCTGGTTGTTGCACAAGCCTCATCAAATGAGCAATCAAGCTGGTCTTTAACCATAAAAACTAGCTTGGTCATCTCGTCTAAAACTTCAGTGCTATACATTTGTTCCCCTTAATTAAGTGCTGTGTTAATCGCATCCGTGATTTTTTGATGCTCCAGATTTCTCATATACAGCGCCGCCGTTGTCCCAGCCTCCGCGATGATCGTGAACAGTGCGGGGGAGTCTGGTTTCGCCTTGGTTAGATACAACAAAACTTTGATTAAATTATCCTCTGGATTTTCCTTCTCAATTTCTTTGAGAGCCTCGTAATTAGTTCTCGAAGCTAGCGCGAGATGATGATATTCAGTTTGGGGGGTGAGGAATTTTAGAATGTTTTGGGTTGCATTGCCTACTAGGTCGTCGGACTCAAAAGCGATCGCATTGCCATCACTGATTTTATCTAAAGTTCTGACCTGTGCGTGGTCAGCAGCAGCGTTGGTCGCGGCGGATAAAAGCTTGCGTAGAGCCGGGTTGGTGCTTGTTGCATTGACCAGAAAACCCAAACATTTACAATAATAATCCCGCAAATGACTGGCGTTAATTTTTTTAACTGCGATCGCATCACCCTTTTTGTATTGCTCTAATGCCTGACGTTGCCATTCATCAGTTGGTTCGCCCAATACCTCAAAAATTGTGTTGATTGCTAGTTCAACGTTGGGGGTGGTAGCCGTTTTAGTCATTTCTAACTCCTTATTTTTAACCAATCATTAGATTTTTCTGCTTGCATTTGACGAGCATAGTTTTTCTCCCATCTAGAATTGATATGGTCAAAGATGATTCGAGAAATGAACTTAGCTATGCTTGAACCATCAAAATAATTTGCTGTTTTCACCAAAATTAGATTTTGTTTGGTGAGGTACATATAATTGCCATCCTGGGTAATTACATCACTTGGCAAAATAATATGTCCTAATGGATTTTGGCCAATTTCATCAGATGTCGGTTGTTCCTTATATGGAGGTAACGCCTTGAAACCTTCATTAATAACGATGTCTACCCACTGATCTACATCCATCCCACGTTTAGTAACATCTAACCGAGCCAAATGCTCATAGTATGGACGGTGATTAGTGGTATGCCCCCTGGTGAATTGGTTTACTAAATCCTGAAGTGAGTGTCCTGATGCTTCAGAAAACTCCCTCATTTTTTCTAGATGTTCTGGTGTCACATAGTACGTGGAAACGTTGAATCTATGAGCCATCTGGCCTATTTGTCCTTGGAATTACCTCTAAATTTATCCCGTGTTGCTCTAAGTTTACCCCAAAGCTTTATAGTTGTGATATAAAAAGTTAAAGCGATCGCCCCGGCAAAGACGCGATCGCTCCCACCTTTCGGCAGTTCCACCAAACAAGACTTGGAGGCAATTTTATTATGGAGCAAAACGCAACTTATATTGTTAAAGCCTTATCTTTGCAAGATTTTCTTACTCAACACCCGATGAAACATGAGGATTTAGCAAGATTGCTGGGTGTCTGTGTTGATGCAGTTAAATCTTGGTCTTGTGGTAGACGCACTCCAAGACCACAAGTTCTTACACATTTAGCAACATTAGATGAGCGATTTAAAGAGAATCCATCACTAAGAGGAAAATTTATTAGCGAAAAACACGGTCTTGTTGGTTTCCAACAAAGAGCGATTTTTCAAGACAAATCTGCGAAAGTGACCACCGGGGAGTATCCCCGTGGCGCATTTCGCGCAAAGTCTGCCACCGGGGAGTATCCCCGTGGCGAGCTTTGCGTACCTTGTACACTTTCTTAATTACAAATTTAAAACAAGTGTACATTGTACATTGCTGCTACGAAGCAGCTTTTTTATTGTTAAAGCATATCTATAACACTCACGCTTATGTCATTAACATTCAGAGAGGCAAAAGCTCAATTAGAGGCTAATAATGTCGGAGAACTTCGCACAATTTTAGAGCAAGTTGGTAGACCAACTACCGAGCCTATTTCTACAGAAGATTTTGAAATGCTGAGGGTAATTTATCCCTTAATTAAACAAGGTGTGAGCTTACTTGATGCGCTCAACTCCTACAATGAAACACCTCAAAATAATGTACCTGCTGTTAATGAAATGCTCAACACTTTAAGACAAGAGTTTCTTGCTAGTGGTGTAGAGGGTGCTTTACGGCGAGATGCTAAAAGCTTTTATATGCTCTACTTTCAGATGTGGGGTGATGCTATGAGAAGCCCAGAAATTCTCAACGATCCAGATATTAAAGCAGCTTATAAAGGTGCAACAATTTCAACTTTAGAAGCTATGCAAGAAATTAACCCTACTTTTTTGATGAGCTTCAGAAACAGGCTAAGAAACAAAGGCTTTCTACCATCAGTAAATCAGCCTCAACTCATAGAAGCAGGGATAGATACTCAGGAGGCGGCTTGATGGAATTTCTAGTTATCAGTGGTGCGATCGCCCTCTCAATCATTCTTGTAAATCACATCATGACCAGACCACAGGAAGCACAGCAATGGCAGACACAAAGCTCAATCAAATAAAGTTAACTTACACAGCTGTAGACTTAGCAAAAGAATTGGGGACGAGTGACACAAATATTAGAACTAACTGGCTTCCCAAGCTTGAAGAGGTTTTCTGGTGGAAGGTCGCAGATTTAAAAGATGGTGACAGGTTTACTGCCTGGGCGCGTGAGGAGTTCTTCAACCTCCAGGCTGCAATATCTCCTAAAATTCCCATGCGATCGCCTGACTCCATTATCCTCCGCGATGATAGCGGAAAACCTCTAATGCAGTCCAACCCTGACCGCATTGGCATTGAGATTTATAAAAAGCAGGTTTGGGAACGGTACAACCGATTACCAGAAAAACGGGTTGATGCACCCGCCGTGATTGTTCCTGTGGAAGTGCTTGACGCTGACATTATAGAACGTGAAGAAACGGCACTCACTAATATTGACAGTTTAGGCAACTTCCTTGATTTGAACCTTGCGAACGTTATGCAATCCGGCAGGGCTTTAGGCAATGAAATCGGGGCAATTTTCTTAGAGGAAACTTCCAAGGGAGCAGACGAAACTATCAGAAATGGGCTGAATACCTTGGGAAAGGCTCTAAACCCGCGTTCTCGCAAAAAATAACTGCACACAGTTTTGTTGTTGCGATCGCACTTGGTCTAATTTGGTTTGCACAATTCACTATCTCAGGTTATTTACACGCCTGGGGTCAATCACTTTATAGGAGTTACGAACATGGCTACAGCAAAAACTCAGACTCAATCAACTCAAACTGAATGGATTGATGAAATGACTTATCAAGCTGGTGTACACATTGAAAAGGGGAAACAGCGATCGCATACACTACGTGGTGAACGTTCTAAAACTAAAGCTACTGAAAAATGGGCTGATAAGCAGGAAGTAAAAGCGCAGCGTCAGGAGGTTCAACTAGAGACTGAAAAAATTAAGTTGCAGACTGACAAAGAAAAGAAAGGTATTGCAGAAACTAATCTTAAAGGTACGCAGGCTGCGGGTGTGCTTAATGAGATTGGATGGCGGCAAAGATTAGTTAAGAAATCTTATGGAGTTGGGATAAATCCTGGCTCTATGGCAAAAGCGATCGCCCCCACTACTGCCGAAGTGATTGATTTGGTAGGAACTGTGACCAGTAAAGTTAAGGAAAAATCATGACTTGGGGGTTTACTTGGCAGGGACAATTAAATTTTCTTAAGCTAAATCACCCTGATGAACTTGATGAAATAACTATTGCAGAACTAAAAGTCAAAGGTGAAGAGGAGCTAGAAAAACAATTTGATGTAGACCTTACTAAGCCTTTTGAAGAAAGACAAGCTTACGCTAAAGAATTCCGTCAAAAGCATAACCTAGATTGATGCCTTCTCCTACCTTATATGTGGTGGTACTAACCACCACTTTCTTAATGCTTACATCACTATTAGTTGATCTGTTCAATTTAGCTTTATCAACTAATAGGTTATTACTTTTGCCTCTAGTTCCTAGTACAGTCTTAATAATTCTAGGCTTGGTATTATTGCTTAGAAAAAAATAATGAAACGCCCATTAGAATACTTTTTAGCCTCACTTAATATTGCTGCTGCTGTTGCCTACCCTGCATTGGATGGGCAATACAGCCTTGTGTGTAGAGTGTTGGGGGTATCTTGTGGGCTACTTTACTGGAAGATATCACCTAATATATTTGAAGCTATTAATAAACTCAGTTCTCGTCGTGATGAGTTAAAAAAAAGCGTTAAACGATTAAATTCAGAATTAGATATATTACCTCGTAAAATTGAAGATTTGACACAGAGTAAGCAGCAAGAATTGGATGGTAGAGAATCAGCTATTGTTACCCGTGAAAAGGAATTAGAAAAGCAAATAGAGGCGGCTAATAAGGTACTGGCAGAACGCGAACAGGAATTAGCTCAAAGTGTTGATGATGCTAATTCTGAACTTGAAAAGGATAAGCAGAAATTCTTAGAGGAAACTGACGAGGCGATCGCACAGTACCAATCTAAA
Organism: Nostoc cf. commune SO-36; assembly: GCF_023734775.1. Classification (NCBI taxonomy): domain Bacteria; kingdom Bacillati; phylum Cyanobacteriota; class Cyanophyceae; order Nostocales; family Nostocaceae; genus Nostoc; species Nostoc commune. The sequence continues at coordinate 5,020 of NZ_AP025735.1, read as the reverse complement.
ATTGATCTTTTAGAATCTGAAATTGATGAACTGCGAAGTCTTTTAGCACAGTACGAAGCCCCAGCACTCCCCGAAGGCTCCAGCTTTGAAATCATCCTTGTCCGTCACTGCATGGAATTGCTGCTTAATAAGCGGGTAGTTTGTGAATTTAAGGGTGTAGCACTTGATCCAGATGGTTATGTCGTAGCGAGGCTGAAGCCCCAGGATGGCGGACAGAAGGCAATTGAGAAGTGGGCTAATTATTTGCACATTGAAATGGAACTTGCCGAAGCTCCCAAGTTTGCAACTCTGCGGGGGGCAGTGCAGATATGGCTAAAACCACAAGAAATGGTCAGGCTACCATCTTTACCATTCGACGGAGAACCCCCAAACCCTTCTCTACGAGAGGCTGCGCCAACGCCGAATCCCCCATCGAATCCCCCAAACCTTCGAGTAATAAAGACCGAATCTTATGATAATTTCGCTCAAAGTCCTGTACAGCAACCATTTACACCAAGTTCGTCTCAACCCAATAAGGAGTTCGACGAAAGGCTGATGGGGTTCGTAGAACCAAGGGCGAAGCTTCCCCCCTACGGAGCAATCAGGCAAATGGAGCGTGATTGGGTCGGGTTTCTCTGGTGCTTCTATGAACCAGTTGTCAGAAACCAGAAAGCAATCATTTTAAGAGTTTGGGGTTACAAGTCTGGTGATGGTGATGGTTTCCAGTCTGCGCGATCGCGGCTGCACCAAATTTTGAAAGATGCAGGTATTACACCAAAAACACGGGAGAGAACGGTTAGTAATGAATAGTTTGGAATTTTGCGATCGCTACCTACCTGACTATTGGGCAGAACGAGATTTACAGTTACTCATACAAAAACGTTTACAAAGATGGTGGTTTCTCGCTGCCCCTGATGAAGTGACAGTTAAAACCCCGTCAACTGCCAGAAGAATTGACATCAGCACTTGGCTTACTGTTTACGAAGTTAAAAAATGGCTAACTCGTGACAATATCTTTCACGCCGTAGCACAGACTGAGCTTTATACCTTCTATGGCCCCAGGTTCTTATGGTTATTCCGTAAGCGGCGAGTAGTAGTAGGGCTTGCACCAACAGATTTATCAGAGTATGAGCAAGCCTCACGGGTGGCGCGGGATTTTAGGCGTATGGGTGTTGAGGTAATTTTTCTCAATGAAGTGGGGTTAGGCTTTGAAGTGCCAGAGATTGGAGGAGCATTATTAATTGCGGGAATAATTATTTTGGTAGGAGCGTTGGCGCTAGCCTTGTCGTAGACATCGCAGTTTATTTTCTAGTGGGAAAAATATGAATCACCAAGAAGTTGCAGAACTATTTATAACTGTTGGCTTTTCACCTGAATTGGTTGAAGCAGCACGTAAAATCTCTGAAAAAGGTGGAGTTCCGACCGCAGAAGAACAGAAAGTTTTAGATGAATTAAAAGTTTATATTCTAGCTCGTTTAAACCCTCATAAACATCCCTAAACATTGATAATACCTACAGTAATTCGGGAAATATATAACTATCTTTCAATTTCTTTTTTTTATGACAACTACATTAGACCTATCAAAATTCTTATACTGCCGTAACTGTGAGATGAAAACTCATCACTACAAAGATTTAAAATATGATTGGGGCTATAGTTGCCGCATCTGCCAAACTTGGCAGCATCAAAGCCAGCTTGCATCAATTCAACAAGGTCATGCAGCTAAGGCAATTATTGAGGCGATAGGCAGTGAATATATTAGTTGGCACGACGGCACATTAGAACAGTTTATTGAAGCGGCTGAAGCTTTAGATATGGAATATGATTATCAAAAAACTATAGATGGCTATGATTTTAAAGCATGGTATCCAGGCGATGAAGATAATGAAGCCAAGATACAGCTGTAAGCGATGCCTACGGTGGGCTGTGCCTACGATCCTTCACTCTTTATCCTCTAAGAAAATATGAAAGCACGAACGATAACAGCAACAATTAAATACTGCAATTCAGGTACTCAAGAAGTTAAAACAGTTAACTGCCTATTTACTGATAGAAATGAAGAGTATGAACTGACAAAGGTTTTTGTAGTTGAATTTGGACATGAAGTATTATTTTCAAAGGATGACAATACATTCTTAGTTAATGATTAGTTGTAGAACAACTACGCGATGCCTGCGGTTGTAAACTACGCCCCTTATCCTCGCTTGAAAACTCAGGAGCGATCGCTAATTCCTTTGAGTTCTTGTTGAATTGCGATTAGTTCTTGAGTATCATCATCCATACTCTCTTACCACAACGATAACTGTCCCGGTGATACATTAGACTTACCACCTCTATGGTATAAAAGGTGACACGCACTTTATATAGACAACAACAACCAATTCTACAACGTGGAAAGAACAACAACAACAGCCCTAATTTTTACGTTAAGGTAGAAACAAATTAATTTCCACAACGTAGAAAATGACCAAGGTAGAATGGGCGATATCCCCTCACACAGAGTCACGATTTAGCTGTGTCTTCGACCACCAAACCTGCCTACCCGTAGAGCCAATCCAAAGATTTTTGAACTACTGTAGAAAGCGACAATTAGCACCGAACACAGTAACTACATACGCTTATCGACTGGTAGACTTTTGGCGCTGGCTAGAATCCAAATCTCTCAACTGGTATGAGGTTGGGTTAAATGAATTAGCAGATTTTGTGAATTGGTACTTGCTAGGTGGTGAAGTTGAAGCAATCTCAGAAAATGTTAGAGAAATCGTTGCCAAAAGAAGTCCTCGCACTGTCAATCAAGCAGTCACCGCCATCCAAGAATTCTATACCTATCACACAATTGAAGGCAGGATTGAGGAAAAACATTTCACGAAACTAGCGCAGGGTTGGGGAAAACGAGGAGGCTTTCTTAGAGGAATCGCTAAAAGCAATCCACAAAAGAGCAAACGCATCAAAATAAAAGAACCGAAACTCTTCAGTGGTTGTCTACTAGATGAAGAAGTCGCAACCTTAGCCAACGCCTGCACAACTTATCGAGACAGGTTAATTATCATGCTGCTGCGCTCAACAGGAGTGCGGCGGGGAGAACTGTTAGGATTACACCTAGAGGATGTGAAAGACTTAGATTTCAGCGGACGCATTCGGATTGTACGCAGAGAAGACAATCCTAATCGCGCAATGGCTAAAGGAAGAGAACGAGAAATTCCCATTATTTACCATCGTTCAGCTATTCAAGAGACCTTTCATGCCTACTTACTAGAAGAATATCCGCCTCAAGCCGAAACTTTGGGAGGCGGGATGTTATTCGTCAATTTATCAAGTAAATGGGTAGGGCAAGCGATGTCTTTAGTTCGCTTAAATAAATTATTTGACCAACTCCACAAACGAACAGGAATTAAAGCACATCCCCACTTATTTCGCCATACCTTCGCTACTAGAATGCTGCAAGACAATTATCTTGACCAATATGTACAACAGCTTTTAGGACATCGTTCAATTGCCACAACAAAAGACATTTACAGTCATGTTCTCGATGAAATGACCCTAGACCAATACTTAAGAGAAGAAGAAAATTAATGGCAGAAGCATTTGCACCGCAAGCATTACAGGAGCGAATCGCACTCTCTGAGTTAGGGAAACAGTGGATTAATGATCCTTTGATGAATCAAGATGTTTGGTCACTGTTAGAATTGGGTTATAGCCAAGAAGAATGCCGAATTAATGGACATTATCATCTTTACTTTCACAAGTTTTCACTGCCTTGGTTAAAACGGCTGACTCAACTAACCATTAAAGCCAGCGTTCGAGAGCGATATTCCCTCGGTCGGATTATTCATCGAGTTGGTTGTTTAAACCATTTAGATCGTTTTTTATGTAATTATGGATATACACAACCCCAATCTTTGACAGAATCCCTCCTCCATCAATTTATTAGCGAAATTAATAGCGGTAATCGTCAGAATGCGATTACTTACGCCCTTAATCTTTGGAAAGAAGAAGGGTGGCTGGAAATTACCTTTACGCCCATCAGACTCAAACAAAATCCTCCTAAAATTGAGACAATTCCGGAGGAAGTCCTCTACCAAATCTACGAGAAATTCGATTTATTCCCCCCGACACTTGAAAGACTTTTTCGCTTGCAATTGGTATTAGGCTGCCGCATTGGAGAAATTCTCACTATGCCACGCCATAGCCTGAAACAGGAAGGTGACAAATGGTTCTTACTACGTTGGGTTGAAAAACGCAAACACTGGCGGTTTGTTCAGATTCATCCTTTAGTAGCTGAATTAGTTCAAGAACAGCAGAGATTTCTTGATGCTCAATTTGGGAGAGATTTTGAATTCGATAAACTATTTTGTACCGTTTATACTCATCATCAAAGTATTCCTTGGGCTGATAGAGAACTAGACACAACACTGTTCTATAAACCCCAAACAATTACCAGATTGAGAATTAGTAACTGGCTAATTAATTTTCGAGAAGTAGCAGACTTAAAAGACAAACATGGCAACAGATTTAAACTAACTAGCCACATGTTTCGCCGCACCAAAGCCAGCATTATGGCTCATTGTGAGGTAGAGGATGAATATATCGCCGCCGTACTAGGTCACGGTTCCTTAGATATGCTACCTCATTATCGTCAGCGTTCACTTATCAGGTTAGAAAAAGAAGCTAATCTCAAAGGTTATGTGGATATGTATGGTCGAGTTACTTCTTTTAAACCGAGAAAAACTAGGTATGAAAAATTAGCTAATCTCCTCAAAGTTAGTACACCTCTGGGAGAATGTCATCGTCCAACCATGTTAGGAGATTGTCAACATCGCTATGCCTGTTTAAGTTGTCCTCATCATCGGATAACGCTGTCAGATAAACCCCAGTTAAAAGCTGACGTGAACTGCTTACAGCAAGACCTAATTCAAGCTCAAAAAAACGGACAAGAAAGACGAGTGACTGAGATTACTAACTTATTAGATTTAATCAAAAATCGTTTTGATGGCTTGTCAGAATTACAACATCTTCAAGAGCAGAAAATTAATGGGTAAA
>NZ_AP025734.1 GCF_023734775.1 Nostoc cf. commune SO-36 | reverse complement strand
TTTGGGACACACAAGTTAAACCTGCTTTGTCAAGTCAGGTGACAATTCCTGATATTAAAACGCTAACACAAGCATTACATGAACGGATTGAGTCAGCCGCGCGAATGTTGCCATTACCAGAAGAAGATGTAGCACCTGCACAGGAGTCTAATAGCAGCGAACCTGATGTTTTGGACAATTTTACTAGGCAAGTTTATCAAACACCCGGATTGCATTAAATTTTGACAAAATATTGTTAGCAAAGCTCCGCGAGGCACTCCTGTAATTCCCCTGTAATATCATGTTCGGTGAAAGACTTATCATTAATACCGCAGAGGGAAGCAGGGGGAAGTGCCTTCTTTAATGCTTAAGGAGGGCCTGCTACGTACCCGACTTGATACAAGTCCTAAATTATTTTAGTCCAATATGATTTTGCCAAACTTCTGTCATAAACTTTTTAAATTCTTCCATAATTAGCGGTAAATCACTATCAATTTCTTGGGTTTGTTGCCCATTTGTAATTGAACGAAAGAGACGACGACCTCGACTATCAAAACCAATTTTATCTGCAACTGCCATAAAGATTGAGTAATCTTCTGGTATTGGTAAATTCCCACCTTTGCGCTGAAGAATTAAAAAGCTGGTGATAATTCCCAATCCACATTCTACCTGAAAGTTTTCTGTAGGTAACTGAATGGAAGCAATTAGCAAAGCCATGTCTTCTAATAGCCATCGGCGAAAGTGTGCTTGGTTAGATGAAGAAAGAATTCCATTAGACACCAAGATACAGACTATTTCACCAGGTTGCAATTGATTTAAACACTGTTCTACAAATAAGCACTCTTGTTCTGCTTGGGTTTTCAACTTGGATGTAATCACGTAGCTTCCATCTTCGTGTTGTATCCATTTATAAGCCATCTCAAATCGGGCTAGTTCTGAATCGGAAGTGAGATTAATTTTGCAATAGGGAGGATTGGCAAGTGCTACAGTAGGCAAGGAAATTGGCAGAGGAGGATTACTGACACAATTTTGAAATAGTTGTTGCCATTCAGCAATTTTATTTTTCATCAAAATAAACTTCCTTGCAACATATTTTCTGCTTTAGTATTTTCATATTTGATACCATTAATCAGCAAACTATTATTTAGCTTCGGTTTAGGTGTTGATGCGGGAGTTTCATACTTTAAATTTGCTCGGATAAAAGAAATACCCTTGCCAGTCAGCGTATCTCCGATGACTAAATCTCCACCCAAACTAGGAATAGGCAATGCCAAGTAGGGAGCGTAAAGCATGAAGTTTAAACTTGCTATTTTTATTAGTAGTAAATCGCATTCCCAGCCTGTCAAACTGATAGCATAATTGGACATTTCCAATGCTAATCTTCCTGTACCAAGTGCTGGTTCATATATATGAAATGGTGCTATTGCAGCAGAACTGTCAACTGCTGCAATAGCCATTGTCCTGGCTGTCCAAGTAGGAGTAGGATAGAATTTAGCTCTTGATTGTCCGTAACCATTAGCAGCCAACAAATGACCAAAGTAATCGAAGGGACAAGAAATCAAAAGCTTCAGTTCCAGTTCTTGAATAAGACGATTACTCGCACCGTTACATCCCTCTGGCTCATGAGGTAATTTAGCAATGCTGGGATGCCCTAGAGCATAAAGTAACCAGTCAGTGAAATAGGGAATAAATCTGGAAGGACTGCCACATCCACCTGTAGAAATAGATTGCAGACAGCTTGAGAGCATCTGTAAAACTTGAGGATGTCCTAAGTCTAAAAACTCAGTTTGTGGTATTTCTTTAGGTAGTTCTCCAGTTTCCATTGTCCATCGCCATTGCTCCCACCTACCTTGATATTCATCATCTAATTTCAGTAGTTTTGATAATAACCATCCATGTTCAACAGTTGATTTGAGTACCATTGGTGTTATCTGTAATAAGCATTTGCCAATGGCAGAGGCATTAGCCTCTTAAATACTGACTTCAGAAATATCATCTAAATTGACCATTGACGATAACTCATGAATAGCTATATTTGATTGTGATTTGTTATCTGGAGATTGACTCAATAGTTTAATTAACCATTTTTCAGTCTGCATCTGATCTTTTTTATTCCAGCGTACATTTAATCTTTGGGCTGGTTTAACAGGATGTAATGCTAAAATTACGAGTTGCATTTGGTTAGGAATACTGAGTATTGTCTAGCCGTAGTCCACAACTTTACCCGGTCTTGCCAGCTTAAATGTGGATGGCGTATAGCCCATTCATAAAGCCTGGGAAATACCTTGTTTAAATGCTATATTTGTTAATACTTGAATAAAGTGCTTATCGTCAGTAATTGCAAGAGGTGCATTACTGGATTATCGACTAATAACTTTTTCCGAGATTTAAAAATTTCTGGTGCAAGTTCCTGTATTTGATAAACCCACTGAGCAATTTGAGGATAGGCATTTAATAAAGGTTCTACAGGAAGTCCTAAAATAGTTGTCTCATCACCAAAGAGAAATTATCTGCAACTATAGGGTTAAAGGCAGAGCGATTTGATGATATTTTGACTGGCTAATAGGACTTGTTGCTGTGTTTTAGTAATTTGTTGAATATCGGCAAGATTAATTACTGGCATGGTGGAGAGAATATAACATCTCTCCCATGCAGCGGTAAGCTGCAAATTAATTACTTCGATTAATCATGCTTAAATACAGATATACAGCGTATTGCCAGTTGCAGTAAGTAGAAAATTTAGTTACAAAGCTCTGCACCAATTGGGTATTACTGTTGATAGCTGAGGCTGCTGTAATTAGGCAAGATAGCCAGGGCAAGCGTATGTTTAATAGGAGTAAGTTTTTTGATTGAGATTATTAGAGTTCGTGCTACACCGGAGAGCAAATTGAACAGATGCTACAAGAGTTAAAGTTTTATATTAAGGTAGCGGTAGATATTGAGCATCGGATTTTGGCTGGGGGAGGTGAAATGCACTTTTACTGTGAACAGGCGTTGCTAGAAAATGGCAGTAAGCAGGAGGATATTTGGGCTGCTAGTTTCAGACCTGATACACAACAGATAATCTATGAGTCTATGGTTAATCTCCGTCCCCGACAGAATCGTTCAATGGAAATTATGGACGTTAAGATTAGAGAAATTGTTGCCCAAATTATTATGGAGTTTCTGGGATGAATAGTGGCTTAACTTATGAGCAAGAAATCTTTGTGCAAGATAGTATCCCTGTTAGATTGGGAAAATTGGCAACTAATTTAGCACGGATAAGTCAACTTTTCACTGACTCTACGCATGAGGATGTGGTCAAAAGCCTGATTAGAGAGACTATGTATTTTCTGAGTGGATAGCCCCAGATATAGATATTGACAATGCTTTTCAGTTAGCGAACTTAGGAAGGTTTCTCACACGCTGGCTGTTTAACTGGGAACAAGCCTGGAATGACACAGATGCTAAAAACCAGATTATTCAAGAACTTGGTATTTGGTCAGACAGTGTTTTGCAAATGTCAAAATTACCTGCTGTACAACAATCCTAACTGATAATGACTCAATCCCAATCTCCATTACCACAACCCAAACTAGAATCTGCTGGTATTACCTCAATACCTCTGCCAATTTACGAGGGTTCAACACCGATGGAAACGGGATGAATACGTCCTAAAGCAGTAAGCTTGGCAAAAATCTGGGTTAATAAAATAGGGTCAGGGATTTCGGGAAGCATTTTTAACATTTCACGAACATATCGAAAACCACGATGGTAAGCCTTAAGATCAATAATGCCGGAACCGGGATTGAGTTGACGGAAATCAGCAAGAAGATGGTGGGATAAATTGACCATAAAAAATGCTAAATTAGAAGCATTAGTCACGGCAGTTTGGCTCAGGTTCATAAAATCTTCCAATCCCCAAAACTGCTTGGCATCCCTAAAATTAAACTCGATTTGAAAACGGAGTTTGTAATAGTCGATGATTTTTTCAAATGACAGAGTTAGGTCGCTAGAAAAAAGAATTACATGGCTACGAGTATTAGTTTTAAGATTGATTTTAACCAAAATTACTACATTCAGAGCCTGGGAAAATTCTTTGTGAAGGAGAGTGGCTTGATAAATATCAGTTTGAATCTCATCTTCAATAGCACTTTTACATAAATATGTGTTAGGTATATTACGATAGTCTAGCTTCTCCGCATATTTACGACGAGAGCGTTTACTAGAGTCAGGATTTTCATAAGGGATGTATAATGCTGAATCATGGCGCAACTTGGAAATTATGTGCAAGTTGACTTGCCGAGCCATCTGCAAAGCATTGTTGTTACCAAAATGACCATCTACTACCAAGTATGTCAGGGGGATAAAGTTACCTACTAACTTGAATAGTGAATTAATCATCTTCTGAATTAGTAATAATTCAGATGTTAATATCACTTCTGCTTTATTTTTGTTCTTACTCCCTTTTGGTCGTCCTCGCCCACGTTTTTCTTTAGGTTTTACTTTTTGGATTGGGGGCGTACTATTTGTTTGATTATCACTCTTAATTATCTGTTCTATCTGAATAGGAAATGACTGCCTTCCTTCAACACTAACTAATGATAAAGCAAAGAAGGATAGACCTAATATTGGTTTGCTTGCTAGGCTAGAAAAGAATCTATCTAACCCATAAGTCTGTTTACCCGATTTACTGACTACAACTTCATCTCCAGCAAGTAGATATACTTCATTTTCTCGCCACAAATGTTTACGAAAAAATAGCCAAAACAATGTCGCCCAAGGTATTACTGTCCCAAAGAATCTCAGCATCGTCCGATAACTACCACCAGCGCCTGTCCAACGGGAGATTCCCAACATCGTGACTCGGCCGCTCATGGCTAACATAGCCAGGATTATTTGGTTCAATTGCCGCATCGTTGTAACGTTGATCTGCGGTAACAAGCATTGTAAGAGTGATAGGATATCGAACATGGGCGAATTGTAGCTTCTGAGTTGTCGTTGTGGAAGACAATAACTCTACTACAGACCGCCCTCTCTCTTCATACTCTTTTTTTGGCTAAGGTATTGATTACCTCTGACCAGTATTTTGAATTTACTCCAGAAAAAACTAGAATTGAGTAACGGATATTTGGGTTATGGCGGACAAGACCAACTTGGATTTCATTTGTCTGTTCTCACCAATATGGGATTGTTGACAGCAGCTCGACATACAAATTTGTCGCTGTGGCTAGAAGCACTTAAAGGTGTAGTAAGGGAAAAACTACCGACTGTCAACGCCCAACCAGAAGTAGCAGAAGCAATGCTCAATAGATTTAATCAGGCGATCGCAGACTTGGAGGCAGTGATTGAGTATCTGGAACAATAAAATCTGGAATTTGAGCGATGTCTACGACGATGCTGGTGTCAAACATCAGGTGTAGGACTACGCCTCGGTGGAGGCGATCGCATCTAACAACAGTAATCCCATTTGCTTTAATAAAGCAGTGTTACCATCAGGGCAACCATGTTGAATTAGGCACTTGGCACAGCCAGTATCACAATTACAATCTCGTGCGATCGCTCTAGCAGCATCAGCAAGTTTTGGCAGATGTTTAAACACAGCTTCAGCCGCACCATTACCACCATCACTGGTATCATAGAAATAGCCTGTGTAATTGTTATTTTCCCCTAACTCCTTCACTACTGTAAAATTCACCTGTTTGGGGTCAACTCTAGCCACCAGCTGTAAGGCTCTCATAATTTGATGCCCAAAGGTGTGGATAGCAATCAAGGTACTGGAGTATTCCCACAACTGTTGATAGCCTGGTGGAATCGGTTCTCCACTGCGAGTAAGACTGGTTCTAGTTTCTTTGGCAAAATGCTGGAGGTATTCCCGCGCACTTGAGTTAATCGCTACTTTGACCATTGGTGCTGAAAATCGTGTACGGAAAGGCTGCTCAAACTTTTCTTCTGATAGAGTTTTCACAATCAAAGCTTTGCGTGTGAGTTTGGTACAAAGCGGACAACGATGTTCTTTAGGTAGCGGCTCCTTGTAGTTAAGACACCGCTTATTCAAACAAGTCTGCTCATATATTTGAGTCATTAAACTGTAACCACTGGTAATGTGCTTAACTTCACCAAAACTAAGTGACAGGGTTAAGTATTCCTGACAGTCATCAACTTCACTGACTTGAGAAAACAGCAATGGTAACTTTACCGGATCTGTCAGAACTGTTAGGCTACTGGTTTCTGATTCTGTAACTGCAACTGTAAACAGTGGGCTATCTGCTGTCTGTTTTAAAATTGCTTGCTTGCTGTTCAAGTCAAGAGAGATGCACTGATAAGTCAGCATTCGTCCATTGGTATCTTGTCGTTTGTAGATGGCTTGGGGATGGACTTCCCGGTGGGCAATATCCTCTGAAATTTCCTCCAGTTCTTCCCCAGATTCTGCATCTACTAGCTTGATGGTAGTTTGAGATAAGCCACCCCGAAAGTTAACATCTTTATGGGGATAACCCTTTGCCCACAGTCCATTACGACCTTTATTTAGATGTCCTTGGGCTAACAGGAGTTTTGCTACCTCGTAAGCTGCTGTGCCAAAGTAGTGCTTGATTTTATTAGTAGGAATACCAGTTTCTGCAGCTGCACACATCAAATGCTTGGCAGCAAAGATGGGATATTCGTCATTAAAGAACACTTCCTCAGCTTCTGGCGATACCAGCATTTCTGGATGTTCAGCTACATAGCAGTCAATGGGATTGAGAGCATTGGGAAGCAGCACTGTCAGTCCAGACTGAGAACGACCGGCTCGACCACTGCGTTGCTGGTACGCCATTTTGGAACCAGGCCAGCCACGCAAAATGCAACATTCTAACTCTGGTAGGTCAATTCCTGCTTCTAAAGCTTCTGTGGCAATAATCCATTTGATCGTGCCAGACTGGAGTTGGTCAACGACTTCTGCCCGACGCTCGGAAGTGATACCACTGTAAAATGCTGCTACTTGGTTTGATTTGAGCAGTTCTGTTACTTCTCGCACACTACGCCGGGAGTTACAAAAGGCGATACCTGATTTACCTTGATTGAGCAAAAATTGAATAATCCGAGCGGTATCACCAGTCAGATTGTAACTGGGCTGAGTGACAATTACTTGTCTAGATGGTGAAGGTGCTCCACTTTTGCGAATCCAAATCAGGGGTTTGGGGTTGAGTTTAGTTGGTTTTAAACCAGAGATTTTCAGAGCCAGTTGTTTAGGATTACCACAAGTGGCACTCAGGAAGATAAATTGTAGTTTCTTGGAGTCACCGCCGTAATGATCTACTGCTAGTTTAATGCGACGAATCAACCATGCCATATTTGCGCCATAGCTACCGGAAAGGGTATGAGCTTCGTCAAGCAGCACATAGCGCAATCGCTGATAAAAGTTTGCCCAATGCGCGGATTTCCAAGCTTGCTTGAGTTGAAAGTGGATTAATTCTGGAGTGACACCTAATATATGCGGTTCGCTCTTGAGGATTTGTTCTCGTTTTTCTGATTTGACATCTCCAGTGATCATTGCCAGTATAGGTCTGGATTGTGTTGGCATACTTGAGAGTAGTTCAGAGATTTTATGGAACTGGTCTAGTGCTAATGCTCGAAGTCCATAAAATGCTAATGCTCGATGTTCTTCATTTATACAACCTTCCAGAATGGCGGGGTATGTGCTGAGAGTTTTGCCACTGGCTGTGGGAGAGGTGAGGATTAAACTTTTACCTTGTCTAATTGCTTGTAAGGCTTGAAGTTGGTGAGAGTAAAGTTGGGTGATTCCTAATGAGTGAAGTGCTTTAATTAATTTATTTGGTAGGTCATTAGGGATATTTTTCAGATTAGGTTCTTTTGCAGGAATAGTTTGCTGCCATAGTAAATCTTCACCTATAAATTCAGCAATATCTGTAGGTTCAGTAGGATGGTTATTTGAGTTTGAATTTTCTGTAAGGGGTGTACGAGGTGGTGTCCAAAAGCTTTGCAGTAAGACACTATAATTGGGCGTGTTCATGGCGGTGTTTTTCGCTCATTGCCCTAAAAAATCCCCCATTGGGGGAGTGATACTAAATTAGACTCCTTATATATAGGAATCCAGCTTGAATCTCACCAGATATAGTGATACTAAATTAGACTCCTTATATATAGGAATCCAGCTTGAATCTCACCAGATATACTGAAGCTTTAATCTCTCTCATGCAAGGCTTCGACTGTCCCAGTTTTTCACAAATAAAATCGGAATTCCATCGCATAAAATTAATTAGTTACAAGGGCAGCAAATATGGCGAAAAATTGCTTGCAGATTACTCATGAGGGAAATTCGATTCAACTTTCTTGGCAACGGGGACAAGCGAATCGTCGCACTGCACCAGCAGTAACTTTTGAGCATCCCTTTGATAAAAAAGCATTAGAAGATTTGCGCTGGTATCTGGAAGAGTATCTGCGCTTCCCCTATGGACTAGCCCCAGATAATGCGATAAAAATTGAGCAAAAGTTGCAGACTTGGGGAGAACAGTTATTTGAGTTAGTGTTTCGCAGTAGTGAGCAAGGGCGGCAATTTTTTCAGGAATCTACCAGAGAAGGGTTACGTGAGTGCGAGTTGGTGATTGCTTCTGATAATCCAGAAGTGCTAAATTTGCCTTGGGAGTTACTTTACTCACCAACCGATCGCCAGTTTCTCGCTCCTTCTTTAGCAGGTATGTCTCGCAGTCTCAGCGACTATGCTATCCGAGCAGAAATGGGAGAATTACCCCAAGATAAACTGAATATTTTGCTAGTAATTGCCCGACCTTATGGTGAAAAAGATATTGCTCTCAAAACCATTGCTCGTCCTCTTCTAGACTCAATATCAAATATTCGTAAAAAAGTCAATATTAAAGTATTGCGTCCACCCAGCTTTGAGCAGTTTGAGCGGGAATTAAATGACAAACCAGGGTTTTATCATATTGTTCACTTTGATGGACATGGCGATTTTGACCCCAACAGCCAAGGATTTCAGCATAGCTTCGGTGCTGCGGGACAAGGAGTTTTAGTATTTGAAGCGTTCGATGGTTCACCACAAATTATTACAGCAGCGAAAATTGCTCAGAATTTAGCAGATTGTTGCGTGCCGATTTTTGTCTTGAATGCTTGCAAATCTGCTCAGGAGGGAGAAGAAAAGTTTTCTTCAGTGGCGACGCGCTTAGTGTCCTTGGGGGCTAAGGGTGTGGTAGCAATGGCTTATAGTCTATATGCCCAAGCTGCTAAACATTTCATGGGGCGATTGTACGGCGAACTAGCAGCAGGTAAAAGTCTCTCAACGGCAGTAAGTGCAGGGCGAAAGGAAGTTTTAAATCAGCCACAGCGTCCCAGCCCCAAAGGAGAAAAACCGCTACAAGATTGGCTAGTCCCGGTGCTATATCAACAAGAAAACTATACACCGTTTACACCCGCAAATACAGTTGATGATATTGAAAGTTACTTTGAAGAAACTGTTAGTAATTTAGTGGATTTTCCCCAGGAGGGACGCTACGGTTTTACTGGGAGAGATTACGATATTTTACTTTTAGAACGGGCATTTCGCCAAAACAATATTGTGTTGTTGCAAGGTATGGGAGGTGTGGGTAAAACTGAGTTAGCTGGAGGTTTTGCTCGATGGCTAGATGATACTCAGGGACGCTCTCTGATATTCTTTATCTCCTTTGAAGATGGCGCAACCTTGAGTAATGTTGTCAATCAAGTGGGTAGGAAGGTTTGGGGAGATAAATTTTCCCAGTATGCGGCTGATAAACAACAGCAAGCTGTATTAAACTATCTGAAACATCAAACTTGTTTGTTGATTTGGGATAACTTTGAACCAGTTGCGGGGTTCCCGGCGGGGAATGAGCCGTTATTGAGTGCTAGTGAGCGACAGAATTTACAATGGTTTCTTAAAGATTTGCGGAGTGGGAAATCTTGGGTATTGATTACTAGTCGTCGTGAGGAGCTTTGGCTTGATTGTGCTTACCGTTTAGTGAATTTGCAGGGACTGCGTGAGCAAGATGTGGAGGAAGGGAGCAATGCGATTTTGTGAGATGACCCCACCTGGAGAGCGATCGCTAATAACATCTTACGTATATACTAAATATTTAATACAATAACCTGAGTAATATTCGTTAGAAGACACAACGTGTGCTAAAAACGAGGTTTCTGTACATTGTTGCGACTATAAAAAGGTAAAATTTCCTTTCAAGAATAGTTTTGAAATAGGAAATATCTACTTTTATGGAGAACAACATATATGCAAATCTAAATTTTGCCGATTCATTATCAGATTTTAAAGAGGATGTGACGAAACTTTTAGAGTTGAAAAATATCGAGGAATGGTCTGGAAGAATAGTTAAAGAAAAAGAAGAAACAATTAGACAAGCTGCGTTAGTTTTAGCGGGTCAATGTATCGCCATATTATTGCATAAGCTTTCTCAATCAGAGTCGGCTCATCAAACAGCAATTAATCAAACCAAAGGATGGTGGCATACCGACACGCAAAGACACGGTTATACGAAGAGGGAAATATTAACAGTAGGTAATGTTATAGTAAATCTTAAATTACCATACGTTGTTCAAAAAAGAGAAAAAAAGCGAAGAAAAAATCTCCTAATGTTGGATTCTGTCCTTTGTTAAAATGGTTAGGAATGTCAGAAGGCTTGACCCCATTAGTTTGGTCATATATTGCAAAATATGGTGCTATAGCTAGTTCTTTTGAAGCCGCACATACAATCCTGGTTGATTGGGGAATTAATATTAGTCTTAAACGAATTGAACGATTGACATATAAATTTGGTCAAATCGGCATTGATTTACGTCAAACTAAAATATCTAACTTGCAACAAGGTAAATTACCTGATGGGAATATACTTAAAGACCAAAGAGTTGTAATTGCTGTAGATGGTGGCAGGAGTAGAATTAGGATTAATAAAAAAGGTAGAAAAAATCCCAAAACAAATAAGCATGGCTTTATAGGGGAATGGGTTGAGCCAAAATTATTAACAATTTATGTGGTTGATGAACAGGGTAAAAAAGTTAAAAATGGCGAAATAAAGATTGTAAATGATGGCACTTATGAAGACTATAAAGGCTTTTTACCAATTTTAGAAATGCATCTGATTAGTTTGGGAATTAGTCAAGCAAAACAAGTTTTACTAATTGCTGACGGTGCTGAATGGATTTGGAAACATATTCCTCCTCTTTTAAAGAAATTGAAATCTCCCGATGCCACTTATCAATTATTTGATTTTTACCATGTTACTGAGCGACTACATAAATTTGCTGATGTCGCTTTTAGTGATGAGAAGGAGCGGAATAATTGGTTTAAAAAAGCACGTAGAACTTTAAAAAAAAGTAATGCCATGTCCATAATTAGGCAGATGGATGAATTTATCTTTGAAGCCACGGGAGAGCGTTGTAAAACTATGGTCATACAGAGAAATTACCTTTTACGTGCCTATCGTGAAAGGCGTTTAAATTACGCTAAGATACTAGACCAAAAACTACCAATAGGTAGTGGGGCAATTGAGAGTTTAATCCGTCAAGTTGTCAACTTAAGAATCAAGGGTAATAGTAAATTTTGGTTGAAAGAAAATGCAGAAATTATCTTACATCTGCGTTGTCAATGGATAGCTGAAAGTTGGGATATTTTTTGTAGTTCTATCTTTAATTCCTTTATT
This sequence comes from Nostoc cf. commune SO-36, assembly GCF_023734775.1. Taxonomy (NCBI): domain Bacteria; kingdom Bacillati; phylum Cyanobacteriota; class Cyanophyceae; order Nostocales; family Nostocaceae; genus Nostoc; species Nostoc commune. Next base: position 217,010 of record NZ_AP025734.1, on the reverse strand, counting down.
AAACCTCAAACTGCTTGATTAATTTTATACTTCAGTTCGGACTTTACTTGATTTCCTGCCGTAATTGATACTAAGTATCAAAGACTGCTTGTAGATATTTTTAGGAATAATCGTCAAAATACTTGCTAGTAATCTTTTTGAGATATCTCATCAAGATAAATCTTTGTGTAAAACAATATAGTTTATGTAAATAAAAGCACTCTTTACTTAGATTTGATTTTTAGCGATCGCACCTTTTTTGTCCAACCTCACAAAATCGCATTGCTCCCGTGGAGGAATTAGCGGCGAAGATTTTGCAAATGGTGGGGGTAGATAGGGCGAAACTTCCCAAGGAATATTTAGATTTGTTGAAACTGTTGGGGGGACACCCGTTATCTTTGCGGGTGATTTTACCGCATTTGAAGACGGAGACACCATCACAGTTAATTGAGGCGTTGCGGCTGGGACTGAATACTTTTTCTGGTGCAGAAGAGGAGGGAAGAGATAAATCTCTCACGGTGTCGTTGGATTATTCTTTTACTAAGTTGTCAGAACAGGCACGGCGACATTTGCCATTTTTGGGTTTGTTTTCTGAGCATATTAATGTATCTATACTGCCTGCCTTCTCAGAAATAAATGAATTCAGTCAGGTATACCAGACTATCTTTGGAGAAAACTTACAAAAATCTGACTGGTTTAGAATCCTCAACGAAGCAGCAGAAGCAGGTATCTTAGAACAAATTAGTGAAACTATCTACAAAATTCACCCTGCTCTTCCTTGGTATCTACGTCAACAGCTATCTAAGCAACATACTGTTCAGGAGGTCAGTAACCTAGAAAAAAAGTTGTTGGTTTTCTACGGGGTACTTGCTACTGTCTGTGGTCAGAAAATGATTAGTAAAGCAGATACAGCAACTAATGTGCTACTGACAGAAGAATCAAATCTATTGCAAAACTTACGATTAGCTGAAAGACAGCAAGAATGGGATAATGCGCGTTTGATGCTCTCAGCATTGGGAGAGATATATCAACGACAAAATCACACAATGGAGTTTAGAGCGCTACGTCAAAAGATTATTAAGGAAATTGATACAAAATTTGAGCAAAGCAACGAAGCATTCAAATTATGGGCGTATTTACAGGCTGCGGATGCTGAAGAGGCATTTGAAAACAGAGATATTAGAAAAGCCTCAAATGTTTATCAAAAAATATCAAGTGAATTGGCAAGGTTGAATTACCAAGATATGAATGTAGAGATTGCTGTTGTGGAGCAAGGTTTAGCTAAAATTGCAGAAGAACAACAAGACTTTAAAACATCACGTACTCATTACATAAAAGCTATTAAAATTTTGGAAAGCATTCAAAATATAGACCAAGATGCTTGTATTGAGAATGCAAACAAAATTGCAAATATTTACCAAAACCTTGGTTATATGGCGGATAAAAAAGGTTGTTATAATGTGGCAAAGTCTTATTATGAAAAAGCACTTAAAATATTTATAAATAATAGAAATATTTATGGCTGTGCTGGAATTTACAACAATTTAGGGAAGATAGAACATCTGCAAAGTCATTTTGAGAAGGCACATGATTATTATAAACAAGCTCTTGAAATTTATCAAAAAGTTGGGGATTTTAACAAATCTGCTATCATTTATCACAATTTAGGTAGGATGGCACAGATGCAGCAAGATTTTAAGACAGCACATACTTTTTACAACAAGGCTCTTAGGATTCATGAAGATGATCGGGATTTATATAATGCATCAGATGTATATCAGGGATTAGGAGAAATTAGTAAGTATCAGGGTGATTTTGATAGTGCAACTGCCTATTTCAAAAAAGCCTTAGAAATCAGATTTACAGCAAATGATTGGCAGAAAGTATCTTTGACATTAAACACATGGGGTCAAACCCTAGAAGCACAAGAAAACTGGAATGATGCTATGGAAATTTATATTCACGCTTTTGCAATTGACTTTAGATATAACAAAAGTTGGATTGGTTCACGTATCAAAAACTTAGCAAGAATGCTCAAGCAATTGGGAGAAAGCCAATTTGATACTATTTGGCAAGAAGTAACGAGTGAAGATTGTCCTGAAGTATTGCGTGAGGCAATTTGGTCTGCGCGAGATAATCTATAAACAGAGTGATAGGATGTGGATTGTCGAAATCAGGGACTCATCCCCAATCCTGACTATCCTAACTATCATATAATCAGTATATAGCATGACTACCCAGTTAACCCCTGCCGAAATCCAAGAAATTCAGCAAATTCTCAAAGACTACACCCCAGCACAAGCGGCATTCGCTACCCTAGAAAAATATAATGGCAGACTTGACACCAGTTTTGATGAACTGTGGCAAGAGAAAACGGGTATAGAAGTCTATGGCAATAAATCTCTCTGGGAATCTACGCTGAAGATTCTGCGAGAAGAACTCTGCGGTGATGATGGCTTTCGCTCCCAATTTCAAGAATATACCAAAAACCCAGCCAGCGCGCCTTTACTCACAGGGTTAATAGTTTCTGTGACTACTCTATCAGGTTTACCCCTCGATCCTGCGATCGCCACCGTTATCGTTTTATATTTGATTAAAGTGGGTTTAAAGATTTTTTGCGAATACACCGCCCCATAAATTGTACCTCTCATCTGACCTTGATGATTTTGCCGCCTTTTACCAACTATAAATATTGACTCCAGCTTACTTAAACAACTGATTTTGTATTTTAAACTGGAATCAAATATACAATCCAAAATCCAAAGTTATCAGTCAATTTTATGCTGATTAAGTTAACTTAAATAACCTGCTCATGCTAAGAATTATTGGCAGTAAATCCTTACCTTCAACACCTGTCTTGATAGACATCTCTAAATCCAGCACCATAGTCACTGCCTTAGCTAAAGCGTTGATGCTTGTATTTGCTACCTCAATACGCAAATAGTAAATGCGATTAGGATTACTGATATTGCACAGTTGAGCTAATTCACTATCTTTTTTAATCCCAGAAACGTAGGCGTAGCCCGTCGCAGACATCGCAGACTTAACCCACAGCCAAGTTCTAAACTGCGTTAGGAGAGTAGCAACAATCACCATTAATGGTTCCGAACGTGACAGTAAATCATCCAGCAGGTGCAAAACTTGATTGCTTTCTCCTTGACGAATAGCAGATGCCAGTTGTAGGCTATTCTGAGTTTGACATGGCACTAACTCTTTTACTTCTGCAAACTCTAGTTTTCTGCCACTACCATAAATATACAGTTTGCGTAACTCAGAGGCTGCACGGGTCATGTCGTTACCAATTGCTTCTGCTAGATATTCCACTGCATCCTTTGACAGCACCACCTTGATTTTTTTAGCTTGAGTAGCGATCGCCTTTTCAATCAAATCAGTACGCCAAGGTGGTATCAATGTCAACTCAAACAACTTGGCATACTTGACAATATGTTTGTAAATCTTCAGGCGCTTATCTACATTGGTGGCGACAAACACCAAAATTGTGAATTCAGGCACTTGAACAAGCTGCTGCAAGGTTTCCAACTCAGTATCACCCCAATGCTTGAGGTGGCAATTTTCCACAATCACCAGTTTTTTGCCACCAGTTAGGGAACGAGTACGAGCTACGCTGATGGCTCGGTCAAGGTGATCAGCAGGAAATCGATGATAGCAAAGTGTGAGCCATTGGGCATCAATCTCTGCTTTGTATTGGTTTAGTTGTTCCTGGATGGCGTATTGGTCATCACCTGTCAGCAAGACAATCATGCTTTTACCCTCCCGTTACTGCTCTTGTTAGCAGTTTTAATTAACACAGTCATTGGTTTTTGACTTTGGGTAGCTCGTTGCAGCATTTTAGCGATCGCTTCTTTACTACTCTCAAACTTCTTGAGGTAAGCTGGTGTAACCTCTAAAATTGCTTTGTCACCTTGCAATTTAACGAGATTTGCATGAGCCAACAGCTTTTGATTGCTGGGTTTAGCTGTATCCATTACAGAAAGCCAAATTTGAGCCAGGTTAGTAGTCTGATCTGTAACTGTTTGTAACAATTTGTCATCTACAGGTTTAGCTGTCACCTTGTTTGTGGTGTATACTCCAACTGTTGGTAGCAACTTGCCGTCATGCACAGGTTTAGCAGTTAGCGTCTTGGTTGCACTGACAGGCAATAAACTAGGCATCAGGTTCAGTAAGCAAACTTCTAGCCACACAGCAGCATTTACTGTGTACCGCAGATAGTTTTCTGCTTTTTGTAACTCTGCTAGAGACAAATTCAGCGTCTCGAAATTCCAGTGATTTGCTAAAGCCTTGAGTTGGGTATAGCTAACACAACCAGTTAGCAGGGATTGCTCTTTGGGTGCAGACTTGATAATTAGTAAATCTCGGTATGTTTGCAGTAAGTTAGAGAGAATCAATTTGGGCGTTTTTCCAGAATCTACTAAAACTCTTGCTACTTGCAGCAAGTTAAAGGTGTTGTTCGTGGATATTGCCTGTAAAATTGACATTAATTCTGTTTCTGTCACACCACCAGCGATTTCCATGACATGATTGGCAGTGATATCTTCATCTAAAAGACTCACCTGACCCAGTAATTGCAGTGCATCTCTGAGTCCACCATCGCTCTTGCGTGCGATCGCTGTTAGTGCCCCATCATCAATAGAAATAGATTCTGCATCTGCTACAATACCGAGGTGCTGCACAATTGCCTGAACAGACAAAGTGGGGAAATTAAACACCTGACAACGGCTGACAATGGTAGGTAACACCTTGTGCAGTTCTGTTGTGCAGAGAATGAAAACAACATGAGGTGGCGGTTCTTCAATACACTTAAGTAAAGCATTGAAGGCGTTGCCAGTTAGACAATGGCACTCATCAAGAATAAAAATTCGGTAACGTCCTGCAACAGGTGCTAAGGTACTCCGCTCAATTAAAGCACGGGCATCATCTACACCGTTATTAGAAGCAGCATCAATTTCACTGACATCTAGGCTATTGCTGGTTTCAATTGAACGGCAGGATTGGCAAATACCACAAGGTTGGTCAGTTGGTTTTTTAGTGTTGAGGCAATTGAGGGATTTAGCAAATATCCGAGCAGTTGATGTTTTACCTGTACCTCTAGAACCTGTGAACAAATAAGCTGGTGCAATTTGCAGGTATTTGACAGCATTAGTCAGAGCAGTTTTGATGTAGGGCTGTCCAACTAATTTTGCTAAAGTCTGGGGTCGATATTTTTGATGTAAGGCGACTGTAGACATAGGATTTATTAAGCTTAATCTGTCGCCCTTACCCCTGTTAAGGGGGTGTAATTTTGACTCAAAACTAGGCTGATTTGCTCAACCGTTCCTAGCAGGATTTACCGATACCAGAAGTTGAGTACGTCTAATTATTTAAACGTCGAAATAGGTGAAGAAAGTTATGGAATTTACAACAGAGTTATAGCCATTTTATAATTTATATCCTTGGCTCATAAAACGCTAACTCTTCTCTATTGTGCCTGCCTCCTTAAGCAGTAGCGAATTCCGTTAAACCTCGTTTACTGGGATGATGGAAACCCAAAACAATATCGCATTGGGGTATTCCGGCTGATAGTAAATCATCAACAACGCATAAATTAGTTGCATCTTCTTCCACCCAAACTTTGCCGTTTTTAATACAGAGATAGATGATAATATGCTGTATCTGCTTTTTGTCATCCCAGCCAAACCGAAACCAAAGATATTGATCTCTTTTTTCATCAAAAGCCAAGCGAGCGCTTACTTCAACTACCGCATCTTTTACAACTTGAGTATTAGTAGTTTCGTAATACCCAGTCAATATCTTCTTGATAGCATTGCGATATTGTTCTAGCTTATCCATTGCCGAATTTCCTCCTTTTGTGTATTTACAACTATTAACAGCAGGTGATTTTCATTGATGACTGCTTGTACAGATTTACGTTGAAAAAAGTTCTCATAGACAACATCATCAACAGCTAAATAAAGCTTATATTCTGGCTCAGTAAGTTGAATGAGTTTCCGATAGACTATGTATTGTCCCAGGGCATTATGAAAATCATACATCAGCGATTTGCCCACAAAGCTCTTGATTTCTACAACAATCTTCTGTCCCTGGCGTTCTGCGGCGATTGGTTTTTCTGCTGCTAGGTCGGCGTAGAGTTCAGCATCCTCATATTTGATAAAGTAAGGATCATCTGTGATAGTCCAACCGTCTTTTATCAATGCGTTCTTGACTTCATTATGGTATATGTCTTTTGCTGGCATGCTGGAACTATTGAGTAATACTCTGATTGTAAAGTGTTTACCATATTGGGTAACAATTAGATTCTAAAACACACTTTTCTATCTTTCCTTCTTGCTCCCTGCACCCTGCTTTGCTTCATTTTTTCTTGATAAAACTGGATAACTTTGGTATTTTGGCGGCAAATAGTCGGATATTTACCGCCAAAATGCACAGTTTCTATTGGTCAAAATCAAGGATTTTCGTTCATGTTGTCCAGTTTTGTCCAGAGTTCCTCAAATCCCTGTCTAAAATAAACACCACTCGTATCCAAAACACCCTACAAAACTTCAAGATTCCGGTTAACATTTATTAAGCATTTAGAGTGTACAGTGGCAATAAGAATTGACGCATTTCCATTTGCAGTTCTGGATTTGGTCTATCTCCATAAGGAACCAACATGGCAGGATGATCTGATTGTTGCAAGTGCATTTTGATAGCGGAACTAGGAATTGCCTTAGCTGCTTCTACTAAATACTTGAGATTAAACTGGATATTCAATGACATTTCTGATGGTAGATGAGCAGCAATAACTTGATCGCCTTTGCCAAACTCCCGTTCAATTGATAGTCGTAGCTGCTGCAAACTTCCATCAAACTGTAAGTAAATACCTTTCTCTTTTTTATCTGTTAACACAGCTAACCGTTCCAGTGCTTTGACTAAGAATGCTTTTTCTAGGATTACTTCTCGGTCAAAGCTAAACCTTGCCAATAGCTGTTCGCAGTCAGGGTAAGTTCCTTCCAGACATTGACATCTGAGGATAATATCTTGCCAAGCAAAACCCAGGCGATTACTTTGGGCATCATACAACAGATTAATGAATTCGACAGAATCATCCAAGTTACGCGCTAGTTCCTTGAGGACTCGACCGGGAATAGTAAATTGGATCATGTCTTCAGATTCTACTTGTTTGCGGGGTTTTCTACCAATTCCTTGAGTTGAAAGTTCAGTGGTTGCGACTCGATGCCCATCAGTACCAATAAACTTTAATTTATCCTGTGCAAGTTGGATATGAACTCCGGTCAAAATATATTTATTTTCATCAGTGCTGACAGCATAAATTACACCTTTCAAACCATCTTTGAAAACTGTTGTTGGCAGCACAATGGGAGTACCATCAATTGTAGAACTAGGTGGAAATTCTTCAGCACTAATGCCTCTAATTTCATATTTTCCTTCAGCATCAGATAAACTGAGAGAGCAGATTTTTGTTTGCTTATCCTCATCATTAAGCTGTATAGTTTGAGTCTGGCCACTGAGGTTTATATTACCATTAGGGCAATGCTTAACTATCTCAAATAGCATTTCCACTGGCACAGTAATTTCACCCTTGAGCAATACCTGGGCTTCAAAACTTGCCTGAATTGTTAATGCTAAATCAGTAACAGTTAAATGTATCTGTTGTGTTTCGATATCTGCAATGATTAGAGCATTAGCAAGAATCGGATGGGTAGGTTTAGCTGGGGTAGCACAACTAACTAAAGAGAGCGCATCGTGAAATTTAGTTTGTGAGCAGATTACCTCCATTCCTGATTCTATAACTGGTTGAGAGTTTAACTCTGATTTGGCAGAACGTTTATTAGTACGCTTATTTGAGATAGGTTCAGTTGAAGTACCAGCATCTGGAGATATAGGTTTTTTCTTTTTACCTGTAGATATTTCTGGGATATTTGCTGATACTTCATTTTCGGTTTTAGGAGTAGCTACACTTGTTTGTTTTGTCTGCTTTGCAGGCTTTACCCTTTGTTTTGATGCTGTTTGAGTCATGATGATTTATTTCTGGTTGCGTCATTGTTAGAAGGGTGACTGCGATAGCAGAAAAGAAAGGCTGTGAAGCTTTGAATCAGATGCTTTTACCCTATTAGACATACAGAACTTTACTGATATATCCCATTTCACGGCTCTTAGCTAAGTCTTGATTCTAACCAGAGGCGGAACATCTCCGGCTCCGCTCCTAAATTATTAAGTTCTACAAATGTCTCCAAAAGTTCTTTCCAATGCTTTTTAAACTGATAACTTTGCTATGATTACCAGATTCTTCTGTAGTGTTAGCAGCCAGAACAGAATTAGTTTCCAACAAAGAGTTCAGTAGTGATAGTTGATGATCAACATCTGCCACATTGCGGTATATTAGAGACGGCTCTATTTTCATCCCTAAAGGTGTAGGAACAATTTTTAAATATTGGTTTAATGTCTCTAGATAATTTTTCTTGGCAAATTGTCTTTGTGCTACATAAGGGCGCAAAATCTCTAGTAATTGGATAGCTCTTTTGATTTCTAGAGAATCAGAAGTACTATCAATTTGAGGTTGGCTTTCTCGGTAGCCTTTCATTTTCTTCTCAGCCACAAGATTGTGGAATTTAGAAACTGCTTGTTGATAATTACCGAAAGAGTGAACTTTTTGCTGAGATTTATAGCCTACCCTACCCCACTCAACAGTTAGATTGCTTTGCTCAACTTTTGCACTCCAGAATTTGTTACTGTTTTGAGCCGCATTTACAAATATTAAGTAAACTTCCATATTTTTGACCTGATTCAAAGTAGACTATTGCCATGTCAAATGAACATCCCACTCAACAACAGATGTTCATTTGACAAAAGCTTCAAATCATTACTAATTTGGGAATACCTAATTAGTGCGGAACCTAGAAGTACGAAGCCCTTTTTTAGACACCTGCACAGGACTAGAGGCTGGTCGGGCAATTTTTGACCAAGACTGCATCCGCTCAACAGCAGCAGCATCTTGAACAGCTAAAGGGGTGATGTTTTGCTGACAATTTTCTAAATCAGCTAGTGTAACCTGCTGAGGTCTTTCCTCATCGAAAGCCAGTAGTGCTGCTTCTGATGCTAGGGTTTCCAACTCAGCACCACTAAACTTGTCAGTAGCAGCAGCGATCGCCTCTAAATATTCCTGCGGAACTTCTATACCAAACCGTTCTAAGTGAATTTTGAGAATCTGGCAACGTTCCAACTCAGTGGGCAGGTCAACGAAGAAATTTTCATCAAACCGCCCTTTCCGCTTAAACTCAATAGGTAGTGCTGTTGGGTCATTACAAGTTGCCACCACAAACACCCCTGCCGTACATTCAGACATGAAAGTGAGGATATTTCCTAGAATCCTTTGTGAGACTCCAGAGGTATCGCCATTAGCTGAAAGTGCTTTCTCAACCTCATCAATCCACAAAATACAGGGTGCAATAGCTTCAGCAGTCTTGAGTGCGCGGCGGACATTGCCCTCAGATTCTCCCACCAGGCTACCAAGCATTGAGGCAATGTCTAATTGCAGCAGTGGAAGGTTGAGTATGGTTGCAATGTTTTTCGCCACGATCGATTTACCTGTCCCTGGTGGCCCTGCCAGTAGAACCCCTTTAGGCTGAGGTAGATTTAGCGATCGCGCTTCTTGGGAAAATAATCGGCTGCGGCGTTGCAACCAATCCCGCAACAGGTCTAGTCCACCAAAGGGTATGGTCGCTGGTTTACCCAATTCAATACCCATTTGAGACAGTAGGCGGGTTTTGTATTCGACAACCAAGGGAATAATTGTATTATCAATTAGTATACCTTTAGACTGTACGTTCGCTCTTTAACAGTGAGCCGGAGAAAGTCGCTAATTTCCTCCAAGGTTAGCCCTAAAGCTGCCCTTGCCAAGGTTTCTTTATCTTCAGTGGTGAGAGATACTGCAAATTGTACCTCTTGCTCACTAGCAGATTCTTGCAAGTACAGCAAATATGATTCTAAGTGGTCTTGAATTTGCTCAATGCTGGGCAAAGGAACTTCACAGCAAGGAATTAGTCTCAGCAGGGATTCGTGCAGTTGAATGTTTTGACCTAAAAATACAATTCGCTTTTCAGTCGGTTTGAGGCGATGGTACAAGTTTTTGACTCTGGTGAGGATTTCCCAACTTAATTGCAGGGAATTTTTACCCACAAAAGGGTGAACATCTCCCAGGATGAAAACCCCATTACCGCAGAAATTGTTGATGTACTCGAACACATATATTAAAGGGTCTATGTTATGAGGCTTTTTGTACGTCTCGACTGATTTGAACACCAGTCCACCGTCGTCAGCAATCAGACATTGCTCCAAGCCGGAAACTCCCAAATTCCAGAAGTACACAGGACTATTAAGTTTGTCCATCACTTCAGTAGTTAACCACTGAATGATAGTGGCTTCTTCGGGTGACAGAACATCTATTGCCACGATGGGTATTTGAGAGTCAATGGTAGTAATCAGGTTTGATAGTTTCATTGTTGCGAATTTTGATCGGGTAAGGGAAAAAGTTCTTCGTGAGTGGTAACAAGATGCACGACTACTTCGTAAACTTCGGCATCGCCGTTAAACACTTCAGCAACTCCAGAAGAATTTGGATGAGCAATGGCGGAAATTAGGGCATTGACTAAAGCGCACAGTCCCTCCGCATTTCCTTTGAGAATTACTGGTTGCCGCGCTCCTTTTGAGGGGTAAATATGGAGCATCGGATAATCTTCAGGTAGTTCGCTCATAGAAAAATTGTGCGGGGGGATTTTCCTCGTTCCCCCATCGAATGTTTATTGTTTGTTTAGGTGAGGAACAAGCAGGATAGGGAAGATCAGGGGGAATTATTGAAGATATTTCTCCGTTGTCTACCCCCTCTCCCTTGTCATCATTTATTGGTGCAGTCGTTGTTGATGAGTAATCGTGCTACGAAACTGTTGCTGAGATTCTGGTTTGTAAGTGCGATCACCTTGCACTATACCCAAAGCTTCCTCAAAGGGTTGGGTTGCTTCTAGACATGACAAACCCTCAAATCCCTCGGCTTCTATTTTCACTTCGCCTGTAACAGTGTCAAAATGTATCAATATTGCCCGTTCCATAAATTATCTCCGAACTTGTTGAGTTTGCTGGTGTGCTGAAAATGCAAGGCGCAGAGTATGTACCTGACCATTGGTTTCTTCTGTGATGGTGCATTCTCCCAGATGTTCTTGTAACTGGGCTGCTTTAGCGCGAACCATGTTCTTGCCGTAGACTTCCACTAGGGTGTGAGAAAAGAAGTTTTCTCCTAGTCGAGGTACAGTTTCATAGGCATCATGGATGAGTTGATACACCCCTGCCTCTTGATCCCACTTAAACCCGATATCTGCGCGAACACTTAAACTACGACCAGGGACAACAATCTCAGCACTTTGTCCTTGGGAGTCGTCGTAATAACCTCTCAGCGATTGTGGTTTTTCATAAACTTGGACGGTAAGCTGCAAATTTTGTAGAGCTTGTACTAAACATTCACGGTTAGTTAGCTTTGTAGTGACAGTTGAAAAATGTGACATTTCCTACCTCTAAATATTGTGGACTGGTAAATTAATGCGAACAGTGGTGATAAACTCAAAGGAAAACCCTACGTATCACTTACCCCCTTAATTGCCTAGCAAGCCTGGGAAGTATGGGTGTATTGTCTTGCTCTACAACGCCACTTGACGCCAGTCGCCTCAAGTCGGGAAACCCGCCCACAGCGCTGGCTCCTTTATGCCGGGAAACCCGTCCACCGCAGTGGCTCACACCTCGTTTTCGATCAAGGACGATACAGATACGTTCTTGATTGTTTTTTCTAGCGAAGTTTGAGAGACATCGCTGTAGCTCTGGTTAATCCCATGCCTTCATCAGTTGCTAATCGTTGGAGATGGCGTTGCTCATCCAGAAGCTTGGAGCAAATTTCGTCCATTTTTTTCTGTAACTGAGAACGCCCTTGTGAATCGAGCTTTTTGGCATCCACAGAAGCGTTTTCGAGAACATTTTCTAGATGAGTCATCATTTGTCCAAGGCTGCTACCTGCTTCAAAACTGGCGTTAGCCAAAAGCATTTGGACTTTCTTGAAATGACGTTCCATCTTTTTCTTGAAGTTGACTGGCTTGCGTCCTGGTTCCCAGTTGCTCAAATCTTCGAGCAACTGGGCTGCTAGTTGTTCGCCGAGAGCGATCGCTGATTCCCTCAGTGTTTGTTCTAAATTCCTGTCATACTGCTCGATAAAGCGAGTTATTTGCCCTAAGCATTCAGCTTGTTTCTCTGACAGTTGTTCACTGATGGCGGGAATAATGACAGGACGACCAATTACTACTTGCAAATAGTCCTCTAGTTCCTCTAAACAGGGAAAAGCTTTTACTAGGTTCTGCTTAACTTCTTGTTGTTGTTCTACAGATAACTGCCAAGCATTGAGTGAAAGAAATTTATCAATACGTTCTTGATAGTCTGTGTACCCCTTTTCATACTCTTCTTTCAGTTGAGTGCGTAAAACAGGTGCAATGTTATCTCGAATTTCGATTAGTTGATTCCAGACCAAGGGCGCTAAGTCTATGGGACAAATCCAATCACCATTGTCATAATTCATCCATTCTTGGACTGAAGTAATTTCTTGCCTTAATTGGCTCGCTGCTTCGTCTAAAGCTTTAAAGACTTTGATGCCCTTTAAACCAACTTCTGAGGTTGTGACCTTAACTAAGTCAGATTCTTGTTCATCTTCTTGAGAATATTTGAGAACATCTTTCCATTTTGGAGCATTACTCTTAGTTGTCTTCTTTAACTGAATCTTGAAACGGATGCGAGTTTTATTCAGCTTAGAGAGATTATATCTTTCAACAACAGCGTCTTTTAGAAAGGTTTCGGTTGAATTGGTAATCACTGCTTGTACCACATTTACTAGGAATAATAATGTTTTTTACCTCAGTGAAATAAAGCGTAAGCTTTACCTTATAGCCACTAAGTCCGGCTAGAATCTTATTCATACAAATCATTTAATTGCTTACTGAATACAAATAAATTTGATTGTAATTTTAAAAATAATGGCTCTACCGATACCCTATTTGATTTGTGAAAATCACAAGGCAGAGAACCCCGATTTATCTAATGAATCAGGGTTCTCATTATTCACGAATGATTAATCGGAATTTTGTGTCGAGATTGCTATATACAATCATCACCTGATAACTAATATCCGTTGTCTGGCCCGTGAGCTAGAAACATAGTACAAACGATTAAACTCTCTAATCTTTGCCAGTACTGCCTTACTGTCATCTCCTCGTTCTGGATAAAGTCGCTTACTCAAATCTTGACCATCAATACCCGCTTCTAAGAAAGTGCTACCTTGACTATTGTGAACAGTTAATGCAAAGCAGTTTCTGAGGTTTGCAAACTGCTCTAAATGTTTGTAGTACTGCTTCCATAGAAAGGGATTACGCTTGGCACTTTTGAGTAAGCGTTTGGTTTCTTGGTCAAATTGTTTTTGTTCATCTTCATGCAAAACATAGATTTGACGCACAATCCCTTCATCTGTCTCTACCTTTAACCTCCAAGTATCATAATTGTTGTAACGATCCCCAAAGACATCTAAAACAGTAAACTCTGTAGATGTAGAAAGAATCGTAGTTTTACCATCGGGAGCCATCACAGGATCTCTGGTGATTAATCTCTCTCCTGGAATAAACCGATTGATATTTTCACCATATAAATGTGTACGAATCTGCTGATTGTAAAAGTCAACTTGAGTATTAGTCCAGGACAAAATTCGGAAACAATCTGGGTTTTGAGCAAATTCTTTAGACATCTTTTTGCAGGCATAACGCAGCAAAGTTTGACGTTTAACCATCAATGCCCCATTACTTTTATCAGGGAGATATTTAGCATAAGGCTCAAAAGGAAACTTGCTCTTGGTGACTGCATAGCGAGAAGCAGTGACAAACTCTAACAAAGGACTACCAGTTCCCTGACGCACAACTTGAGTCAATACTGCTTTATCTGGCACTTGAAAACTAGAGGATTTTTCTTCATTAACTGGATTTAACTGTGCTGGATCGCCCATGAGAATAATTTTGATTTTTGTCCAGGTGGATGATTGGTTAGCAACATCCTCAATCCAGCGCCAGAGTTGTTTGCCAATCATGGAACATTCATCAATAAAGACAACATCAAATAGATTGATGTAAGAAGGGCCAGTTTGGTCAAGTACTTTCTCTTTACCTCTAGTTACCATACCCAGTCCTAACAACTGGTGAATGGTGAAGAATTCTACGCCAGTTACGCCATTTTCTGCCGCCATGCGTTGCAGCACGCCTACAGCTTTATTAGTGGGTGCAGTCAGTACAACTCGCTTACCCGTAGCAACAAGAACTTTAACTAGTTGGAAAACAATAGTTGACTTGCCAGTTCCGGCATAGCCAACCAGCAGAAATAAAGCAGCCATCACGGTTGGCTGTATAAATGTCCACATTGCATCTAAAGCTTTTTGCTGCTGCTGGGTGAGTTGAAATGGAAAAGAACCTGTTGCAGCGAAAGTAGGAAGTGTTTGGATCATCATCGCTTCGCTAATTCCATTAATTGATCCACTCAATGCAGCGATAGCTGTTGGTTTTACTTCTTTGAAAAACAATACTCCTTCTGGTTTGAGGAATATGTTTCTATATCCATTCGGCCAGAAATGTTGAAACCTGATACAAAACTTTACATATCTAGTTACACTAACTCTCTTAAGCCTAAAATAGTCAACATGACATCATCTCCTCAAACCAATGAACATAACTGATTTTCTGACACATACAAGATTGTAAATAGCGGAATTTATCTAATAGTGTATGTCCCCATTGTTGTTGGATAGATAATAACTGTAAAATTAGATAAGCTATTAAACTAACGTAAATTTGTATAGTGATACCATTAACATTTTTGGTAATTAACTTGTCAAGTTTTAAGTGCATCTTTAAAAACTTCCACAACAATTCAACTCCCCAACGTAATCGATAAATATCTCTGATTTCATTATCACTAACGGCAGCCTCTCCTGATGCTGGTAAATTAGTTACCTTATCGTTACTCAGCTTTCGTTTCTAAATCACAAAAATTAATCACCCTATAGGCTTGAGCATTATCAGATGCACCAACTTTAATTAATCCAGTTTGCTCCTCAAATTCTAACTTCCAATTATTTTTTATCCGCAAAACAAAATATTTGTTTTCTTGTACTAATTCTTGGATAAATTTTAATCCAGCAAAACCTCTATCCATTACCCCAAGAGCATTTGTCGGTAGATTAGACATCATTTTAGAACCAAATTTATAATCATGGTCATGTCCAAAATTTATGAAGTTATCTGATGGACTTCCAGTAGCTAAATTTAGAGAACTAAAAAGTTTTACCTGATGATGTCCTAGCACCCATAACAATTTACTGGTGAGAGTAATAATTGTTGAATCAATTGGACAAATCGCATATTTATCGTGTAACTTTCTATGAACTTTATTTTGTACTAACTCATTTAATTTTTGGTAAATTTCTTGAAATGGTTTTTGGCTTCGATGTAAATTTGCTTTAGAAAAAGTAGAAATGTCTACCTCAAATCCTGTATTGTTTAGCCTTGTAAATAAATCTCGCATACTTGTTAAGCTGTTATCCAGGACGTAAGAGAGCCAGCACTCAAAGAACAGACGACTGTTCAATACTGGATAATCATTTTGTGGCAGTCCTTTCAGGATATATTTGACAATTTTGGGAAATGAATTTATAATCACTGTGAAATCAAAATATTTTAATAGTTAGCCCAAAATATGTTAATTTTGGGCTATTTTTATCGGGTTTTTCTTAACATTCAACACTTCTGCCATTCGGCATCATCAGAAATCAATATATTGAAACTTTTTTAACATTCAGATGATTTAGTTAAATCTGGAGTTGCACATATATATTTTTCGATGAAGGTAAACATCTTCAATCTTAAAATTATTGCTACTCGGAAATCCTACTTGAATTCTTGTCATTACAAATTTTCGCGCATGTCACCATACATTAGACTCCACTACGCATTAGTACGTATTTAAATATACCAAATATTTGTTACACTGAAAATAGTTTTTAGCGTAGGCGTGGCCCGCCGTAGACATCGCTCGTTTTTTATCCGGCCTCACTTTGGAGCGTTGCTCCCATTTCTATGTTATTGATCAAACAAAAATACCTGCGCTACAGGATTGCATTTTTCAGTGTGGGAGTAACCTTGCTAGTCAAGTTGGGACTAGAGCATCTAACTGGAATCACAAGTTATTTCAGTTTATGGCTAATTGCTATCTCTATAAGTACTTGGTACGGTAGCATCATTTCAGGATTGATATCAGTGTTTTTGGCTGCTTTAGCTAGTCATTACTTTTTTACAGACCCATCTTCTACTCTCGATAATCTGGAATTTGTATTATTTGTTATCGAGGGTCTATTAATTACTGCGCTAACTGCTAACTTCCAGTCGAGCAAACACCAGTCAGATACTGATAAAACAGAAGCCCAAATCAATCTAAAAGATTTATTACAGAGTCAGCGTTCACTCCGTAAAGGTGAAGAACTATACCGAACATTAACCCAAAATCTACCCAATGGAGTAGTTTTTCTCTTTGATCGAGATATGCGCTTTATGGGTGCTGAGGGTACAGAACTGCAAATCTTTGGTTTACCGAAAGAAGAGTTCCAAGGTAAAATACTGCACGAAACTGTTCTCCCTGAGACTTACGATCTGATAGAACCAGCTTACCGTAGTACCTTACAGGGTACTCCAATGTGTATTGAAATTCCTTATAACAATCAAGTTTATTTAATACAAACTTTTCCAGTCAAAGATGAAAATAGCAAAATTATGACGGGTTTAGCAATCTTCCAAAATGTCACGAACCGCAAACAAGCAGAAGCAAAAATTATCAAGCTAAACCAAGCTTTAAATCGGCGAGTTAAAGAACTACAAACTTTGTTAGAGGTGATTCCAACTGGCATTGGTATTGCAGAAGATCCAGAATGCCGAACTATTCGAGCTAACCCGGCTCTTGCCAAACTGCTGGGCATACCTGTTGACGCAAATGCCTCTCTCAGCGCTCCTAATGATGAACGTCCAACTAACTTTAAAGTTTACCAGTCAGGCAGAGAACTAGCTCCAGAAGAACTGGCTATGCAATATGTTACCACTCATGGTGTGGAAATACTGGATTCTGAGATTGAGGTGGTTCGTAATGATGGTGTGAGAATTAACCTTTCGCAGTATGCTACCCCTTTATTTGATGAAGATGGAAAAGTGCGGGGGTGTGTAAGTATATTTCTAGATATTACCCAGCGCAACCAGGCAGAAAAAAAACTGCAAGCTGCTAGAGATCAGTTGCAGACTGTACTGGAGGCTGTACCTGGAATTGTATCTTGGGTCAGTTCCGATTTGGGCTATCTAGGTGTCAACAAGCACTTAGCTGATAGTTTTAATTTGTCTCCCGAAGCTTTTGTTGGTCAGGATATTGGTTTCTTAGCTAGTGGTAATGGGTTTCGTGAGTTCGTGCAAAATTTCTTTGCTGGAGATGAATCTGAAGCACTATATGAGTTGAAATCCATAAGCGCAGATCGTAGTTATTTAATTGTGGCTCAAAAATATGACCAGAACAAAGCCGCATTTTTAATCGGCATTGATATCACTGAACAAAAGCGTGTTGAGGAAGAACTGAGACAAAAGACTGAGGAACTGGCAGAAATAAATCGAGTAAAGGATGAATTCGTCGCTGTCTTGTCTCATGAGTTACGTACTCCCATGCATAATCTCCACGGCTGGGCGCAACTATTGCTAACTGAATCTGAGATGGATGAAGCACTGAAAATTGAGGGACTGGAAACGATTGAGCGGAATGCCCGTCTGCAAGTTCGCTTAATTGACGATTTGTTGGATTTGGCTAGGATGCAGAAGGGCGAGATGAATTTGGAAATCGAACCTGTTGACCTAGCAAGTGTAATTCGGTCAGCAGCAGATACTATTCGATTGTCAGCCGAAACAAAAGGCATTCAAATTCAGTTATATCTTGATGCTGCTGTGTCCAACGTTTTAGGTGATGCCATTCGTTTACAACAAGTGGTTTGGAATTTGCTTTCAAATGCAATTAAGTTTAGTTCCAAGAATGAAAGTGTAGAGGTCAGGTTGGAGGAAGTTGAGTCTCAGGCTCAGATTACTGTTATTGATAGAGGGAGGGGCATAGAAGCAGAATTTATACCATTCGTCTTTGAACGGTTTAGTCAGCGTGACGCTTCCACTACTCGTTCTGCTGGTGGATTAGGGTTAGGACTTGCGATCGCTCTAACAATTGTAGAACTTCACAATGGCAATATCACAGCAGCCAGTGCGGGATTCGGCAAGGGTTCGACCTTCACGGTGAGGCTACCTATCGTGACAATGAGAGGGCAGTTAAGCAATGATAAAGTAGTAGGAGAATTGCTGCATGGCAATAAGGAAATTGCCCAGTTGCAGAATTTGTGCATTCTGGTTGTGGATGACGATGCAGATGCTCGGATGTTAATGCAGACTGTTCTTCAGAGCGCTGGGGCAGATGTATTAGTGGCAGCATCAGTAAAAGAAGCATTGGCACTTTTAGAACAGCGATTGCCCACTCTACTGATTAGTGATATCAGTATGCCAGATGAGGATGGCTTTACCTTGATTCGTCAGGTTCGCTCCCGCACTATGGAGGAAGGGGGACAAATTCCGGCGATCGCTCTCACTGCTTTTGCTGGAGCCAAAAATGAGCAACGTATTTTAAAAGCAGGGTTTCAACTTTTTATTGCCAAGCCAATTGAGCCAATGGAACTCGTGGATAAGGTGGTTGAAACGTTAAAAACCTAATTACTCCACCTTACCTTCTTCGGTAGAGTTTGGCAGCTAGAGCAAAATCAGCAATTTTTGGTGAAAGCATGGTGAAAATGGCAATTTGATTTTCACCATGATGCATGATGAACGATTTCATTTACCACAACGTACTCTAGGCAATACTTAAACGATTACGATTGCATCAAGGGCTTGTTCTAAACGTTCGACAGTATCTATTGCGTCTTGAATTTCTTGTCTTGGTGCGATCGCCAGTTGAGCATGACTGAGGGGATTCATGATAAAACTGCGATAAAGTTCAACATGAAACACTAAATCTTCGTTAATATATTTTGGAGTGCCGTCTGAGTTTTTAGCATTCTTGATGGGTTCCCAAAAGTCATTGGTACTGAGGTCTTTTGGTTTTTCACGATACTTGATGGCAATATTCATCTTTTCGCAAAACCATTTGATTTTGACCTCAAAAGCTGTGCGTAAGTAAATTGCAGCTGCTTTGTGGTCATTCGCTTGTAAATAGGCTTTAGCTTTGTCCAGATATTTTTTGTTTTCGACAAGGACTGGCATTTCGTAATCGCTTGCATGTCCTGCATAGAGTTCAATAGTTTTCCAAGAAGGAAAATGTCGCTTCAGAATTTCGTACCATTCTTTATCGTAGGTCATCAAGAAGATTTGGTAATCGTTAAACTGGTCTTTTAGAATGTTGATGATAGGCAAACGGTTAGACATATCTAAGCCAATCAACACGTCATCAAGTACCAAGACTTTTAAAGCGCTACTTGGATTGACTCGCAAAGCAGCTAAGTAAATCGCAAGCGAGATTGCTGATAGTTTGGCTTCGTTAAGAAACTGATGAGCTAAGGGAAACTTAGTGTTAAGGAAGTCAACACGCAGAATAACTTCATTACCTTTTAAGCATTTGTTTTCTAGATCGGGAGTGACTCCCTGAAAGTCGAAGTCGAGAAGAACAGGATAACCAAAGCGTTCGAGAATATTCGCTGCTTCGTTTTTCAGCTGATTTAGAATACTACTCAGACCAAAATTGAAGTCAGTGAGGCTATTTTCTAGTTCTTGTACTTTACGAGTATGCTTTCTGCTGCGAGGGATGCGTTGCTCGATTTCTGCCCATTCTTCACTAAAACGTTTGCCTGTAAGATTATTTGTGCTGTTGCTGAGGATAGTTTTTATTAATAGGTTAAACAGGTCAACTTCGCTATCTTTGATATGAGGAAAGTAGATTTCTAAGAGAGATTTGTAATCCAGACTCCCCTTTGTTTTTGAGGCTTCGATGATGACAGGGACATGGGTTTCGCGGGTGATATCCGACCATTCGTAAGTGATTTCGGGGTCGCGTTCGCTAGAGCGCATAGAGATTTTGACATAGCCGCCATCAGCATCAGTTACAAAAAAATTGCGATGTTGAGAGAATTGGATGTCGCGTACATGAGAATCGATGAATAGCTCAATTGCTTTTAGTAGGGAAGATTTACCACTGCCATTTTCACCATAAATGAGTAGATTTTTACCTTTTTTACCTAAGTCGATTGTGTGTTCCCCATAGAAAGCTCGAAAGTTCTTCAGTTCGATTTTCGTGATTTTCATGCAACTCCTCGAATTGTACGCACAACAGGTACGCTATCCAAAAAGAATATACTTACACGGATTGGATGCTCTCTGTCAAACAACCGTCGAAAGATTTCCCGGAGTGCTTGCATTTTATCGCTTTGAATTTTGTCTAGGCTTTGTAAGTTTTCCTGTAGGAGATGACGCATAAATTGTTTGTCGTGGGCATGGAGTTCGTCGGGTAAATATAGCTCTATCACTACTGCATCAATAATTTGCTCAAAATAACTCAGCATCAGTTTGTCGTCTGCGACTTCCATGAGCTTTTCGCCATGACTAGGTATGTCTTTGAGTTGTTCTGAGAGGTACAGGACATAGCTAACTAGGGTTTCTATTGCTTTGTGCTGTGGTTCTGTGGCAGTTGGGATAGGAATTTTTTCTACAACTTGACGGGAAAAACGTAATGCTCCGTTTAAAAAACTTACATTTTCCCTGCAATAACTCCATACAATTGATGAGTTTAGTATTGCGATTAAAAATAGATCATTCTTAGCAATAAAAGAAATTCCATTTCCCAGATAGTATTTTTTTGTGTCAAAAGCAAAGCGAGATTCTGTTGTCATGTCAGGATAGATTATTTTCGGTGCTTCAAAAGCTTGATAGTGGGCAACATCATCTGGGATTTCATACCACTGATATCGTCCAGCTTTTCTGCTTTTTACATGTGAACTACTTTGCTTTTGGGTTAAATCATCTCTCCATTGCTCTAGATGTTCCTTAATAGCAGTATAGTGATTAATGTTGATTCCTCTTCTCGTAAAAATCAGCCATCTATCATTTTCTCGAATGTGCCACTTCCGCACGTCCTCACTTACTGCTAAAGGCTTGATGATTTCTGCACTTTTCGGATCTTTGGCAACCAGTTCAGCGCGTTTGATTCCATCAATAACAAAAGCTTTATTGAAACCTGTTTTGATACCGTGATAAATTTTCCCATTCGCATATTCACCCAAATTCACATATTCACCCAAAGACATTCTCATAGTTTCCATATCCGCCTCCTATACAATATCCTTTACAATAAATCCAAACATTAGTGGTAGCGTGCCTTTTCATTAACCTGACTTTTCCCGTTAAGTCTCAAAAAGCTTGCTCATAAAGGATTCTGGATAAAGCACAGCATATACGGTACAGGAATTGAGATTCGGTGCTAAAGGTGACAAACAATGTTGGACTGGTGGGAGAAAAATTTGTGATTGTCCTGCGATCACAAACGCATTAGAAATGTCTGGTTTTGCCATTTGTCATTCTGTTCAGTATGACAGAAGTTCAGTTTTTACCCGTGAGCAGTATATCAACTATTTTAGAGTTGTTGACTTCCTTTGTATTCTCCCCAGTGCATCACCTCTAGCGTTGCTTTCCTAGTCTGAGTAGGCGGTCATTTAAGGCGATTCTTCCTAATTCAGAAATAACCTCAACTGGAACACCAACAGATGTAGCTGCTTCTGGGATTGTTACTCTACTATTTCGCAACAGAGATAAAACTTGCTGTATTTTAAGAACAACTGGATCGCTTTTGTTGGTGTAACCCCGATTAATAGCAATTCTCAGCCCGGTTTCAATATCATCTACTCTCGCTCTGCGATTTTTATCTATTAATAGTGTCTGTTGTCCAGCAATTGCGCTACTTTCAGAAGTCGTTCCGCGTCTACGTGCAGTGCCGAAGCCTATCGGAGACGCTGCGCGTAGCTTGCTTCCCTGTAGGGGTACGACGAACGCATTTGCAATCTGAATACCAACATACCCAGTGTTTATACGCACTGGAATGATATCGAAGCTGTAGAGTCGTTTTTGTCCCGTTTTGTCTACAGTTTGGACAAGTAAGTTAGTAATGGCAGTGGTGGTAGCCCCTGGAAACTTTAGCGGTTGGATTGCCCTTAGAAAAATGGTTGTAGCGCGTCCGCTTTTTAAATCTGTATCTGTGGTGTAGACCAGTCGTGAAGGGTCTGCTACCAAAATGTAGGCGATCGCCTCGTCGGTTTGAGTGAAGCTAATGGGCGTAGCACGTCCTGGAGTAACTTGAACCTGAATTCTATTGCTTGTAGCCATATCCCGTTCAATTAAGCGATATGCAGGAGTTTGTGCTTGTGCATATATAACAGGTATAGTCACCCCAAACAGTATTGTGGTGCTAGCAATAACAAGAGTGGCAAATTGTTTCATACCAATTTTGAATTTGGGACTAGAATTTTTGACTTATAGGCTGTTCCAGTAATCTCAAATATTAAGTTGTAGAACGTTCAGTTTGTATGTATTCAATAGCCAGGATGCTGTACATGAATCGATTCCAATTTGTTTGAATTTTAAGCATTGGTGAATCAGGGGATGATTTCGTCCAATTTGTCAGGAATTTTCAATGGTTTCAACCGCCAATTCATCCCGCATTTATGCAACGCCGAATTTTAAATTGCGACTACCCGCACCAAATTGGTATCATCGTTCAACCTTCAAAAAACTATTAACGACAACCGAGACTTCAGTGCCTTCAGGTAAAAACTGGATATTTGGACGTTGTAATAATTCCTGTACTGCTTGGTCAGAGCGTCTAGACAGACGTTCACTGACTGGACTAAAAAAGCCTTCTAGCGCCGCCGCCCAAATCTGAGGATTAGAGTTACTAGTAATAGTACTTTGGTTAAAAGTGCCACTAGAAACAACAGTGCTAGATTGAGTGCGGGGCTGATTCACTATGCTTCCCACCTTACCCAAACTACTGAGTAATCCAACTAATAAATCTTGTTGGGCAATATCTGTCCCCACATCATTCAGCTTTTTAGCAATTAACGGTTGCTGTCCTCGACCGCGAATTAACAGAGTCTCAGCCGGAATGGTTTCCTGTTTGACTGTACCTTGGGAGTCAGGGTAAATAATTGCGATCGCACTAGCAGATACTAAGTTACTCTTTTTACCTACTGCCACTGTTTTCGTTACTAAAACAGTACCAGCCGGGAGTGCCACCGTGCCATCTGTGGCTGTGAGAGGTTTGGTTAACTCGATAGCAAAGCGATCGCTCTTATTATTCCCCTCCTGATCCCAAATCATCGGCATGATAATTCTACCTTGGGCAGATGTACCCAGTGCTACCTCTTTAGTTTCATTTACATTGAGATCGGCTGAAGATACAGGGGTACGATTTAGGATACCTACCATTCCTGGAGTCAAGTTATCAGTTTTACTGTCAGTGCTTTTGGAGCCAATTAAAACTGTTTGAATACCAGGGTCTTGGGGAGTGGAAATGGATGCCCTAGCTGTTAGTTTCGAGGCTGTTGGAGTTTGAGTGTTAATTGCAACTTCTGACTGAGTTTCAGCTACTTTAGAGTTACCGATTTGTGACTGTCCCAGGCTAGCTAGTTGGTTCCACTTCTGGAAAGGATCGACATTACTTTCAGGCTGTCGTATTCGTGGTGAAGGTTGATAACTTACAGGGTTGGGAGAAATATACCGCACTACTGGGGGCGCAGGTTGAGAAATTCTTACAGGAGTTATTGGTGTTATACGTGATGCACGAGTTGTGCGCGGTGAAAAAGTCTGAGGAGATGTCGTTGGTTTAGGTTTATTTTGTAAGGTTGGACTTGAGAATTTAGCAGCAACAGGCTCCACTTTGAGTTGTTGCCGTTGGTCTTGAAATGCTAATCTGCTTTTAAGTTCAGCAGATTCATCCAAAACTGGTTCGTCTTTTGGAGATGTAGTAGGATTTTGGACTACTTGTTTGACAGGAGGTTTCGGTTGGAGAAATCCAAACCAGATCAGTGCTACAGAGCCAATAACTATTCCGACTAAGCCAACTACTGAACCTAGTCGAACACTAGGTTTTTCTGCTAACGGTCGCTCTACCGCTCCTTCTGCATCTTGTTTCAAGCGATATTCTTCGGAAATGAGGTGATTTGCGGTAGGGTTATAACCTGCCAACAACTGCTCCTCTTCAGGGCTGATATCATCATCAGCAACCAAAGTGCCTTGGGTAGAGCGATGATTGCCGTTAGTACTGTTGAATTCCGGCGAATAATCAGGAGAATTTTCGTTTAGGTAGTCAAATTCATGGTTTTGGTTTGAATTGGTCATAATTCTAACTTTTTCCTTTAACGCCGTTGCTGAGAATTGAACTCAACCATCTTGGTAATTTGCAGTCCAGACGATCGCACTTCATAAATTTTCTGTTCTACCAGGGGGGACTCTTTACCTAAAGGAGATCGGGGAATCTCCACTGCTTGGACGGTAAATGTGCGGTTAAAAGAAATCCGCTCATCTCTACCAGTAGTACGGTCAACTAAGATGCGGGTAGCAATCATGTCTATTTCCCATTCCCCAGGTCGTACTGCTCTTGGTTCTGACAGATAAGAAATAATAGTGGTGCTACGCAGCTGACCTGAAAAGACGGTAGTAGGAACTAATTCGGCAATCTTCGGTAGAGAAGCTTTGGCAAATTCCGGTTCTAGCAGCAGGGAAGCAAACCAAGCATTTGTGGGAATGCGCCCATTTCTACCAATTTGAATGCCTTGGTCTGGTTGATTAGTGCCAGTGAGTTTGTCATCCCAGTTAAATGTTAGGGTTGTCCAGTCACTAACTACTTTTTGAATTACAGCTGGATAGCGCCAATTGCGGTCTTGCTGGGAAATGTAGATTGTCTCGCCATTTACCAACTGGGCAAAGGTCGTCTTGCGATCGGCAATTTTATTGACCCTGAAAGCGGTGAATAGAGTCAATAAAAATATCAAACCGTTAAATGCAGTTAGGCAGAGAAAACAAACAGCCAGGAGGTTTTTGGCTTCTGGAAGCAGTGGAGCTTGAAGTCGTTTAATTTGCAGAGTCATACCAAATTGGCATAGGTAGTATTGTTTGAGAATCCTGGAAGAGCTTTGTGTTAAAGGTTTTTAATCCGTCTTGGAAGTCGGCGCACCCTGCGGGATCTTGCTACAGACTTTCCGCAAAATCCAAAATCCAAGATCCAAAATTGGTATTACCCCCTGCGGAGTAGAGCAATACTGGTTGCAGTTCCAATGGCACTGCTAAAAATATCGATTAAGCCTTTGACATTGGCAGAAATGCCGTTATAAATCGCTATTCCCCCACCTCCAGCTATCAATACCGCCAAAACTGGTGCAAAGATGCTCAGGAAACATAAAAATGCGACATCAGATGCTAATTCAGCACCAGATTTCACCAGCACGACAGCTGCTAAACCTACTAAAATGTTGTAACCAAGTTGAACACCAAACAAGGAAATAAACCCTGTTAGCCACGCCCAAATAGGACGACCTTGTAATGGCAGCAAAGATAAACCAACTGCGATCGGTGCAAATAATGCTGTCAGCAGTAGAGCAGCTTCCAGAATATTTACAAAACCCCATTGCAGAGCATAGAGAATAAAGCGAATAATGGGGATGGCAGTATCTCGAAACACACTACCTGGATCATTGGCAAACTGAACAGCAGTACCGATTTGACCAGGCAAAGTTCTATTCCAGAGAAAACTACCAAAATCTCGTAGTGGTTGGAGTGGAGATTTAGCTTGCTCTTCAGCTTTGGTAACAATTGCCTGTGCCTGGGCTTGCTTTGAGTTCCAGCATTCAACTAACTCTGTACCGACTTTTCCTTGACATTCGCTATAGAGGTTTTCTAGCTGTTGTCTAGCGATACTGCTAATTGCCACATTGGTAATAGCATCTCGAAATGTTAGTTCACCAACTTGAAGCTGAAGAACGCTTTGCACTTGGTTGTAAGCAAAGCCTCGGATAACAGTAATTGTCTTCGCCAGCATATTGCCGTTGGCCCCCAAGAAAATCATAATCACAATAGGCCAAACAAAAATTGATGCCAGTTCTGACCATGATTGCTTTTCAATGATTTCTTTGCCAGTGGTCAGCGCCACAAATAAGATGCTGGCGGCTCCCAAGGTGATGCCCAATTTAATCAAGCCAATCCATAATGCTGAACCGAGCGGATCTAAAGTAACTAGCCAGACGGTATTCCACGACTCAACTGTGGCACGAGAAAGTTCTAAAGAACTGGAGATAATTTCTAGGGCATCAGATTCTCCACCTGTTACCGGAAATGATTGAGCAATAATGTGGATCATGAGTGTCGAAAGCGTTAGCGATCGCAGCTAAAATTGACAAGACTACGGCATAAATAAACCAACCATATTCCTACTCTTAAAACTTGCTAGAAAATAGCTAAAAAGGTTGATTAATCAGCTTTTTGACTTTTGACTTCACGGCGGTACTAGCTCTAAGATTCCAATTGCTAGCTACTGCTTGTCAGAACCAAGGGTAATGCCACCAGGCATGATCAATAAGCCTGCCTGTTGAGTGGCAGCATTACCTGCGGCAACACTCTTACGGCGATCGGCAGTATTGATGGCTGAAAGTTCCTTGGCTGTTTGAGCGGTTAAGGTGTTACTCAATGCCCTGTCAATGCGTGCTTGCTGGGCTTCAATAAGCATCCGCTCATTGACGCGACTGGTAATGGCAGTCTGTTGGGATAGGTTTTGCAAAATCTGTTGGGTAACATCTAAACCTTGGGATTCCTCACCCAAGCTGACGCTTTCTTGAGTATCTTGTTGAGTAGCTTGCTTAATTTGAGCCATCTGACTTTGGGCTGTTTGGCTCAAAGTAGCCTGATTAGCGATCTCTGTAGCAACTGTTCTAGTAGCATATTTACCAAGGTCTTCACGGATACCATAAGAGCTTTGACCATTGGTTTTGTTCTCCAAAGTTTCAGACAGCACGGCACCAGGATCGTTGTTGGCTGAACCGTTCATGATTCCTGCCAAAACTTTGTTTAAATCTGGAATTTGAATTGCACCCAAGGCAGAATTGAGCAGATTGCCAAGAGGATTAAATAGGTCATTTTGAGCGAAATTTTTGACATCTCCCACAAAATCATTGATTTGAGATGCTGTGTCTGCGGTGAAAATACTACTACCAGTAGTTTTGTTACTAACAGCAGCAGCTACTGGATCTCGACCGTCGTCTTGAGTGCTGGCAAGGGCTGGACTGACGATAGAACCAAGTGACAAAATTAAAATCAGTGCCATCAATCTGATAAAGGTAAGCTTAGATTTCATGATTTACCCTCCTTAATGCAGTTTTTAGATATATCAACTTGCAATCAGGCGTTCTTGAGCCTGTTGGTCATCGTTACTCTCTTGGCGATCGCCTTCTCCTTGCAGAGATGCTCCGCGTTGGTGTACCCTGTCCCCAGGACTTATGGCGGGGTGTAGCCAATCGCGCAATGCTGGGGTTTGATGTATTTCTTGACCAATATGCTGAAACCCTCTGTTTTCCTTCAAAGCAGGAATGTAAGCATCGGTAAACGCTCTCAGTCCTAGCAGATTGCCTTTGGGGGTATTTGGATACTGAGCCATCACCCGCTCTCGTGCTTCCCGTTCATCCTGGTTATTGGCAACACTGGCCAACATCATTTCGCCAGGGTAAAAGCGAGTACGCCAGAATCTACCACCTGTTTCTACTAGCCAACAGGAATAAAGGTCGCTGGTACGGGGCAAAAATGTTTCAGTGGCATTCTGACTGATAATATTGACGGGATAGCCCAGATACCGTTGGAAAGAAGCAACACCGCTACTGGTAATACGTCCGGTAATCCGATAGGTCATGTTCTGCATAATTTGAGCGCCTGTCGAACATTCGCAAATGGTATCCGGGTCTTGGGACAGCAGTAGAACAGCAATGCCTTCTTTCCTTCCCGTGGCACAGGTTTCACCTATAATCTGGGCAAAGCCATCTTTACGTAACAATACGGAAAGCTCATCGCCAATAAACAAACTCTTGGGATGGGATAGGGCATTACGGATACAGGCAGTATGGGCGTTAATTGCCATTAAGTAAGCATCCTGTTCGTTACTCAATCCGCTCAGGGCAAAGAATTTAACAGCAGGTTCAGGGGAAAAAGTACTGGGACGAGCGATCGCTTTCCCTAACCTAGATGCGAGTAAAGCACTAACCTGATTTTGGATTTGGTTGAGTGCCTGTCGGTCAATTTCTTCAAAGGATCTGAGATTAAGGCGCTCTCTAGTGCAGAATTTGACGAAATCTGGTAGCGTGGGTATCTGCTGCCATTCTGGTGAAAGCCAGCCCATCTCAAAGGCTTGGTTGTAACGAGTAATAATTTCTGGGTCTTTTAGAAATACGTCCAAAGCTTTGACTAGCAAGGCATCAACCCGTTGAGCTAGATGGGGGTTTGTGACTTTACCCATTGCGATCGCAGTTAATGCTTTGCGAATAAAGTCCTTCCAAGATTCCATACGCCGTTCCCGTTCTGACTTGTCGAATCGTCGCAAATCTGGCGGTTCCAGTAGGTTACTGCTGCCACTGGAAATATCGTAATATGCTCCTTGTTCGCCCAAAAGCTCAATCGCCGTTTTGAAGGTGCTATTGCCATTCGCAGAGATATCCATACCAACAACGGGAATATTGTTCGCTAATGCCTCTAAAGCAAAGCGCCATCCCAAAACGCTCTTTCCTGAGCCGGAAGTACCTGTAATCAGAGCGCGTCCAATCTGCTGATGAAATAAGTCAACATAAATAGGCTTGCCACCACGACTGGTAAGGAATTCCACACCTTGTTTATCAATGTCCTTGGGGACAGTTAGGGGCATAATCCCGGCTACAGTATGGGTATCTAAAGTTATTCTGCGTTCGCTGAGATTGCCTCCATGCAGTAACCATTTGCAGGTAATCGGCAGGGTTTGCAGCCAAATTTCCCAAGCAATATTACGCTCTCGAATTACTTTGGCAGTCTCAAAACTGTTAGCCAGCAAGTTGCAAGCGTGGGTTAACTCTTGGGCACTGTGGCGGTAAACTAGAAATACAGGCGCACAATGCAAGGCTTTCGTGCCTTCGTAAAGTCGTCGCTGGGCTTCAAAGGATTCCTCCTGTTTGATTTCCGCTCCAACGTCCCGTCCCTGTCCTTTGGTGATGGCTAAAGTACGGGCTGTTTTGGATTGTTTTGCCTGACGCGCCAGGTTGTCTTGGATTAAGAAGTCATTGCTGCGGCTAATTTCAACCCAAGCTTCTGTATCGTGGACGTAGCTGGAAGCAAGGATTTTCCACACCCACTTTAGCTGGTCTTGGGCATTAGACCAACCAACGGGGGGATCTGCTACGACCATGACTCCACAAACCTTGCTTTTACCTCTCAGGTAAACTCGGTCATTATCTCCCCGATGTTCGGGACAAGCAGAACGTCCCTGTTGTCCTTCAATCAATAATGTACAAATGTGCTTGTCGGTGGTTAGGGTTTCTGTTAACTCCAGTCCCGTCTCAGTTTCCTTCAGTGTAATAACTTGGGGAATAGGGGGTGCTGTACCCTCATTAAATCGATTCCAAAGCCACTGCCACAAATCTGTAGCACTGCAAGGTGTTACTTCTAAGCCAATTTTGGTATTGAGCAGTAATTCCCACTGGATAAATCCTTGCTGAAACCCTTGCAGTAATAGCTTTTTGAAAAACTCCTCTTGGTAAATGCGTTTGTTTCCTGTAATTTGTTCAACTGCCCAAGAACCGAATTTTCTGCATTTTTCAATCAGTCCACCCACAAAATCCTTGTGCTGTGAACCAGC
This sequence comes from Nostoc cf. commune SO-36, assembly GCF_023734775.1. Lineage (NCBI taxonomy): Bacteria > Bacillati > Cyanobacteriota > Cyanophyceae > Nostocales > Nostocaceae > Nostoc > Nostoc commune. The sequence continues at coordinate 186,941 of NZ_AP025734.1, read as the reverse complement.
TTCATCATCGCTCGTCCAAGTACAGAAGGCGATTTGGTTCCAGATTTGGCGAGAACCTGCTTCCTTGAGTTGTCCCACCCGCAATTGCTCGTTACGCAACAGTACAGAAACTGGTTTTAGGTGGCAATCGTCTGCTAAGGCAGTAAGTGGGGTTTGGCGTTTGTGAGGTACTCCCTTAGCAGAGCCTGTGCGTAGGGGATATGACTCAGTATCATCACTATAACAGCCTGTACAAAAAGTAATTTTTTCACCGGGGGGTAGTTCTTTCAAACCCTCTTCGATAGAGTGGGCAAATTCGCTGACCTCATTTTCATGGAGTATGTCATGCAATCCAGCGATGCGAAACCCAAACACGAGTTGATACTGAGAGTTGCCTTTATCCAATAACAGGGCAGCCACTTCACGATCGTTCTTCTTAATTTCTGCAATACAGCAGATATTTACTTCGTTTTGGAAGGGCATGAACTTACTTTTGCCTCCATATTGATTCGGTACAATCAGCGGCTTGAATCGGATTTGCATTTGCGAGTCTGCGTAACGCCGACGCACCCACCAGGGTCGATATTCGGGAATCGGTGAGATGTAAATGCTGTTACTATTGCACCACTCTGTTCCCGGTGGATTACGCCATCGATCTAAAAACTGATGAGGCTGTTTGCCTGTAAGAATCCACCAACTGACAATTAGCCAGAATGAGGTGGCAAAGAACCAACCCATACCCAAACTGAGTAAACCATTGGTGAGAACATAGCAAACTACAACCCACATTCCGCACCCACAACTGTGACACCCCAAGGAAACGGATGTATTTAGTACATAGGAACTAATTAGTGGGAGAATTGACTAGAATTTATTGGCTCTAAATAGGAATTATTACTATTAACTTAGATATATAGTCAAAAAACTTGGACTTTGTACAAAATTTTGGTTCTTAGGTTATTTTGATGGAAAACTTGGTTCAAAATCATTGACTATAAAAAGACAAAAAACCGGTTTGAATCAACAGAAAAATGAGAAAATTTCAACAGATACTTTGATGGAGTTTCTGTTGCCATGTTTAGTACCAAAGACCTTGAATTGAAGAAGATTGACCATTTAGGGATAGTAGCAGGAATAGTAGATTCAATTGGGATTGTAGAAATAATTAATAATTTACTAGGGTCAGAGCCAGGAGAAAAAGTTAGTGCAGGTCAGGTAGTAAAGGCGATGATTTTAAACGGCTTAAGTATGATGTCACAGCCGTTATATATGTTTCCAAAATTCTTTGAATTAATTGCTTGTGAACATTTAATTGGTGTAGGAGTAAAAGCAGAATATCTCAATGATGATAAATTGGGGAGAGTATTAGATAAATTATTTATAAAAGGACTAGATACAGTATTTTTAGCCGTCAGTTTAAATGCAGTAGAAATATATCAGATATCACTCTCATCATCACACTTGGATTCAACATCATTTCATGTAGATGGAGAATATGAAAATAGTTTACCATCAGTGATATTTGAAAATCAAAAAGAATCAGGTTCATTAGAAAAAGAAAATAAAGAGAGTCAATCACCTCAAGCGATAAAGCTGACCTACGGTTATTCAAGAGATCATCGTCCAGATTTAAAACAATTTATTACACAATTAGTATGTTCAGGAGATGGAGATATACCAATATATATAAAAGCAGTATCAGGGAATGAAGTTGATTCTAAAAAGTTTGGAGAAATAGCAGTTGAATATCAGAAAAGAATACAAGTTGATAGTTTAATAGTAGCAGATAGCGCATTATATACAGAATCAAATATCAAGTTAATGTCGAGTCTCAAATGGTTAACCAGAGTACCCTTGACGATAAAATCAGCAAAAAACTTAGTGATGAGTTTAGCAGAATCGGAATTTGTTAAAAGTGAAAAAGTAGGATATTCTTATGCCGAAAAGAAAATAACTTATGGAGATATAGAACAAAGATGGTTAATCGTACAAAGCCAAGATAGAAAAAAATCTGACTTAAAGAAATTATCAAAGAAAATAGAAAAAGCTTTGACTAATACTCAAACTAAGTTAAAAAACCTATCGCAAGAAAAATTTGCTTGTGCTGCTGATGCTAGAAAGGAATTAACCAAAATAAGTAAAGAATTTAAATATCATCAAGTAGAAAATATCGAAGTTATCGAAAAAGATCCTAACGTCAAAGAAGAAAATCAATCAAAATACTATCAAATCTTAGCAACTGTTAGTGAAAATAAAGATGTTATTGACCAAGAAATATTAAGTGCAGGAAGGTTTATAATTGCGACAAATGTTTTGTCAGAAACTGAACTGAGTAGTGAGAAAATGCTGTCCGAATATAAAGCACAACAATCATGTGAGAGAGGATTTAGTTTTCTCAAAAATCCTTTATTTTTAGCAGATAGTATTTTTCTGAAAAGCCCAGAAAGAATAGAAGCATTGGCAATGATAATGGGGTTATGTCTGCTAGTCTATACTCTAGCACAAAGAGAAATTAGAGCAGCTTTAAAATCCTTAAACTATACTGTAAAAAATCAATTGGGCAAAGCCATCAACAATCCAACTATGCGGTGGATATTTCAATGTTTTCAATCAGTTCATCTTGTTACTTTTCAACAAAAAACAGACTTTTATAATTTGACATCTGAGATGAAGTACATTCTCTTATTCCTCCCCGAAGCTTGCCGTAATTACTACAGATATATAAGTTGATTTATCAATATTATTAATACTTTAATCATATCATTTGACTCATTAATAAAATTAATGAGCTTAATTTCTAATGCTGTTTTTAAGTTTATTTCTGGAGAAATATAAGTTATGATAAAGTCTTAATCGTTGAAACATAAAATTATATTATTTATTGTTCTAGAAACCACCCTCATTATTTATTGCTTCTTATTGAGAATACATCTGAATCAACTTTCCTATCTAAAATTTGTTTTTTTATAGATAAATGTATTTTTTTATTCTTTTTTCATGAATTTACCTCCGTAATAACCGATAGTGACACTGGGGGTGCGGAATGTGGGTACAATGATGGCAATCCAAGGAACTAGCTGTTCAGCCGGAATTGGCCCAATGCTGGCTTGTTTACCCAGAATCCGGTTGACTTTGATGAATTCTTGATTGTCTTGTGCCATATTTGTGTAATTCTCTGATGCTGCATTAGTAGTCAGTCAAGCAAGAAGTGACAAGTAAGGGGGGAGCAACGCGAAAAGTGAGATTATGGTGAAGAGAGCAGGGGAGGCTCTTGAGGCTTCGGGAGCAGGGGAGGCAAAACAATGAATAAAGAAGCAATCAAAGATCATAAAGATTTGGGAATTTATAAAATTGCCTTTGAAGCAGCAATGAAAATTTTTGAGTTATCAAAGAAGTTCCCTGTCGAGGAGAGATATTCCAAAACTTTTCAAATTCGTAGATCATGGCGTTCTGTGTGTGCCAATATGGCAGAAGCATGGAGAAAACGGCGTTATGAAGCAGCTTTTATCGCTAAATTAAATGATTGTGTTCGCGCAGCGTGTCGTAGACAGGCAGAAGCTGCCGAAACTCAAACCTGGATTGAATTTGCTGTCAAATGCAACTACATGAATGTAGAAGTAGGACGAGAAATTTATGCAAATTACAACCAAGTTTTATCTGGTCTGGTGAATATGATTAATAATCCATCACCTTGGTTGAGAAATCACTAATCCCCCCCTGCGTCCCCTGCATCCCCTGCTCCCCCTGCATCCCCTGCTCCCAGTGAGGGTTTACCTGATGGCTGATGTTGTTCCTGTGCCATTACCGACAAATATAAAAGTGATGACATCAATGGCAATTACGATGGAGAACGCTAGACCGACTTGAGTCACAATTGGTCGCCAGTCGTTACCTTGCTGTGCTTGGTTATAGGCAAATAGAGAAGCAGAAGCAACCAGCAGCAAGAATGCACCTCGGATTAGGTTGAATGTCAAACCAACAACGTTGGCATCCAAAGTGCTAGTAGAACCGCCTCCTGCTTGGGAACTTTGTTGAGCTAGATTATTGAAGAAGCTTTCCAACCCGCTTAAGAAAATAGCTTGGGCTGGAGTTGTAAAGGTATCGAGTAAAGCGGTAACAGTTATAATGGCGGCAACAATATGCCAAAAGCGAATTTTTCTACCTAAATACTTTTCTAGAATTGGTACTGTCCGAATTACGTACCCAATACTCAAGAAAACAATGGTGGCACATCCCAAAATAGTGACGAATATGGGTTTGGTAGCTAACAAATAAATTCCAATCGCCAGACATAGTAAAATAAAAAGTAAGTCAGTGCGGTTGATTTTCAGGTTTCTCAAGTTGGTTGAAAATTTACGAGATGACAAAAGTTTTAACTGAGAAATGTGAGATTTTGTGTTGTTCATTTTTCTCTTCTCGGTAGAATTAAACTTGCATTTCTGGTTTGCTGGCTTTTCTTTGAGTTTGTTTCTGGCGTTGCCTTGCAGTATCTTTATCAGTCTGGGCTTGGGTAGAAGGAGTTGATTGCTGATTATCCAGTAGCGTTTCTATCTCACGCAGGGGGATGCTGCACTGCAAAACCTCCGGGGGCTGCCCTGGTACTAAAACGGCATCAAGCACTTGTTCATCGTTACGATTAGGGTTAAATCCTTGAAGTAGCCGTGTATCATTGGGCAGTTTTACTACTTCAAACTCGTACTTGACTTTGCCCTTTTCAGTCCAGGTGAATGTCGGTTCATCGTCGCTGTTAAATCGGTTAGGTAGTTGTTCTTGAAATTTTTGAATTAATGCTTGGGTGCTGGCTTTGAGAGCGTATTCCTCTTTCGACTGTGGCAGTTTGCAGATGCCAGTCTTTTCATCAGGGCTGAGATTATCTTCAGCGATCGCCCACTGTCCCTGAGTGCGAGTAGCAGCAAAGAGTGTTTCACCTTGGGTCTTTTCTAAGGCGATCGCTACCTGCTTGTCTTCTGCTTCTACCCATAAGGTTTTGTTACTGGAAATGGCGATACCTGCTTGGGGAGATTGGTCAAATAACTCACCAGCTACTTTGGCAAACCCCACTAAAGCATCAGCACAGGCAGCTTGTTGTTGCTGTGCTTGGCGTTTCGTGAGATGTTCTAAAATGTCAACATCTGCTGGTGGTTGGTTAACAGAGTTAGGTTGGACAATATCTGCATCAGTTTCTGACTCGACAGCAGTAGAATTATTTTGTGGTGCTGCCATCTGTTTTTCCAATCGGCTAATTACCATTTCTAAACGGTCAAGTCGCTTGGAGAGAACTTTCAGGTAGGCTTCAATTTGGTCAAGCTGTTCGCTGACGCTGGAATCTTTATCTAATTCAAATGGTTGAGATTGGTATTTAGGGTCTAGCTTGGAACCAATATTGTCTACTTTAGAGCCGATTTTGGTAGCAGCTACAGCCAGTGGATTGTCTGCGGTTGATTCTTCAGATGTAGTTTGGGAATCTTGAGAGTTTTGAGACTCTGGTGAGTCCGGCTTTGCTTCTTGCAAGCGACTGGCTATGTTATCTACACGGTCATTTTGCCGTTGCAGTTCTTTGAGAATTCGTTCAAGCCGCTTTTCATCAGCTTCGGCTGCTAGCTGTTCCAAAACACCTTGTCCCACCGCAATTCCCAGAGTTCCCAATTGTCCAGCTAGTCCTGCTAAATTCACCCCATTTACTTCTCGTCCATTGGTGGCAGCTGTGGCACTTAAACGCGAAGTTTCATCTAGAGGCTCTCTGGATTTGGAGTTTTTGGCAGCAGTTTTATTGGTGTTAGTTTTATCTTGAGTTTTAGCTTGTGCCTTGGGTTGAGACTTACTTTGGGTTTTAGTTGAAGTTTTGACTTGAGTTTTAGTGTGGGCTGCGCTAACACGACTAACAGATGGCTCGTTTTCTTCATCTAAGTCATCTAGGTCGTCAAGTTTAGTGTTGAAATCGTCATTTGATAGGTCGTCTAGTTCGTCATTTATATCATCTATTTCTTCATTTTGTTCATCTAAATCGAGCAGATCATCTTCTAATTCATCATCGAGATCGTCAAGTTCTGTTTCAGCAAAACCGCAAATTTCAGCAATGTTAGAAGGGGTGAAGTAGTTTTCATCTTTGTTGGTAATTCCTTCTAGGTTTTTAATCAGGTACTTGCCACTAGTTCTGTGATCGGGATCGTTGGTGAGGTAAAAGCGATAGCCTTTAATCTCGTCATCATCTCCACCTCCTACACAGAGTTCTACTGTGATGGGGGCTTTACCTGATTCCTGGCTGTAATTTTCTACATAGGCTTTAAAGTCTTCGTGGGACTGGATAGAATCATCCTGAATTGAGGATGCGATCGCTTTAGAGAGTGTGTTTTCGATATGGCGCAGTTTGCGGCGATCTGTCAGGTTTTCCCATGAGCGATTTTGAGAATTTTGTCTTTGCTTAGGTTTGGTCAGTGTTTTGGTAGCCATAGGTACTCAAAGCTGATTGCCTTAGCAGTTAATCTAACAAGGCTTGATCTGGAAACAGCTAGACCAAATGGCGATTTATAGGTTGTCCAGTTGGCTAATGTTGACAGTTAGCAAAAAATAAACCATTAAACCATCAAGTGTTTCATGTTATAGCTACTTACTTTCTTATTAAAAATAGAAACTTAAGCTAGGCAAGCAACAATTGCATTAAGGAGTTTCTGCCTATAATGTTCTAGTAAAGTTTACTAGAATAATTTGGCCTACTACCAACTGTGAGATGAACAGTACAATACAACCATTACCACCCCCAGGTGGGATTGATCCTTTCTCACTACCATCTGTCTCATTAGGAAATCGGGCAACACTTCCAGCAGTGCCAGCAGTCTACTTCTGCATAGGGGCAGACAACAAAATACTGTATATAGATTCCACACTCAATCTAAATCAAAAGTGGATTGCCAATAGTCAATATAGTCATCTCGCGGCGATGTCCGATGTTCGGATCGCGTGGTTGTTGGTAGATGAGCCTGAAGACTTGGAAGGTATAAAACAAGCCATGATTGAGTATTGGGAACCAACACTTAATGACTGGCGCTACAAACTACAGCTGATTCAAGATTTAACTATCGACGGGTGGCATGATTTCCAAAAGGTGAACTTGGAAATTTGGGCTATGTACAGAGATGCTGTGATGCCCACGCCTGCGCCTGAAAATATTGCTACTGCTTACCGAAATGAGATTAGAAATAAGGCAGAAGAATTTAGAAAGGTCAAGTCTCAGGAGCGCCGCCAACGACTTGACCAGCTGCGGGCTGAGGTACGAGAACTAGAGAGCAGTGGATTTGTACCCCCAGCTGGTTGCTACCTCAGCACTTACAAAGTGAAAAAACTCTACGGATGCTATGAATACTGGAAATTGTGGAGTCATTACCCAGTGTTCCCGACAAAGATGAACGACAAGCAAAAAGCGTTCTGGTTAAGCCAGGGCAAGGACTACCAGAAAAGCGGCAAGGTTAAAACCATGCACCTAGGAAAGCCTGACACCTTGGCATACAACGTAGCAATACAAGGGCTAGCAACCCGTAGGCGTATTGAGGCATTGCAGCGAGAAATTGAAGTGCTGCTATGGAGTTTCGACGATGAGAGCAAGGAATAAACATAAACCCAACCCATATTGTTCTAGTAAAGCTTACTAGAACAATATGGAAAGGCACATACCAAGAAAAGCGATGTCTTTGTCGTTGGCGCAGCCTCTCGTAGAGAAGTGTGGGCTACGCCTACATAAGTATTACTCAGAATTGTCTACATTTAATTTGACTTTGAAATATTGCCGCTTTAGCTTCGAGTCGCCACGATTTGCATACTGGTTAGATTTTTCAAAAATGGTTATCAGTCCGCGTTTCTCCATTTCCTTAAAAAACCACTCCCATCTGGCCAAGTCCTCTGGTGTAGCAGTAAATCGCAAATCATTAATTTCACCCATCAGCATCACCCCATCTGACTGTATCTAAGAACTCAATAGCATCACTTCCCCAGGTGTCCCAAGCTCTGTTTCCTGGTTCACAGTCTTCTTCCCATCCATGTCTATACTGTCTAGCCGGACTATCTTCACTTACTGCCCGAGTAGGAGGGTCAAGAACATCTAGACGCGATTCAATCAGAGCGATCGCTGCTGCAAGAGTTGCAATCTGATCTCTGTCCTTCCTAATTTCCCCCATCAAGCCTATCTGATTATCATCTATACGTCGTTTCAACTCGCCCAGTTCTCCCTTGGTAAGAACTGGGCTGCTTTGGGTAGATAGAGGAACTCTCAGGCGATTTTTCAAAGCATCCAAAACAAATTCTTTAAGAGAAATACGCTCCAACTGCGCTCGTGCCTTTACAGCCTCAAGTAGTTCTTTCTCTCCCTCTCCATCAAACTTGATGTTTAATTGTGGTCGGCTCATGACTAGACTTGACTAGACTTGTCTACCCAATAATAGAACAAACTGCATCCATCTGTGGGGGTTAGGGTGTTTTGTCCCATGACATGACACTGCAACATCTACCCCAAAACAAGAGTCAGCTAATTACAGATGGCTTTTAGGGTGATATCAGTTTTTTATGTCTTATTAAATTTTAAATAACAACAACAACAACAGCGTAGCTGATATTAAGTTTTATCACTACGCTGTTTTTACGTTTCCGCTCTTGTGTAGCATACGATTACAATGTAATCAAAGAGATTGAGGTTATGTGAGGATGAAAGTCCAAAAAGGTATCCTCCCAAACTCCAACCGTCCGGTTTGGATAGTGCTGGATGACGATTATTTACCGGTTTCGCCAATCCAAAAGTACTTACATTACCTTGACAGCGTCGGGCGGAGTCCAAACACGATTCAGACCTATGCTTACAACCTGAAACTATTTTGGGAATTTTTGCGAGATTCAAAGCTAGATTGGCAAGAAATTAGCTTGTCACAGCTATCAAACTTTATCCACTGGCTGAGAAACCCGTCGAAGAGCGTTTTATCTACTCAGCCTATTGTTTCCAAACGCTGCGAAAAAACTATCAATCACTGCCTAACAACTGTTTGTGGGTTCTATGAGTTCCAAGAGCGTATAGGAGCAACAGAGGGGGTAGATGCTTATCGCTATCAATTACAGCCAGGGCGTAAATATAAGCCTTTTTTACACCACCTTAGCAAAGGTAAAGAGGTTAAGACGCGACTATTAAAGATAAAAGAACCAAAGACATTCCCTGGATGCTTAACACCTAAACAAGTTAACACCTTGGTTGAAGCTTGTAACACATTACGCGACAAGTTTTTAATTAGGTTGCTATATGAAACAGGTCTACGAATAGGTGAGGTACTAGGACTAAGACATGAAGATATGGTAACAGGGAAAACGTCGGAGATTCATGTTGTACCAAGATTAGATAATTTTAACCTAGTTAGAGCCAAGGCTGGAGTAGAGCGAACAGTTCATGTTAGCAAAGAATTAATGCAATGGTACTCAGCCTACCTCTGTGATGAGTACCCAGAAGAAATTGATTGTGACTTTATCTTTGTAGTTATCAAAGCTCCTGCTCAAGGAGAAATTGGTACACCTTTGGGATACAAAACTGTTGATAGTTTGTTTAGAAGGTTATCTCAAAAAATAGGAATTAAGGTAAACCCTCATTTATTAAGGCATACTCATGCAACAGAATTAATTCGTGCAGGATGGGATATGTCTTATGTACAAAAGCGATTAGGTCACTCTGATATTCAGACAACGGTTAACACCTATATTCATCTTGATGATCAAGACATGATTGAAGAGTACAAAAAATATTTAGCACAACAGGAGTCATCAAAATGAAAATAGAAGAGATAGCCAAAGACCTAATATATCCTTCTCTAGAAATGCAAGTATTAGAGCAGACTAAACCTACTGTAGAGAACAGACCTAAAGAAACATTTGGAGCAAAAAGACCACATATTCTTATCGCTCCTAAAGAATTTGAGTTTGACCATGATGTTTGGACAACTGAGCATTTAGGTTATGAAAAAGGAATTCATGCCCATAATAAAATTAATTTCTCCTATATACAACAACCTTGGCTTAAATATTACTTTAAAAAGTTTATTCTCTATTTGTCTAATACCAGACTTGCTTTTTCTACTTTAATCGTAAAAGTAGCTTACATAAACGTTTTTTCAGATTTTTTGACAGCAATAAGTTATAGTCAAGAATTTCCCGGTATTAGCAGAGAATTAATAATAAATTACTTGTCCTATTTGAGAGGAAATAATTATTCATATTTCCATCATATACATTGTATATCTATACTCAAAACATTCTTTGAGACAGGGGTTGTTAACAACTGGTTTCAAGTCGAACCTGCTCTGATTAGACTTGAAGACTGGCCAAAAGAGTCAAAAAGACTTCCTCGATTCATCCCAGAAGGGGTTATGACGCAGCTTAATCAACATTTAGAGTATTTACCTAAGTCTGTAATGAGAATGGTTCTAGTTGATATAGAATGCGGTTTTAGGATAGGGGAATTAACAAGACTAAAGTTTGATTGTTTAAAGTCTAATGGAAAAGGAGGATGGTATATTCAATATCAAATGTATAAGATGAATAAGGAACATACCAAGCCTATTAGTAATGAGTTAGCTAAAGTCATACAAGAACAACAGGCTTATATAAAAGAAGAATTAGGAAATGGGTTTACTTACTTATTTTGTGGAAGGGCAACAGGGAAAAGTGATGACTTTATACCAGAGCCTAAACTCATGACAAGTACTTCCTTTATTAACTATATTAAGAGATTAGCTCAAAAGTTTAATGTCAAGGATAGTTCGGGTAAAATTTGGAATTTTCAATCTCATCAATTCCGGCATACGGTTGGTACTCGTATGATTAATGCTGGTGTTCCTCAGCATATTATCCAGCGTTTTTTAGGGCATGAATCGCCAGAAATGACGATGGTATATGCTCATATTTTTGATGAAACTCTCAGCAAAGAGGTTGAGAAATACCATAAATCAAGGGTAGTTAATTTCAAGGGAGAAACTGCTAAACTAGAGGAAACGATACTGTCTAGCAATGATGACCTGGAATGGTTCAAGAAGAACGTACAAGCCAGAGCTTTAGAACATGGCTATTGCGCTAGACCCAAGATACTAGGTAATTGTGATATTCCTGGTTTCGATGGTTGCTACAACTGCCCACACTGGAGAACAAATAAAAACTTTCTACCTATTTTAAAATCCACTTTAGAGCGCACTAACAACGTTTTAAAAAAGCTCACAGTTGTGGTTGGGAGTTACAAGTCCATAAGAACACGCCTATTAAAGAGAATTTAGAGAAAGTCATAAAAACCTTGGAAGCAGACAATGAAATAGCATAATCGAGTTTTCTTACTCTGGTATAGAGCCAATACTAATAAAATAATCAGTTGCTTACTGTTTTGTACATAAGTTTGAGTATTTACATATTCCAAAACCGAGACTAAGTAAGTCGGTGCTAATATTTCCAGCTATGTTAAAGAATTTTAATGTAGGGTGTGTTGTCGCCAAGCGCCCCATCGTCAACAATCTCAGGTGCGTTGCTATAAGGCATAACACACCCTACAGCTAATTTATATTTCTTCATATACATTGAATTTTTTTCACCGACTTACTTAGAAAGGAGTGAATTCTCTAAAGCTAATTAAAGTTTTTGAGGTGGATAATGACAAACAGAAAGATTGAAGCATTACAAGACGCAGCAGCACAGAAGGCTAAAAAATCAGCAGAGCGAGTAGAAAAAGCACTTGAGAGGATGATAAAACAAGGTCAAATAATTAGTTTTAAATCCGTAGCTCAATCTGCTAATGTCTCGACTGCTTACTTGTATAAACAGGAAGATTTGAGAAATAGAATTGAAACTCTGCGTGACCAGCAAAAGCAAAAACCTAAATCTAAACAACCTCCAATAGCATCAGATAATTCCAAATCAGTAGTGATTTCCACGTTCAGGGAAGAGAACAAGAAGTTACGAGCAGAAATAGATGGGCTACGCAGAATTAATGAAGGGTTAGCTGGTAGGGTTTATCATCTACAAGGTGCTGATGATTTAGCCCAAAGGCTTAAGGCTGAAAATGCAGAGTTAAAACAACAATTCCAGGAATGCCGTCAACAAGTACAGCAATTTACAGCAGTACCCGTAGAGAATTCTAAAGTAGCGTTACTAGAAAAGAAAAGGGCAGGACGTTCAAATATTAGTGACCAAGTTAAACAACAACTTGAGTTTTTAGGTATTCAATCTAATTCAACTTTAACTAAAACAATTAAAGCATTCTCAGAAGAAACTGTTTTAGATGCAATAGAGGCGTTAAAAGAAGCGATTTCTGATGGTGGTGTTGATAAGCCAGGAGGTTGGCTAAAAACTGCTATTGAACAAGGTTGGAAACCCAACGGTAAAATACAAATCAAATCAGAGCTAGACTTATTTACTGAATGGTATCCAAAAGCCAAGCTGCATAAATTGGTTCAAGCTAGTCAAACTACTAAAGACGGCATCATGATCTACTCTAACGATGAAAAGTGGATACCTTTTTCAGAGATGTTATCCCAGTATCCACTTGAAACGTTGTAGAAAACGTAAACAACGTAAAAGTTTCTATATATAAACGTTGTAGACGTTATAAACGACATAAAGGATTGCTATCAAAATTACCTGTCAACGCCAAAATCAACCCTACTATTAAGGTAGGGATTTAGATTAGGTCAGCTAAAGAAATTTTAATAGTACTATAGTACTATTGAGGATGATCTAAACTAGCTATTAATGTGGACTGCTGTAATACCAAGGGTAATCAATATAATCCAGCGCAATCCTGCCTTGGAGGTAATAAAAGCGTTGTCTTGCCCTACCTTCTAAAATTACTATGGATGACAAGGTTGAGTACAAAGATTAGGCGGTTTGTGCGAAATTTACAGATCAATCTGCTGTACACACTCAAAACAGTAGAGGAAAAAGACTATAAGGGCGAAGTTGAAATAAATTATTCTTTATATAGACGATGGAAGCTAAGAAATGAAAATCAAAAAAGTATCGCATTTGCTTTTACAAGTATTGAAAATGTAAGCGGACAAACAAGCTTATGGGTGCATGAATTACAGGTTATCTTTGACCAAGATAAAGCTAAGGGTTTGGGTTCATATTTGCTTCGTAAAATTCTTAAAAATGGTGAAAAATTAAATTTACCAGTATCTCTTTTTGCAGATCCAGGTGGCGCGGGCGGTGTTTGGTTAAACCAAGAAGAATTAACAAATTGGTACGCAAAGTATGGATTTGTAAGGGAAGGTGGAGCGATGGTTAAAAGACCTAAATTGTTTGAATAATGGTCAGAATATTCAGATGTACCACCCAACCAACGTTTTTTTGATTATTACTAAGTTTTATGAAACATAAATGTTATTATTGTAATGAAATTGCAACTACTAAAGAACACACTCCACCTAAGTGTTTTTTCCCGAAAAAGAAAGATTTACCTTCTGGTAGCCCTGATTATCGAAAAAATTTAATTACAGTTCCATCCTGTGAAAAACATAATACTGGGCGTTCCAAAGATGATGAATATACAGCCGTGTCAATTATTCTGCACGCTGACAACAGCGATTTAGCTTTTTCTTTGCTGATGTCTAAGTGGATAGACGTTTTAGCAAGGCAAAATGCATCACTAGGAAAGTTAATTTTTTCTAGGTCTACACCAGTGGTAGTGCCTTATATGCATGGAGACTTGTTAATTCCAGGCAAAACTTTAGCTATTGCTTATGAACGAGAACGCATTGATAAAGTGATTAAATCTATTGCTTATGCTCTTTATTATTACGAATCAAACTATAAAGATAAGTGGCAGGGAGAGTGCATTATTAAAAGTCCAAAGTTCTTAATGCCTGATTTATCTTTAAACCCAGAGCATGATTATTTAGTTCGTGCTAGTCAAGCATTTAATGAATTAGGGCTAGAAAATAAAGGAGGACATCCTGATATTTTTTACTATCAAATACATAAATTTAAAGATAAAGGGTGGGCGATAAAAATGGTTTTTTATCAAAGTATTATATTTTTGGCATTACCTGACTCTCCAGCATCTAATTACTAAAGAAAAATACTTGTTAATCTGAGGGGGAGACATGAAAACTATTGATTTGTTAGAAGACTTAAAAGATGAGTTGGATGAAAGTTCTGTTTTGAGTACCAATGACATTGATGATTATGTTATCGGCTCTCTTTCTCTGTTAAAATCTTTAAAGAAAGATTTATTTAATGATATTCAAATAATTAAGAATCAGTTGTCTTTATTTATTAATTTGGAATGACATATTATGGAATGCGAACAGACAGGGATAGTTATTCGGCTAGACAGGCCAAACAAAAAAGCTTATCTGGCTTTAGCATCTCATGGATGCTATTACGAGGCTTATGGCTATGAAGATTTACTAGGGCAAGAAATTGTAGCGAGTATTCATATCTACGAAGCTCCCTTGCTGCTCCCCCTAGAAGATGGCTGCGCTGATATTCATGGCGTTGTCACTAAAGTGCTGCTAAAAATTTAAGCGATTGCAGGTATAATCGGCTCTGGCTACCCTTTAGCACTGATATCAAAATTCAGATCATCTTTATTAACAAAGGATATATTTCTTTAGCGAACGCAGAGAAGCTTATCTCGATGAGGATAAGGACGCGGTATTATTTCCCCTTCATCCCACCACGAGCAGACAGTGGCTTAAACTTTGGGGATTACGCTGGGTTTAGTTGGCAGTGGACTAGGGTGTTGACTGCGAGATTATTACGGAACCGACAACGGATTAGTAAAGGAAGTTGGCTACTGGAACAAAGACGGTAAGCACTCAACCAAGCTAATTATTACTCAGGCTGGAATAGAGTTTTACTGCCAGCAGTGGCACAATATCGCGCTCAATACCTGATGTGAATGCGCCCAAACCTGACTGATGCTATTGAACTACTGTCTGACCTCATTCAAGTAATATTTATCGATCTGTTCCCTCATGGAGGCTAGAGCCGATTGAATATCTGAGAATGGTAGGCTTTCTTGTAGCACCATTTCTGACTGCACGGGTACATATAATTCAGCCAAGTAGCAGCCAAGGCGTAGATCAAACCACACGTCAATAATGCAGCCTTTATACCAACCTTGCGAATAGTATTTATCGATCTGTTCCTTCATATAAGCTACAGGCGATTGAATATCTGAGAAGGCTTGCCTTTGTTGCATCAACATTCTGTTGCGTACTGGGGCATATAATTCAGCCAAGTAGCAGCCACGCCTATCATCACGCCACACATCAATAATGCAGCCTTTATATTTTTCCGAATGCTTTAAATCCTTAGACAGTAGATCAATCATGATTATCACTCATTTTGTTAGACGTTACCAAGAAGACACTGTGTTCATACTCTATACCAATTAACCGCTTTATTTCTTTAGGATTCTCCTCAATGTAATTCGGTATGTCACTCATGTTTGGGTGTCAGAAAACTTATTATTATGTTCTTTTACCACAAAATATACTATTTTGGAGATGTCTAATGTGTTACACAACTTGAAGTTCCATTGAAGTAAAACTTAGCACAAAAGTATAGAGGAAAATATGAGCGATCGCTTAATGGAAAAACTGTTTAATGAGGCAGTCAGCCCAATCTTCTCTTCAAACAACTTAACTAAATATTCAGCGCTCAAACAAAGAGAAGACGAATTCAAAGTATTATTTAATATTGAACTAGTAGAATACGTTGACTCGAAGAGAGGATTTAACTTATCTCTATTTATCCGCGACTTTTTGAGCGAAGCTAAATTGCCATATAATAGTGCTGTTAAGCAAAAATATGGAGAGCGAGCGGCGAATTTGATTGGGGAATTAATTTGTATTTGAAAGGCAGATTTTTTCTCAATCAAACTAAAGCATCAATAAGGATTTTAATTGATTTTTACTGGCTGAACTATTGCAGAAATCTAAATAAAACCTAATTAAAATGCTGCTTTAAAAGTGGGTAAATTTTTGCAGCAATAGATTCAAATTTATCCCCATCTGGATAGGGTCTGGCAATCTCATCCCCATCTTCATTCAGCCAAAAATGCTGATTTTGAGAATAATATAAGGATAATATTGCTCCACGCCACCACCCTCCAAGAATTAGTTCATCTTTAAAGTAATTAAGAGAAAAATCTACTCTCGTATTTCGGTATAAATTGCTATTAGGATTTGGATCAGGGCGATTTTTGGGATTAAATTGTTCAGTAAAATATCCTTGAAATTCTATGGTAATAAAATCCTCAGATATTTTAACAATCAGCTTGTATCTAGTATGTGCATAGGCTTGCGCTGCAATCGCGCAAACAGCTAACTCCAATTCTAATGATAAGTTTGATAAATTCATAGCTCTTTTTTGCTGTCAACTCACGACCACATTAGGGACACCTTAACTGAGTTTTCCCATGCTTAACATCTTCAATTGAGACTAAGGTTTTGTCTTGAGCAACGCCATACCTGAGCCATATTTGCAACATATACTTTATTTGATACACCAGTTTTATGGGCTTTACTTCCATTTAAAAATATCTTTACTGTATCAAATAAAAGCTACTCTATAATCAATAATTATTAAAAAAAATTATTATTGCGGTTTCAAAGGTAATAGGACTTACGCATTGACAGAAGCAATTAAATATGGGTATGTATTTTCAGGCATTTTAGTTTGATTTTTTCACCATTAGCCAGCGATCACTAGCGATCTAAAGCTAGTAACCAATAGCCTGAAACAAAGGTTTTTCTTGGACACACATGATAGTCATTTTGTACAGTGCGTAAGTACTAGGTAATTGTAAATTTATAAAAGTGCCTATGCTATTTGGCACATTTAAATAATCTCCTTTACCACTTTAGTTCAACTCAATATTATGACTGCTAATATGGTTTCCATTGTGTGATAACTCATGTTTTTTGTGAAGTAATTGTTCCCTCTCTAAAATCATCGCTTCTAGCTCCCTGGCACGTTCTTCTGAAAGTGGAAATATCTCCTCACCCGTCTGGAGATTGCCTCTACAAATTGTCCGTTTAGCTTCATTCCGCACAATAAAATCACCACTGGGTTGCACATAAGCAGTCCAATGACTACCAATGTTAAACTGCTCAATTTCATTACTTGCAGATTGATTGGCTTGTCGCTGTTCGTAGGTAGTAGCGATCGCTCCTACCAAATTATCAAACATTTCTTTACGCCAGAGTTCACGGTGAATGGCTCGGAATTGTCCAGCAGTATCTAACTTTGGTTCTGATTCCGGTAATGAAACTTCTGGCAGACTGATTGACTCAGAATTAACCTTGAGGATAATACTAGAGCCATCTGGTTGCAAAGTAGCTGCGAATGTAGCACCAATCGGCAGTTTCGGACTGTCAGGAGCAAAAGTGCCTAAATTCTTGCCATCAATCTGTAATATCGGTGTACCGTTGTAACGATAATGCTCTGGGTGTGATTCAGGTAACTCAAAAACTCCCACTTCCAAAGTAACACTGCGCTTTTTCCATTGCTTACTAGCAAAGTTTTCATTAGCAAAGTGATTGTATTTAATACCCAACACTTTAATTTCATCAAACTGAAAATCCTGAAGCTGCTGACATACTTCCTCTGTAAACAGGTTATATGCCAAAGCACCAACACCTGAATCCTGACGTGATGTTGCCCAACTATGATCTGCGGGAGGAATAATTCTTAAATCCTTGGGGATATTAAGTTCATCTAAATCGTTAATGTTTTCACCAAATTTAGCAGCTAATTTATCAACTACTTTGGGGGATAAGTCTTTCAAAGCAAATTCAATCAGAGGTAATTGAGGATGAATAGTGGCATCAAATTTAATTCCCTTTTGTTCTAAAGACTCTTTCCATTTAATAGCACCTGCACCGAAAGGAACACTCAAAACATAAATATCCTGTGGTAATGCAACGCTGGGCAGTTCATAATCGTGCTGAAACGAAAACGTAATTTCCATCTGTTCTGCCAGCTTTAAACAGTCTTTGCGATGCCGATCTAGTTCTGGACGGGTGTGTTGTGTGTGCCACAGTGCCGCCGCGCCTTCTCTGGGAGACGCTACGCATTGATTGAGCCTGTCCGCAGGATTTACAAACCTCTCTTCTGGACTGGGGAATAATTCATCAATTTCCGCCCGATAGCTTTCGTATAGCTTTCCTAGTTCCTCATTAAAGGCTTCCCTATCATCTCCCACCCGTTCCTTAATTTCGTCTCTAGCTTGCTGAAACCTTGTTTTCAGTTCCTCCGCCCATTCCAAGGCATCTACAGATAGCGTCTCTTTGGGAAACAGGTAGCGAAACTCGTGTCTATCTCTGCTGCGAATGCGTGTTGGTTCCCATACAGGATTGACAACAACTCTTGCAATGACGTTGATTGAGCCGGGAGCATCCGCAGGCATGGCAAAGGAGCGATAAAGCCGTTCATCTTTCTTAAAGTCAAAAAGTAACTGGGGTGAGACTCTGACCATTTTTTGGCATCTGCGAGTAAATTTTCTCCACCTATTTCCTTGATATCTTCCAATCTTTCTGCACTTTTGGGCGAATCTACCTCAACCTGAAGTGCCTGAAATAGGCGGTTTAGTAGCTTCCTTTGTCGTCTGACAAATCGCTCTACATTCTCACCATCTTGGGGCATTGATGACTGTACACGCCCAATGTTTGTTGCTACCAGCCCTACTTTATTTTGACTGCTAGCAGCAGCAATCTCTGCTAAATTTTTGTATTTTAAGTTGCCTTCTTCATCTGTAATTTCCGTATACGCCAGCTTAGGGCGTTGTTTAACTGGCTCAAATCGTCCCGGTTCACCTGCGCGGAGAGTTTCTTGAGCAATATTAGGCAGTTTACTAGCAGGGCTGACCATTAATTGGTCGCCATCAAAATCGGCTTGGTGATATTCCTCGGCATCCTTGGGGTGAATCCAAACTACGTTGCGAGTTTTCTTCAATTCTGGGTCGTGGATGTTACTGTAGAGACGGATGTTGTCTGAGTTGACAATGGGGTAACGGGTGAGAATGACATCTCCTTCTGGGAGATGGGGTACACAGATTGTGCCACGAGTTAGGCGATCGCATGGCATTGCCATACCCGAATTATGGTTGTATCCACCCTTAATTGCTAGGTCACGCCATTGATTTGCTATGTAATCGGTAGCAAACTTGCAGAATTTGGGGGTTTCAATCAATTGACCATATTTATCGTTGCGGAGTAGGGAAATCCAGCGAGATTCCTGTGCTTTATTGTTAGCATTACCCTCAATTTCGTCAAAAGCTTCTTCAGATTGCTCTTGCTGCGATCGCTGTTGTTTATCATATTGTTGGATGATGTATTTTGCCAACACCAAGGGATTGCGCTGCAACTGGGCCAGTTCTCTAGCTTTTTCTTCGGTGGGTTTGCTCAAATCTTGTTTGACTGCTTCTTCTGAGTACCAAATGGTAAACTGCCAACTATTATCGTAGCTGGTGGCTTTGGCGTTACCTCGATTACCGATTACCGCTTGGGGAAACTCATAGTCACCACAGGGAATTAAGTTTTTGAGTTCTGACTTTTTAATGCCTTTAATTGAGGAACGATCCATAATAATGTCGTAGCTTTCGGCATCGGTTAAAGTCGCATCAGGTAGGAAAGTACCTTTGGACAAGAAGCTGGTTTTTGGGCACTGGGAATTATCTGGTTCAGCCCAATTACTCCTCCAGGCGAACCGAAATTGGAATGGACAATTGGGTTCTCCTCCCAATTGTTTGGCAAGTTGGGGCGAAATCTTGCCGTGACAGTCTCCTGTTTTATAATGAGCATACTGTGGATCTTCAAAGTCCACAATTTTGACTCGCAGCCCTGTAAAAGTTTCTGAGCCTTTATAGCAATTGCTAACTAATAAAGAACCATAGCGACAAGCAGTATCGGGTTCTGTAGCGAATAAGCGTCTAATTTTTTTATGTAGTGAATCATCAGCAAAGTAATAAGTATTGCCAGAACTGAAAGCTAACTTGCGTCGGATTCCATCACTAAAGGTTCTTTGTCTTAAATGGTTCGCATCTGGATTTTTACTGTCAATTTTAACCAGTAGTAGAGATTGTAAATCTTCTGCTTCAAACATCTGTTCGAGCAGAGAATTTTTAATGATTTCTGGTTCAGATAAATATCTCCCCTTACCATTGTTATACGACCCATCAAAGATAGGTATACTCAGACCAGAACCTTCTAAGACTCTAGTGGTTAAATCCATTACCAATAATTTATTAGACAGCTTATCTAGCAAGCAATGAGACTGTTCTATTCACCTTGGCACGGAATCACCCCAGATAAAATCATCCAAGTGGATAATTTACTGATTTCATCGCAAACGGTATTTTATACGGTATTAGCTCTGCTAGATAGCCGTCAATAAATAATAGTTGACAATATAGACACAATCTGAATTCAAAGCGATCGCTGTTTCAGTCACCCAACTAACTTGCTTGTATTTTGTCCAATTCTCTAAAAAATTGATCTACTACAAAAGCTGTATTTCGTCAAGCACGAATACTTGACTGACTCTCTAGCAGGCTTCCGAGAAAGTTAAATACCTGAACAGCACCTTTAATCGTATTATCCTTTTTCCACTGTATTGCTCAAGTTACACCATTTTGAAGCTCCCACTAGATTTTATGAATAAAAGAATTCAACGACTAGAAGATGGTTTATTAGTAATGCTTTATGACGATGACCCAGATTCGCCAGGAGATGAGTTGATCACTCCTTCTGATGATATATCACAAGATGAGCATTACCCCGAATATGCTCATCTCAAACCTGGTGAAAGCATAATAATTAAGAAAATTCCTATCAAACCTACATCAGGTTATTATTATCCAAGTGGATATGAAGATTTAGATGAATTTCTCAATAGCGATCCTGGGGCAATTGATCGACTAGGTAATGTAAGTTCAACTACTCGTGGTTGGCGTCCACCTGAACCAGATGAATCTTGGTAAAACTTCACTTCAGAGGCACGCATTAATAAGTTACTTTTTTGAATAGCTGAAAGTTTTGATTATCAGTTTTTTGATAAACTAAGTAAGTTATTTCAGTACAAATCCTACCTGAGTTCGATTTCCCAAATTTTTTATGCTGATAACATTTTTGAATAAGCTGTTTGCACAGGCAAATAAACTTTGAAGATACTGCCTTTCCCAACAGTCGATGAAACAGAAATATTTCCCTGATGGGCTTCAACAATTTGACGGGACAAATATAACCCACATTCCGCACCCACAACTGTGACACCCCAAGGAAACGGATGTATTTAGTACATAGGAACTAATTAGTGGGAGAATTGACTAGAATTTATTGGCTCTAAATAGGAATTATTACTATTAACTTAGATATATAGTCAAAAAACTTGGACTTTGTACAAAATTTTGGTTCTTAGGTTATTTTGATGGAAAACTTGGTTCAAAATCATTGACTATAAAAAGACAAAAAACCGGTTTGAATCAACAGAAAAATGAGAAAATTTCAACAGATACTTTGATGGAGTTTCTGTTGCCATGTTTAGTACCAAAGACCTTGAATTGAAGAAGATTGACCATTTAGGGATAGTAGCAGGAATAGTAGATTCAATTGGGATTGTAGAAATAATTAATAATTTACTAGGGTCAGAGCCAGGAGAAAAAGTTAGTGCAGGTCAGGTAGTAAAGGCGATGATTTTAAACGGCTTAAGTATGATGTCACAGCCGTTATATATGTTTCCAAAATTCTTTGAATTAATTGCTTGTGAACATTTAATTGGTGTAGGAGTAAAAGCAGAATATCTCAATGATGATAAATTGGGGAGAGTATTAGATAAATTATTTATAAAAGGACTAGATACAGTATTTTTAGCCGTCAGTTTAAATGCAGTAGAAATATATCAGATATCACTCTCATCATCACACTTGGATTCAACATCATTTCATGTAGATGGAGAATATGAAAATAGTTTACCATCAGTGATATTTGAAAATCAAAAAGAATCAGGTTCATTAGAAAAAGAAAATAAAGAGAGTCAATCACCTCAAGCGATAAAGCTGACCTACGGTTATTCAAGAGATCATCGTCCAGATTTAAAACAATTTATTACACAATTAGTATGTTCAGGAGATGGAGATATACCAATATATATAAAAGCAGTATCAGGGAATGAAGTTGATTCTAAAAAGTTTGGAGAAATAGCAGTTGAATATCAGAAAAGAATACAAGTTGATAGTTTAATAGTAGCAGATAGCGCATTATATACAGAATCAAATATCAAGTTAATGTCGAGTCTCAAATGGTTAACCAGAGTACCCTTGACGATAAAATCAGCAAAAAACTTAGTGATGAGTTTAGCAGAATCGGAATTTGTTAAAAGTGAAAAAGTAGGATATTCTTATGCCGAAAAGAAAATAACTTATGGAGATATAGAACAAAGATGGTTAATCGTACAAAGCCAAGATAGAAAAAAATCTGACTTAAAGAAATTATCAAAGAAAATAGAAAAAGCTTTGACTAATACTCAAACTAAGTTAAAAAACCTATCGCAAGAAAAATTTGCTTGTGCTGCTGATGCTAGAAAGGAATTAACCAAAATAAGTAAAGAATTTAAATATCATCAAGTAGAAAATATCGAAGTTATCGAAAAAGATCCTAACGTCAAAGAAGAAAATCAATCAAAATACTATCAAATCTTAGCAACTGTTAGTGAAAATAAAGATGTTATTGACCAAGAAATATTAAGTGCAGGAAGGTTTATAATTGCGACAAATGTTTTGTCAGAAACTGAACTGAGTAGTGAGAAAATGCTGTCCGAATATAAAGCACAACAATCATGTGAGAGAGGATTTAGTTTTCTCAAAAATCCTTTATTTTTAGCAGATAGTATTTTTCTGAAAAGCCCAGAAAGAATAGAAGCATTGGCAATGATAATGGGGTTATGTCTGCTAGTCTATACTCTAGCACAAAGAGAAATTAGAGCAGCTTTAAAATCCTTAAACTATACTGTAAAAAATCAATTGGGCAAAGCCATCAACAATCCAACTATGCGGTGGATATTTCAATGTTTTCAATCAGTTCATCTTGTTACTTTTCAACAAAAAACAGACTTTTATAATTTGACATCTGAGATGAAGTACATTCTCTTATTCCTCCCCGAAGCTTGCCGTAATTACTACAGATATATAAGTTGATTTATCAATATTATTAATACTTTAATCATATCATTTGACTCATTAATAAAATTAATGAGCTTAATTTCTAATGCTGTTTTTAAGTTTATTTCTGGAGAAATATAAGTTATGATAAAGTCTTAATCGTTGAAACATAAAATTATATTATTTATTGTTCTAGAAACCACCCTCATTATTTATTGCTTCTTATTGAGAATACATCTGAATCAACTTTCCTATCTAAAATTTGTTTTTTTATAGATAAATGTATTTTTTTATTCTTTTTTCATGAATTTACCTCCGTAATAACCGATAGTGACACTGGGGGTGCGGAATGTGGGATATAATCCTAAACCGTTCCCCCGACGTTGATGCTTGCCCTGTCGAAAGCGATCAAATAAAAGTAATTGTTCTTCTGGATTCATGCCAATACCTGTATCCTCTACTTCAATCGTTACCCCTTGAACAGTGGAATTGAGGCGAACTTCTACTGACCCAGCATCACTGAAGCGAATGGCGTTACCAACTAAGTTAGTGAGAAGTCGGCGTAGTTCCAGGCGATCGCCTCTAACCCTAACTAAAGAAGCTTCAGTACCCTTTGTCAAGACAGCTTTGAGAGTTAACTGTTTAACATCAGCCAAAGGCATTAGTTCTTGCACTACTTGCTGACATAATTCCCACAGGTCAACCACAAAGAAATCCAAAGTTTTGCCTCCAGCTTCATACTGGTAAACTTCTAACAAGGTATCGACCATTGACAACAAAGTTTGGTTACTCTGAGCCATTTGTTCTAAAGATTCACGCATTGCTGATAAGGTATTGCCAAAAACACCTCTTTGCAGCAACTTCAGGAATTGGTCAGCAGCTATTAACGGAGTTCGCAGGTCGTGAGTGAGGCGGGTCACAAAATCTTCCCGTCGCTGAATGAAGAACAGTTGTTGGTCCATACTGTGTTTCAGTCTCAGCAAAGCCCGCACCCTAGCCAGTAATTCCTTCTTATCTACCGGCTTGCGAATAAATTCATCTGCACCTGCATCTAAACCTTTGACGACACTTGATTTTTCAGAACCTGTCACCAGCAAAATTGGGATAAAAGGTAAGTTTGAGTTGTGCTTAATTTGCCGGGTAACTTCGTAGCCATCCATATCCGGCATCACCACATCTAGGAGTACCAAATCGGGAGGAGATTCGGCAATTTGTACTAATGCTTCAGCACCACTGTCGGCGATGGTGACGTTGTATCCCTTCAGCTTCAAAGTGATTTGCAGCAAGCGGAGGCTGTCAGCTGAGTCATCCACCAGCAGAATTCTTTTGTTTCTTTCTTCTGAAGTTATATTCCAAGATAAAGTGTTCATAAAATGCCTTTGATAAACTTAATTCCTTTTGAGTACAGAAAAAGAGTAATAAAGCTAAATTTCGTTGTCAAAAGTGTATTTTCAAGCGCCATGCTAACCACTACGCGGCGATGAACATTCATCAGATTTTTCTAAAACTCAGGGCATTGGTCAACATAATTATTAATTCCTAATACTCGCCTCCTGTGAGAAGTAAGCTACGTAATTGGTAATTAAGAAACTGGTTATAGTCTCCCATCTCTACAGGTCACAACTTTATGATTGAGGGCTATTGTTATAGCGTTTCCTAAGCAACTGAGGTACACCTAAATCTTTCCTAGCAAAATAAGCAGCTTTAAAAACGTACCTCACCAGATCGGGAACCGCTATAATCTGGCTATGTTATGTATAAGAGCCAGGGTTCTCGCTTAGAAATAAGTTACATCCTCCTCTAGGTGTGATGTGGACACAAGTCAGAATAAACTGTATTGGTTTCAGTTTAACTTCAGTGCTTTTATATTTTTTTATACTTTGGGAAGATTTTTTCAGAGAATTTTCAGATTAAACCATGTCCATTTTGAACACTGGAGCTTTTTCAACAGCTAGTTGAGATATGTAGCCCTTGGTATATGAACTTTTCAGCCAATACTGTAAAAACTACTGGTTTCAACCTGGATGAAGTTTAATAACATTCAGTAGATCGAAAACTTTTGCCAGTTGACGAAATAATGGGGGTTTCAGCCGTCGGTTTTGGGACTGGCAATCATAACCAGTTGCGATCGCCAAAAAGTCCACCCAGAACAAAAGTTCTTGAAACGTAGATTACAAGCTGATTTCGGCTCCTGGCATTCCCAAGCGGAAATCAAGGACTGGCAAGGCTTCTGGAAAACTTTTTGGTCTACTGACATTGAAATGCCGCTTTGCATCTCAATAGCCACATTTTGGCTGAATAGCTAAAATTTTTCGTCCAATGGAGTAATCCTTTCCTTGAAACCATATTAGACAGTTAAAAAAGTATAGTTACCAAGCTGATGAGGTAAATGATGGGAGATATTCGAGTAGCAATTATTGAAGACCACAGCTTAACGCGGATTGGGATGCGTAGTTCTCTCAATGAGCAAGAAGGTATTCAAGTCGTGGGTGATGAAGCTACAGCGTCGGATGGGTTGAAACTGCTCCAAAGTACAAAACCAGACATAGCAATCATCGATATTGGCTTGCCGGATAGAGACGGGATATCTCTGGTGCAGCAGTTTCGGGAATCTTTAGTGTCAGAAACACCAGCACAGACAAAAATAATGATGCTCACTTCCTTTGCCAAAGAGCAGATGGTATTGGCAGCGTTTGCAGCTGGGGCAGACTCTTATTGTGTGAAGACAATTAAGTTTGAGTTGTTGCTGGAAGCGCTGCACATGACTCATGAAGGTCAGTCGTGGATTGACCCAGCGATCGCTCGTATTGTTCTTAAGCATACTCGTCAATCTCCGGCGGCTGTGGTAAAACCGAAACCGAATACTACTCAGACAGTGACGATCTCTGCAATTGACCCAGAGCAAGCAAGCATTCTGGAAGCAGATCCACTGACAAAGCGGGAACAGCAAGTCTTGGAGTTAATTGTCCAAGGCTATAGCAATAACGAGATTGCCCAGAAACTCTATCTCAGCCTGGGAAGTGTAAAAGTATATGTACGTGGGGTTTTGAACAAGCTTTGTGCAAGCGATCGCACCCAAGCAGCTGTATTAGCGTTGCGGGCTGGTTTGCTTAATTAAAGTCACTGTACAGCTGCTTCTGTACAGTACTTGGTTGTTAACTTGAGAGGGGAGCCATGTCTACGACGGGCTATTCGGTGTCGCACAGGAGTGACCCAGGAGAATCGCCTGCATAATACTGACTTGCGTTGTATACAGGGATTTTCCGCTACCACTCCCTAAGTCGAAATAAGTAGCAAATCGTCGTAGTTTCCCCGTCGTCAATTGCAATAAATAATCAAACGCCTCAGCAGCAACACGCTGGTTAATGCTCAAGGACTGGCTATTGAGCAAAGCCATTTGTTCACAGGACAAGTTGTTGTCTGCCAACTCTTCTGGTTGTGGAACCAGTAGGTCGGGTTGCTGTATGATTGGCGCAGGTAAGCGAAAGCAGCCCAAAGCCTCGAAATCATAGTCATTGGAGTTAGTAGACAGATGAGAACCTAATAGTACCTGACCACTACGCTTGGAGTTACCGCAATCCAAATGCCAAATGTGAGGGGCAGGGCGATCAGTATTGTGCTGAAGTACTTGGGCAATTGACTCTCTGGCTTTGGCATTATCTACGCAAGCAGTGACAACAATCAGGGTATTGTAACTGGGGACAATCCATTCGGGATGAAAAGGTTGAGCGATCGCTGTAACTTCCATCTTCCAAGCCAGGGAGTAGCGCAGCGCCAGAGTTTTGGCTTTGTTGAGTCCAATTTCTGCATCACAGAAGCACTGGCGGAAAACGTTAGCTGACTCAACGCGATCGGGATCAACAAAGTAAAGTTTCACCTGTTTACCTTGCTGAGAAAGAACTCTGCCTAACCGAATCAAAGAAGGAGCCAACCAAGAACCAGTACCACCGCACCCAACTAGCCACAGTTCTATCTTCGAGTAGTTGACAGTCACGACAGGAGAAGCATTTGCCAAATCAAGATTTAGCTCCATATTACGGTTGGTTAAATTTGATATAAGTATCGGTGAGGGGAAAGGCATTTGCCAAATTGAAATTCACCTCCATAGCTTTTCCATCACGTTAATAGGCAGTACATCGGTACTGTAAAATTTGCAGCCAGATGAAAGTGAGACATCAACCATAAAAAAGTCTGGGTCAATGTCAAACACTGCTCTAGCAGGTACATCCCAATAGTGGCAAAACAGTCCAACCCGGATTTTAATCTCTGGTTTGAGAGTATTAATTCTACCTAGTACTCCATAAATGCGAAAGCCAGATTCATCAGCATTATCAGTGGTAGAGAAAAAGGCAGGTAAGGAACTGTGGGAATGGATGTCTACAGCCGCTTTCTGGTGGGAAGAGTCACTGCCAGAATGAGTTGGCTGGCAGCTAGTTGGAGTTTGAATTTGCTCTGGGACTTGTAAATCCCAGCCTGCATCAGTACAGTGGAGGTGAAAGAGAATTTCATGAAATTGATTGCCAGCTTGATAACTCAACCGCCACATTTCCAGTAGCAGCGGTTTGGGAATTAAGGGAGTGACTTTGAGATAAGGTGTTAGGTGAGGTAGCCCTTTGATACTTTGGTAACACAAGCAAATAGGCATTAATACCTCTATGCCAGGACGAATGGCTCTAGCAAAGATACCATTTCCGGCATAAAGGTACTCTAGTCCACTGCTGGTGTGTGTTGGCAGAGATGAATCTGTGACAATTTTGTAACCAATAATGCCTTCAAGCAATGGGTTCATCAAGGATTTCCTGCACAAGCATAGCAACACTTTTTTGATTGCCGATAGGCACAAGGTCAGATACAGGATAGGTTGAACGTCTGCATCTTTTGTGCAGTTTTAGAAGTTGCTGACGAACATCGTTGCGGTATTTTTGTGACTTCCTTATTGTTAAATGGTTGGTGAAAATACTGGAAATAAACAAATTCCAAGCATGGTTAATTGATAGACCATTAGCAGCAGGTGGTTCGTTCACTCCCCAGCACACTTGTCCAGAACTATAGACATTCGGTAATGGCACATGAAAGGCTGGTGATTGAGGAGTAAATTCCTTGTCTTTAATTGCCCAAACCCAATATTTTAATCCCTTGCCCACAAACACCATTGCAGGTAGCGGAACAGTTAAAGAACCGAGTTCATCGCAGTTAATTGTATAATTGGCTGGTGGTATGAATTTTACCAAATATGTGTCTGTACTACCCGTACCCCAACGCACAATTCCCGGTTCCATCCAACCGGTATCAATGGGTTCATTGCTGAAGGCAGTTCTCAGGGCTGCGGGTGAGATACATTTGTAAATATGAGCTTCGGGAATTTCTTTGTCTCGGTGGTGAAATATATAAATACCATCCAGAAATAGCAATTCTGCTTGAATGACTGGAGATTTCCGGGGAGGGTCTGCCAAAATTGCTCGTAGAATCTCGCCGGATAGAATTGCTGTGGATGTAGTGTCGTTTAATGTGGTTTCGATGCTTGTTTCCATAGTTTTAGTATGATTTGAGCATGAGGTTTCAAGTCTGCTTCTAGCCAATCAATTAAATCGGTTGCACAGTTCAGCATTCGGCTGGCTTGCTGCCATTTTCTGGTCAGGAAGTTAATTGATGCTTTTGACCAAGGCAGAGATGTGCTGTCAGGTTGGTAGTAATAATCGTTTGCGTACTCGTCTAGCCAAACGTTTTTGGTTTCATGATCTAGGAGCCTTAAAGCTAGAGGCAGAAATTTTAAAGGGTTATGTGACTGATAGCACTGCCGTTTCAGTTGTTTTTGGTCAATTTCGTCTGGGTGGTCGATGTCACTGTATGTAATTCCGTAAATTGCAAATTCACTATCAAACCACTCACTGCCTTCTGGGTTAATGTCATCAAGCCAACGGCGGCCATCATTGCTAAAGGGTAAAAGTAGCTGCCAACCATCTTTGAGATGTTCAATTTCTCCATCCATTGTCCAGTCAATACCCATTGTGGTAATAGGAATGCTGTGCAATCTTTGTTCGTAGGCTGTTTCTATAGTCCAGTGGGATAACGGAAACAGATGAGTGTAAATCAGTACAATGAATTCTATTTCTCTAGGACTATGGCAATCTACATCTGTAGGTGGGTAAATAGTAGCTTGGCTGGCTGCCCATTCGGTGGGAAAGTAATGCTGATACAGTGCTAGTAAGGAGTAGATGTTGAGTTGGGTTTCCAGATAATCGAGTGATTCTGTGGCATCTAAGGTAAATTGGCACTGATAAAGACTGTAAATTGCCTCTGCCATGCTGATGGGTACGAGGTGAGACATACTTAGTGCAACTCGTTCTTATGGGGTTGGAATTAAAGAGGAGACGGAAGCAAAGTGTGGGGTATGCTGGGTGCGTAATCGTATTTCCTGGATTGTTGGAATTAAAGAGGAGACGGAAGCAAAGTGTGGGGTATACTTCAGTGGAAATGCAAACTGCTGTATGCTGTAATGTGGACAATAATTTATCTCTCAAGTCAATTTCCAAACCCTTTTGTAAGCACTCAAAAACCTTCAGGGATAACGCTAGATGTGAGAGTGCAGGCTCTTAGAGATTTTAGGGTTTGGTTGAGTTCTTTTGAAAATTCTGTCCCAGATGCGATCGCTTCTTCAATTTGAACTGATAGCTGTGCTGCATTTTGCCAGTCAATTCCAGTAATGATCTGACGTTGACGCATTTGGTAGCACATTTGGACTGCGGGGTTGATTTCTTCAGGGGCTACTATCAAGCAATCTAGAGAAGAAGTACCTTTTTTACCGGGTTTCTTGATGATGTGAATGGGTTCTCCTGGTTTCCGCTCAATGTCTGCGTTTGCCAGTTCAGCGCAAAGAGGAGTGAAGGCATCCCGTAGTAATTGGTCATTAATGGCGATCGCTTCTGGAATCCAGTGTTGTTGACCTTCGTAGATAACAAGTAATTTGTTGGTATTTGTAGTAGTCATGGCATTTAAAACAGTGAGATTTGCGTAGTATTACTTGCTGGTTTAGTAGTATCTGAGCTAGCAGCTTGAGTGCGAATTGGAGTCTGGGCAGTGGACGGTTTATTGGTTTTAACAGCTTGAGTCTGGGTTACATTCCGGCGAATTTGGCGATTAGGAAAATCAGCTTTCAGTTCGTCCAGTAGTTGAACAATTGCAGATGGTAAATCACCGAGTTCTTCTTGTTTGAGCATGGTAACTACAGGGAAATCACCGTGACTGCTGGCAGCAATCATTACAGGTCTATCTCCTGTTTGTTCTATAGGTAGTAAAGTGATGACAATTTGAACTTTGCATTGCTCGAAAATAAATGGTTCTAGTTGATTTATCTTGTTGGTAGCAGATGTTTCTATGTAATCGTCGTCTAACTGATGAGAGTCGATTTCATCTTCGGCGTAGTTATTTTCATCACTTACGGGTTCTAAAAATTGCAAAAAGTTAGGTTTACCTGCACGCAAGCGTTCCCTGTCAAATAGCAATCCTAAAGCTTGGAATTGTTCTTCAGCAGTGGTTTTTCCCTGTTGTTCTGAAATGTAAGATTTTAAAGTTTCAGATGTAACAGTGAGGTTGGCTTTGACAATGGCTTGTTCTGGTGTTAGCCATTTTGTGGTCATAGCTTTTTTGGCCTTGTTAACTGGTGTGCAAACATTTATGGCGGTAGCCAGAAGCAAAAACTGTTTTTGAGAGTAGGGTACTGCTAGACTAAAAACATATCCCGTTTGCTTTTCTCGACTGAGCCATGTCTACGGTAATTACCCAATCCCTGACCCTGGAGGAGTTTCTCAAGCTACCAGAAACAAAGCCTACAAGCATTTATATTAATGGTGAGATTATCACCAAGCCAAGGCCAAAAGGGAAGCATAGCCGATTACAGTTAAGGCTGTGCAACAGTATCAATGATGTTGCCGAAAGCCTTCATGTTGCTTAGGCCTTTCCAGAACTGCGCTGTAGTTTTGGTATCCGTTCTGTAGTACCTGATGTAGCGGTTTTCAACTGGTCGCGTATTTCCTTTGCTGCTGATGGGGAAGCACCCAACGATTTTCTGCTTTCTCCAGACTGGACAATTGAAATTCTTTCCCCAGAACAAAGTTCAAATCGAGTCACAGGCAATATTCTTTATTGCTTAGATCATGGTTGCCAATTAGGTTGGTTGATAGATCCAGAAGATCGTTCTATTTTGGTCTTTCGTCCAAATCAACAACCAGAACTTTTACAGGGTGATGAGCGTCTGCCAGTGTTAGCCGGGATAAACTTGGAGTTAACTGTTGCTCAGGTGTTTTGTTGGCTAAAAATGAGCAGTTAGAGAAACAGATGGAACACTATTTATTTTAGAAACTAAGCTTAATTCAGTTACGTTTCAACATATTTGACTTTCATAGTGCTAACCTACTTAAGTGTCAAAAAAGAGTTATAATCAGCAGCCAACAAAACAGTAAAATTCCTGCTGTTGGCTGATAAGTTAGTTAAAGCTATTGCTAAGTTAAAAGCGAGTCTTTGAAGTCGTGAATTGCTGTTGCTGTCAAAGCATAGAGAACTCGGCGCTTACGCTGGATGTGAGTGCCATCTACAGGAATACCTTTCTTCCAAGCAGCAATGATAGCTTTCTTGTCTGCTGAGTAAACAGTCTTTTCTCTGCGGTATTTTGGAGACAATTGTTCTGCATCTATCAGCACTTCACAACTTGGCGGATTTTCTTGAATTGTGATGCGAAGTGAATTACCAATCATTTGCTCAGGTAGAATTCCGGCAGCGGTTTGTTCTAAAATAGTTTCATCTAATTTTTGTCGCCAGCGTTCTAGTCTCAAGAGTGCTGATTGATGTACAGATTTTAGATGTTCTAGTCGTTGCTTAATAGCCGCTATTTCAGCATCCAGTTGTAATGCCAGTTCTGCTTGGATATCAACAACTTCTTCCTGAACTTTCTGAGTTTTCCAAATAGCGGTGATGATAGCAGCTTCCTCTTCAGGAGTCTGGCAATTGGTTAGCTGTTCCCAGAGATGAGCAGCAGTTTGGGAAAGTCCTGCTAAGGATTGTTGAGCGAGTGCTAAATTCATGACTACCACTCCTCACAAGTTTGGTAGTATTCATATTCAGCTTCAATCTGTTCTAAGATAGCTATAGTGCCTAAATCTAAATTAGTATTGAAAGATAAATTGGAAGTGACCTCTTGTGTAGGTTGAGGACTTGAAATGGGAGGAGCAACAAATTTATGTTTTAGTTTCATTAAAATTGCTGTTAATTGTCGCATTGTTCTAGTTGTGTAACGCCATCAATTTTGGCGCGATAGCGCATCTATCTGTGTTGGTATTATCCCAGAACTTTAGAAATTAATTGTATGCCATATAGTCGTTATTTTGTCAAGATTAATCGTCAAAACTGCAAATAAGTATGAAAATTATCAAAAAATCGGAAAAGCTACTCCAAGAAACAAAAATCACAGAGGAAACAAAAGAACCAAATTTTCAAATTGATACTATTAATATAAAAGAACCAATGGTTGAAGAAAAGCCAGAAAGAGGTGTAGCAAATAAGGAACTTAACTATATTCCAGCGCGTGATAATCCTGTAGTGCTTTCTGTTGGTAAAACTGGATGGCAAGTTTCTGATATTTGTAAGGATATTAGATTAGATAATTTCTAGTTATTGTCTTGATTTTGTTCTTTTTTATTGGTAAAAGTTTAATAAACGTGTGGTTATGTTTACTGGGTACTATCCAATTATTCTTTATCCACCACTAGTGAGACGTTTATACACTAAAGATTCTACAAGTCGGGAGCATCTGAAAGCTTCATTTCAAGGATGCGTTCAATTACCAAATGGAAATGGTACGGCCAAGCAAGGTGTCAGTGAAAAGCAATTTTTTCGCCATTTACTGTGTGCGTTTCTAGAGAATCTTATCTGTCAAGCGGTGGAATTTGAAATTCCTGGTTCGCCTCGACGTTACTCGGCTGATTTTATCCTTTATCATCGGTTTTCTGGGTTAGCTCTCGATATTGAGATTGATGAACCTTATGCTGGAGATACAGGTAAACCTCACCACTGCGTTGATGTTGATGACGATAAAATCCGTAACCGTTTTTTCTTAGAGCGCAATTGGGGTGTGGTGAGATTTGCAGAAGTTCAGGTAGTGCGTCATCCTTGGAGTTGTTGTAAGGCGATCGCTCAAATCATCGCTCGGTTGACTGGAGATGATAGTGTATTCATGTTATTGCAAAGATTAGCTGATGTTCCTTTGCAGAAACAGTGGACAAAGCGTGAGGCTAGGCTGATGGCTAAGAACAATTATCGTCAGTCTTATTTACCAAAAATGGGAAATTAGAACTAGAGATAGTACCTTTAATACTCATTTTTAATAGTCATATAGTCTCTCCAGAATGGAGCTACCGTGTACACACAAGTCTTTGAAACCGTTTTAATCTTGTACAGACATAGATGTACACGGTAGATTATAGGTAAAGGATTGGAAGGGTGTTACATCGATTTTGTCAATCTCGCATTAACTAATCTTTTTGGTTTTCTTACGCATTGCTTTTTTGATTTGCGGTGTGACTTCCACTCACGAATGCTCATGACAATTGAGCCAAAGTCCCGACTGGCAAAGGCTGTTGTTTTATTCGCACTGTGCCAAATTGTATCCGCCTCAGTTGGTTCAAGTGGAGGTATACAGCGATCGCAATATCGATCAAATAGTTGGCGTGGTTCGGGATGATAAGCGATTCGGTGTCTGGTAAGTAAATTAGATGTACCTAGTAGATTACGAGCTAATTTGTAGCCAGAATTGTTTCTGTTTCCCTCAGATTCGCCATAAGTTAGTAAAGTGCGATCGCTCTTCGTTAAACAGATAGATAAAGGAACAGACACTCCGCTAGCGCGTAGTTGTTTAAGAGATGAGCTATTATCTCTGGTTGTAGCCTGTGTTACTGTCCCTCGTCGGCAATGTAAGGTTGGGCGAGGTGCAGTAATAGAACGTTGCAGTAACGCTGTTTGTGGATCGATAACTTCTCCATTTTTCGCCTGATGGAGAAGCTGCACCCACTTGTGCCAACGTTGCTCAGAAAGTTCATAGGGAAATAAGGCTGTAGAATCAAATGCGATTTCTAGCTCTTCCAGGTTGTACTGACAGTTTGACCAATTTTCTAGGGTAATAGGGATAGTTGCACTCAATATTCCATCCACCACCCGTCTGCGAACCATACCCGGCAGTCTCATGGAACGAGCCAAATTACAAATGGCTGGATCTGCGTTTTGGATAATCGTCAGTTGGCGATTGAGGTACAGCCATTCAGCAGGATTCAAGGAATGGCTGCATTTAAAGTAAACGTGCAAGGATTTCCCACCTGTATAAACTACGGCGGCGGGTTCCAAGTTGATTTCGTCCTTTAGCCAATCTAGAGCTTGTCGCTGCTCACTCAATGCCAAATCATCAATTTCGTAGAATAAACATTGGCATTGACTGACGTGCTGATTACTGATTCCCTTGTCTGGTTGGTTGGGGTAAAAGCTAACTGTAGCACCAAGGGATGACATTTTAAATGCCAATGCCCAACCATCAGCATATCGTTTAGGTGTCAATCGCCAGCAAGTGTTGCCCTGTTTGTCTCGACCTCCATAAGTGCAACAGTAGAGTTGAAATCCTTGCTGGGTGATTTTACCACAGAGAATGTAGTGGGAGTAGACAAATTGACCATTGCGGCAGTAGTTATTCCAATTTTCGGGTATTAGGTCTGTAGGCAAGTCCCAAGAAATTCTGAGCCAAATTTTGGTTCCGGTGGTAAAGCCTATTTGTCTGAGAAATTTAATAGTTGTTTCTCTGGGATTGAAGGTCATGGCAGTTACGCCTAGAGAGTTTATCCCTCTCTAAGTGGCGTTAGCTGCGCTAGAACCAGCTTCTTCACATTTTACTTACATAAATTTTTGCCTGAAACCTTTAATTAGCTTGGCTCACTCAGGAAAAAATGATAACTGATATCAAAGTTCCCAATTTTGAAGCTCTGGTATTCGGCTTTGGTTGGGTTGCAAGTGATTGTTAGTTAACATCCCATTCCAGCCTGCTTCACCGGGAGAAACTTGTTTGGCTTGGGGTAGTTCAGCCAGTATCTCAGCTATCAAGTCCTCAATTTTCTCATTATCTTTAAAAGCGATGACTACTGTATCGATCGCTCGCAAAAATTCTAGAGGTAATTGCTCGCTATCGCCTACACTCCAATACAATGTAGGTTTGCGCTTTTCTTTGTCAACAGCTGATTCTAAGGCAATGACAGAGAGAACTTCAATCGGGTCACTTAGTAACACTGCTCTTTTTACTGTGGGATCTGTAGCAATCCAGAAGCTACCATTTTTCGCCGTCTCAGAGTTAAGGGGAATAGCGGTGAAGTTACCTGTTGGTTCTAGCTGCTTGGCAAGAGTTGGAAGATCATCGAGTGTGCGTTCTACAAATATTGCTTGACCTGCAAGACTTGCATAGAGCCAACCCTTTTCATACAGTTCTGTGAGCAGAGAATTAGGTAAATTATACTGCTGGCTTAAGTTTAGGCGTATTTGCTCCCAGTTTGTTGGTTCTGGTATAGACAAGGAGTTTGTCTGAAAAACAGAGGACACAGTATTTTCAACAGTTTGCTCTATCAGTTTCTTTGTGCGTTTGTCATCTTGTTTTGGGGGCACTGTTAGTGTGGGATTTTCAACAGCTTGCTCCATCAGTTTTTGGATGCGTTTGTCATCCCGCTTGGGACTGTAGTTTACACCTCGATGCTTTTGTAAACCGGGAAAGGTATATGCTTTACCGAGATGCGTACCACTAAAAGCCACACCATCAAGTTGGTAACTAATGCCTTTGACTTTGCCCATGCGAGTATAACCAACGCGGACATTAATACCTTGTTGTTGCGTTGGCGAAGCCGGCCGAAGGCATCGCTCTATTAACTCTGGCATAGTGGGATGGTCGTTTGTTGCTTGGTCGAGCGATCGCTGAAGTCTCACTCTAACGCTTTCCTCTCCAGTTCTGGCAATGTGCCTACGTTCGCCAGTAGTTGGACTGTGCTTATCTTTTTCCCAACTTGGTTGCACCGATTGCAAATTGTATTCCTGCTCCAACTTGCGAATTACCGCTTCACTTCTGCGATCGTCCCAGCTATCAGAAACTGTAGTGCCATCTAATTGAATGCGACTGGCAGCAATATGTATGTGTTCATGAGTACGGTCAGTATGCCGCACTACGACATATTGGTTCATATCAAAACCCATTGCTTGCAGATACTTTTGGGCGATTTCATCCCAAGTCTCATCATCTAAACTCTCTTTATGGGCCAAACTGAGAGAAGCATGATAAACAGCCCTGCTCACCTTCGGGTTTAATCTTCGAGATATACCAAATTCAGCTGCTAGTTCGCGTGGGTTTGTTCCTTCCATATTCCCACCGATTTGTCTTGCTCCATCTTTGCCAAAGAGGTAGTTTAGCAGTCCCCGAAAACTTTTACCTTTGATGTGCTTGCCAATCATGCTTCATCTTGTAAATCAGTAATTAAATCAATTTCAGCAATCTCTCGGCGAACCTGTTTCACCAAATCTCTTACCTGTGACAACAATGCTCTATCTACGACCACAGGTTCTCCCATGAGTACTGAAGTATTGATTGCTTTAGCTATTTGGTTGAGGTTGTTACCTATTTTCCCCAACTCCCAGTAAGTTTGGCCTGCTACTTTGGTGACACGCCTGGGTAATCTATTTTTCAGAGTCTTGGCACGAAACAACTCACTCATAGTGAGATTATTTTCATCTGCCATTAACTGTGCTTTCTCGTATTCTGCCAAAGTCAGTCTAATGTCTATCCTGTGTGAGCGTTTCTGTCGCATTATTGATGCATTAGTGATTAGCTATTTTAAGTTTGACGACAGCATTATCATTTGTCATTGACCAAGCGGTTACTTACGATTCTGGTTCAATAGCAAGATGCGACGCGAGATAATGGAATGTGATCGCGCAATTAAAAAGCTAATCCGCCCAAACCTTGCAGAAATTTTCCAAGCTAAACTCTTAAAGAGATTTTTCGTATCATCTTCCCCTCTGTCACGGTGGTTGACCTACTGAGGTAGGGGAACCGTGAAAGGAGGGCAAGTTTGTTGCCGCACCTGGGGGGTGCGTTTTTTCTCCCCAGAAAAAATGTCCGGACAGCAACATAGCTTGCTACTCACCAAAGGTTTTTTTGGGCTGCTCAAATTAAAAACATGAATGGCATTGAGTTGGCATTTAAGTGGCACTTAATTGGCATTTTTTGACCATTTTATTGTCAACAAATAAGCTTATTGATAATAAAAATATATACATACTGTATGCAGTGGCGTTGAATTGGCGCTTAATTGGGATTGAATTGGCACTCAAGTGACGCTTAAGTGGCGTTGAATTGGCATTTGAGTGGCGTATTTTTGAATCGAATTCAATAACATAAAAATGACCACTTGAGAAAATGCAGCAAAAAAATAACCAATGGGCTAATTTTTCGCCTTATAAAAATAGTCAGTGGGTAGATTGGCATGATTTATATTTGCACTTAACTTAAAGGAAAGCTTTTAGGTAAACCACAATCAATGTCAAACCTGATAGTCAGTTTTGACCCTGGTGCTTCCTTGACCAAGATTGTTTACGAACTAGCAACTGAAGGCAAACCATGTTTGATGACAATGGAACCAGAGATGCTGAAGTTGCCTCAAAGTTCGATTGACGCTTATATGTCAAGTCGCAAGGGTCTTGAATCTTCTAAACCAGCAGATGAAGCCTGGGTGTCAAATCCTGCGGATGGTGATACACAATGTACGGTAGTTGGATTCCTCGCACGGCAGTTTTCAGCATCTGCTAGACTCGATAAGCTCAAGTACGAAACCTCAATTCACAAAGCCTTGGCGGTTATTGGTGCGATCGCTCAACACAACAAATTGCCTAACAGGTTTTCACTATCACTGACCTCACTACTGCCTTATGGTGAATATCAAAATCGCCAAGCATTTGAGCAACAGTTGCAGTCTGCACTCAAGGATTTTAGGTTTCGGGGTCAAAGGTTACGGGTGAAACTGGAGCGATTCGAGTGCTTACCCGAAGGTGCGGGATTGGCAATGATTCGCCAACGCCAGAATGGTAAAGAATGGTTCAACGCCCAAACCATTGCAGTGCTAATGTTCGGGCATCGCAATACCAGCCTTCTATTATTTGAACGGGGCAAGATGACGGCGGGTTACACCAATGGCCTGGGCTTTCACCAAATGGTAAAGCGAGTAATTGAGCGCACATCTGGACAGGATGCTACTGCTTTGACCTCTGCCATCTATGCAGCCGGTTCAGATATCACACCTGACAACCAAGCAATTCGCACTCTGGTCAAAAGCAGAGAACCTAAAAATATTGATTATGAATTGCAGATGATTGTTAATGCCATTGCTACTGCTAAAGCTGAGTATTGGTCTAGGCTTTACGATTGGCTGGAATCAACTTTACCTGCCGTGAACGAGGTAATTCTGAGTGGTGGCGCAGCATTGTACTTAGAGCAAGAGTTGCAAGACTGCTTTCAAGAAATTTCAACTTATTGGGGTGCTGACTTACAGCAACAGGTACAAGAAGTATTCAAGGATAAAAGTAATGATTATTACCGCACTTTCCGAGAGCAGGAAGCTTTGTCGTTTAGGTTGATTGATGCGTTTGGTTTGTTTATGCGGTTTAGAGCGCAGATGGAAAAAGTAGCATGACCACAAATAAAAAACAACCCAAAAATAATGACAATAATAGACAGCCCAGTAGTAGTAATAGTTGCAGACTGTCTGAAGAAACTAATACTGACAAACAAAGACAATATAAAAATTTGACTTTTCGGCTTCGTGCTTACTCAAATACTGTTGATGGGAAGCTAATTACATATTTGCAAAAGGGGAATGGGGTCAGTACTAGCAAAGAGATGGTGTTACAGGCATTAAGAATGTGTTGGTTGCCTTTAGCATATCAAGCTCAAGCAAATGTCGATGTAGGAATTAGCGATCGAGAGATGCATCAAGTAGGGTTAATTTGTTGTCATGCCCTGGAGCAACATTTGGCTTACTTGCGAATGGCACTAAAATTACCACATAAATCAAGTGATGATTTGCCTGTACCTCTAAGCACTATGAGCAATCCTCAAATGCTTGCTACTATGTTCGGTCTAGACTTTGGTAATAGCAGTAGTATTGATGATGAAAATGATAGTAATGCTAGTACTAAAGGTAAGAGTAAAAGCAATGGCATTAGTCAGAATCACAACCAGCAAAAACACAAAGTAGATTCTGACTCCTTCATTCCTGGTGAGGGGTCTTTCTATGATGATACAGACAATATGTTTGAGGATATTTAAGTATTTATCAATGCACATTTAGTCAAATTGTCAAGGAGATTTAAAATGGCAGCAATTCACTTCGTTGATGGTGAAAAAGGTGGAGTTGGCAAGTCTTTATTTGCACGGGTTATGGTGCAATACTGCATTGACAATAAACTCTCTTATGAGTTGGTAGAAGCAGACCAAAGTAATCCAGACGTGGGAGCATTTTACCCAGACAATCATAAAATAGCAGTTTTTAGCGAATCAGAGCGTAAAGCTTATGATGCTGATGAAATTTTTAATTTAGCACTCACAACTTCTGTAATTGTCAATTTACCTGCTCAAGTATACCCAGCAGTAACTGATTGGATTGAACGTAATCAAATCCTAGAAATTACCGGGAAAAATAAGGTCAAAATATATAAGTGGTTTGTTTGTAGTGGTGGATATGACAGTGTTCAATTATTTATTCAATCTCTTGAACGCTTTGAAAACAAGATTAAGCATATCTTTGTACGCAATTGTGGTTTATGCGATGACTGGAAACACGTAGATGGACGTAAGGATTTACAGGATTTAATCAAAGCTTATAAAGTAGCTGTCATCAATTTTCCTAAGTTCAGCTATCGAGAGCGGGATATCCTTGATGCCAATCAGATAAATTTTTCTGCGGCTAGAGATTATGGAGAGTTAGGTGTATTGGGTAAGCAGCGATTACACAGTTTTCTGAAAAAAGCTTCTGAGGAAATTGATCAAGCTAAAATTTGGAACCTTCCGGCAGCTTCAATTACTTCTCCAACAGAAAAAGTTGATGATGCTAATGTCAACGGCAAAGTTGCTACCAAGAAGTAATCTAATTCAGGAGTGCTGTACATGGATAGCGGGGCGTTTAGCCCGTGCAATTAATTTTACTTTTTTACTCAACACTCGTTACTCAGCACTCAACACTGTTTCAGTGACATCTCCCACCATCAAATCAAATTACCAAATGAGCGTGGGGGACGAGGATGCGAATTAGCTAAAAGCAAATACAGATATGAGGAATTCTCACACTGAAGAACTCGATTTAGACGATGAGTTTTTGGATTCAGTAGCTGCTAGAGGCAAAGGACTGAGCCAAATTCCTTACCCAACTTTACTAGATTTAGCCATTCGAGGTAAAGATGATTCATTTAAAGCTAGGGTTTGGGAAATAGTAGTCCAAACCGGACTTGATCCTGATGACCCAGCATTTCTGATGATGATTGCTACCGGCAGGCTACAAGTCCTATTGGAAGACAATCCCAAAGAAATGGAAGCAATGTTTGACCTGTGGCAAACGCAGCTTTATGACCATCTCCAGACATATGAAAAGGCAGCAGTAAAAGGTCAGCAAAAAGCGATCGCTCAGGCTGTGACGGGATTAATTAGGCGTACTGAATTTGAGCGTGCTATTCATTCAGTTCCCTCTTTAATTGCTGCGGGAATACTGCTATTAATTGCAGCTGGAGTGGGTGGACTAGTAAGTGTAGGTGGAATGTCCTGGTATCAATCTAGTCATCTAGATCCTGCTGGGCCACGCCAACTCACACAAGCCCAAGCCAATGCTTTGGAATGGGCAACCAGTAATGAAGGTAAGTTTGCTCACAATCTAATGCAATGGAATCAAGATTTGCTCAGTCGTGACCAAAACGGTCAACTTTCTTGTGCTAAGGATGTCAAGCGTTTGGGAGTAACGCTGGAAATTGGAGCAAGTAGCAGAAAAGCCTCATCCGGGTTCTGCACGTTATGGACATCACCTACCAATCAGCGCCAGTTTGTATCTAAACCGCGTCAACCTTGAAAACCGTAGTTTTTGGAATTAAGGTAAAGCTCAGAATTCAAGCCACGACAGAATAATACACTCTCCTTAAAAACTCCAGGTTTCAAAATGGACGGGGTTTAAGTTAAAAAATTAGTTGTCAATTTCTCAATCGTAGAAAAGGATTCAGCAGATGTTTAACCACAAAGTTAACTGGCTTTGGCTGCTGGTAATAGGAGGTATAGTTACAGCTTGTACCCCTACTACTGTAAATGTCAGTGGCAAGGATGAGAGGAATACGACTCAAGCACAAGCTCAAACTGTGCCTGATTATCCGCCGATGTATGATGTGGATCTTAAAGTTTGTGGCAACATCATTGCCCCTCTCAAGAATGGAAAACGTTGTGTAAATCAACAATTGCGTTTGTGGGGGCCAGTAGGAGAGGTGAAATTAGTTCCTGCTGGTATTTCTCTGCCATCAGTTTCTAGCGTA
This sequence comes from Nostoc cf. commune SO-36, assembly GCF_023734775.1. Classification (NCBI taxonomy): domain Bacteria; kingdom Bacillati; phylum Cyanobacteriota; class Cyanophyceae; order Nostocales; family Nostocaceae; genus Nostoc; species Nostoc commune. The sequence goes on along the minus strand of NZ_AP025734.1, from coordinate 145,171 downwards.
GAGCATAAATTAGCGATCGCCTCAAAAGGCTGTTATCCTGTTTATTCCCAACCTGACCAGCAGCAGTTTTATTGGGCTAATTCCATTATTCAGGTCAACAGGGGAGGAACTGCACCAACAGTTGAGGTCAAACCAACTCAACTTTCAAACCAGCAGATTTATGAGTTAATGACTAGTAAATTTTCCAGTCGGACAATTACAACATTTGGTGGGGTGGGGTGCGAACCTGCATCTTCGGTAAAATAAAGCTTTTACGGTTGAGGGTGGGTGGGCAAAAAAGTTACCCCACATTTTAGTGGGGCTGCTGTGAGAGCCAGCAGGTAATTATGAAGCTTCAGCCCATCTAGCTGTACGTTGTTGTTTATGAGCTTTGCGCCGCTCCCGTACTGCATCCAAGTCTTTCAGTCCATACAGACTTTTGGCGTATGCTAATAGTTCATTGATCGGAGTTTCGCTATAGTCCTGGCGAAAGTGAATGTTATGTTCATTCCAATCAAACTCTTGCTGATTGAAACGTGCTTGAGCAGCGAGTTCTCGTCCACTTTCTTCCCGCAAAACTTCCAGTACCATTAATCGCACTTTATCCTGATATCCTATTACTTGATCCAAAGCTTTTGTTTGTTGCTGATTACGAGTCATTTGATTATCCTTTGATTAACGAATTATTACATCTCACCTAGACAGCATCGACAGATGCCTTCTGAATTAAAGTTCACTTTTGAATTTCTTGAATTCAACAGCAATCGCTGCCTTCAATTCTGTTTTTTGGATGCGGTGGGCGGTAATTACAATGCCCCGAATTAGATAATTCAGGGCATTGTAATTAATCGTCAATTTCTATATCTTCGTCATCTTCATCTTGCTCAAAATCGTCATTTATCGAGTCATCAGAGTTACTACTCAAACTATTGAGTCCGTCCATGCGTTTAGACCGAGCAGCTTTATGAGAAGCACGTCTATCTCGAATTTCATCAAGATTATTCAAGCCGTAAAGTTTGCGGGCATAATTCACCAGTTCTTTTAATGGTGTATTTACATAGTCCTTACGGAACTGGGAATTGTGTTTGTCCCAATCAAACTCTTGCCCGTTAAATCTGGCTGCTGCTGCTAATTCTCTTCCTGATTCTTCCCGCAATACTTCAATTACCATCAGGTGTACTTTTTCCTGATAAGTCATTACTCGTTCTAAAGCAGGAATATGCCTTTCAATTTTACGTGATGCTTTAGCAGTTTTGCGGACGTTAGCGTTAACCATGAGAATTACTCCTTGATATTTAGTATTTTTCTCATAGAAACAGCATCGAAAGATGCAATTCACTCCAGTTTCAATTCTTTATTCGGCAAAAAAAACAACCATGTATTGTTTGAGGCAATACATGGTTATTTTGGGTTATTATTCTGTCAATTACTGAGAAGAAGTCAGAATTATTTACTCGTCTTCATCTTCTTCATCTAATTCGTCATCTTCATCTAAATCTTCGTCGAGTTCGTCTTCGATATCCTCCTCATCTTCATCCAGGTCTTCGTCTAGTTCGTCATCTAAATCGTCAAGTTCTTCCTCTTCTTGTTCTTGGAAAGAATTACGACGTTCCAGAGATGCCCGGTTGAATTCAACTAAATCTGCTATTGCTTGCTCTGGGTCAGTGCTGATAGTGTCATACAGCATACCCATGAAAATTGCCACTACTTCTGGTGCATATTTGAGTGCATCTGGTTGTCCAAACAATTTAGTAAATAATTTGGTGTTCCATTTCTGCCAATCAAACTTTTTGTTACCACCTTTCTTTTTGACTTGGGCTGCAATGTCAAGTCCGAGTTTTTCACGCGCTGCATGACCGATTTTTGTGGAAACACGGGAATCGCGTAGTTGTAATTTAACGCCGTATTCCTTGAAGATTAGGTTCCGCAATTCCTTTAACAATGTAAATGCCTCTTCTTGTGGTGAAGCATTTGCTACCTTTGATTTAGTTGTAGCGGATGTGCCATTAGTTTTGGTAGATGTTTTAGCATTAGCTCCATTGCGATTGTTGTTATTGGTTCTAGCTTTAGCGATAGCCATTTTACAGCTTCCTTTAATGAAGTGAATTTTTCACCTCCTTGCCGCAATCGCGGCTTTCACATCCATTCCCCTCCAATTTCAAACCTATTTTTTTAGATGAACCGGAATTTTGGCGGAGTAGTTTCTGAAATTAACGCTGTGCTGGAAGCGATCGCTCTTTTTCACACAAGAAATATAGCCAACCCGTTAGTAATAATTATCCGTGTGGCTAAAGCATCAGTAATAAATTTGCTCTACAAGGAGAAAGTAAGTTGTTGAAGTCAGATTTATGAAGTTGACAGACTGGCCTACTCTAGCTAACCAAAATACTCCAATTGTGGCTATGGAGTATCATACGCCTGACAGAATGCAGATATTACAGCAGTTTTACCATTGGGGTGAAGAACGTTCTTTGTCAGTCTTTGTCTGGAATCCTGGTTACTGTAGACTACAGCAATTAATTCACCATCAAGGTCAGTACATCTTACAGTCAACTGACAGGGGTAAAGACGGGGACATTATTCAGTATCTTCTGGAGGAATATCAGCCAGGCATTTATTTACTGGAGGGAGTGCTAAATGAGCGTGATGGGAGCAAAATAAGTCAAAAATGTAGCTATCAATTACTCAATGCCTGTCATCAAGCTCTCTGGAGTCAGCAACATCATTACTGGGTGTTATTGGAAACTTACGTTCAACTACCTCTAGAATTACAGCATTTTATTCCTGTACTGTCAAATCTACTTCCAGACCAACAGCAGGTGCAGATGGTTGTGGAGCAGTTTTGTGATGCCTGGGTTGGACGTAGCCATCATCGCCTTCAGCAGTTTGCGGAGTGCGATCGCCGCGCTGTAACCGATCGCAATTCTTGGTTAAAGACAACAGAAAAAACATCAGCACTGCAATTGCTCTTCCGTGCCTGTCAGGGTTTACCTATAGGCGAGATAAATATGCTACTACAGCAATGTCTGGGTTTTGCAGAACAGATTGAGGGAATCGCGCAATTAGTTCTAGAGCATAAAGTTAGCAAACTGCGGGGACGGGGTTTAGAGTACATTGCCCAACCGGATGTACCTTCAGCCGGGGGATTAGATTTGCTAGAGAAAAGGTTGGAAACTATTACCTGTCTACTTCAACCTAAAGCACAGCAATATGGATTGAAGTTTCCCACTGGGATGCTCTTATGGGGGCCACCGGGTACGGGTAAAAGTCTCTCTGCCAAGTTAGCAGCTAAGAAAATGGGATTACCATTGTTAGCAGCTAATTGGGGTGTACTACTGGGTGATTCTCATCCCGACAGAGCATTAAAGGAGTTTATTGCTTTGGTGACTTCCCTTGCTCCCTGTGTACTTTATTGGGATGACTTTGATAAAGGCTTTGCAGGCTGGGACTCCAATGCAGATGGAGGTGTGGCACGGCGGCTATCTGCTGCTTTACTAACTTGGATGCAAGAGCATCAAGAGCCAGTTTATACTATTGCTACTGTCAACCGCTTAGAAATGCTACCTGCGGAATTAGTGCGTCGTTTTGATGATATCTTTTTTGTGGACTTACCCCATGAAGGGGCAAGATATGAAGTTTTCAATCTACATCTAGCCAAGTATTTTCCAGCTTTTCGAGACAATAACTCACCTTGGAGTGATGACCAATGGCGTAGGTTGTTGGCTGAATATCGTATTTGCAGCCCAGCAGAAATTGGTAATGCAGTCCGCCGTTGTGCTGAGTCGGCTTTTTATCAAGGTAGACCAGAGCAAATTGAGTTTGAGGATTTGCTGAAACAGCGACAAGAATTTACACCAGCTATGGAGCGAGAGTCAGAACAGATACAGGCAATTCGCAATCAGGCTATTTATGCTAAACCTGTGGCTAGTCTGGATGTTTCTCGATTTGCTTATCAGCACCGGGAGTTATTTGGTTGATAAATTTGGCGACAAAAAAATGGGGGAGAAGCTCGTCCACCACAGATAAATTAGGAGACTTATCGAGTAGCCAAAAAGCCTAGCTCAGTTAGCCAAATGTAATTTTTGAAATTCAGCTTGTGTCGTATTTCAAAATACAACATTTATTAAAATTTTCAAACTTATGTTTGTCGGATTTTAAAATCCGACAAACAATTGATATACTGCGACTAAGTTTGAGTAATTTTTATGAAACAAATAGTTCTCGCGCTCCTGGCTAATGCTGGTGGAGTAGGTAAGTCTACCATTAGCACACATATTGCCTATGAAGTAAGTAAGCGGGGTTATACAGTAGCTATGTTAGATTTAGACCCCCAACGTTCATTGGATGTGTTTTGTGGTTTGTCACCAGCCGAAGCAAATTTAACTACAGTAGAGTTACTTTCTAAGGATTTTAAAGGTGATTGGTCATTAGTACCAGTTTGGGATTCCAAAGTTGAGGTGTGTCAAGGACATCCCTTGTTGGCTGAAATAGCTAATGAATTGGTTATCAGAAAACGTGGAGAATACAGTCTAGCGGACAAACTAAATAAATATTCATTACCTCATAACTTAATTATCTTGGACTGTCCTGCAACTTTGGGTATGCTAAACGTCAATGCTTTAGCTGCTGCTACTCATGTTTTAGTTCCAGTACAGTTAGAGATGAAAGCTATTTCTGGTTCGGCAGAGTTAGTTGAATGGTGCATTTCCACAAGTGACGAGTTACAACTTGAACCACGTCCACCAATTTTAGGGTTTGTTCCCAGTATGTATAACGGAGTAGTAGCTATGCACAGGCAATACCTGGCACAGTTACCTGCAATTGCTGAGAGATTAGGTATAAAGTTGTATCCAAAAATTCGCAGTTCTAACGAATTTAAAAATGCTAGTGCCTATGGATTACCATTGCACAAGTATCGTCCCAAGCATCCTGCTTGCAAAGATTTCAAGTTAATTGTTGATGATATAATTGCATTAATTAAGGAAAAATAATGGCAAAAGGATTACCACAAATCGGCGATAAATTTAAAGGGGCAGTACAGAAAACTGATCAAGAACAAAGAATTACGGATTTACAAGCTGAAGTAGAAAGGTTACGTGCTTTACAATCACCAGAATTAGAGACAGAAATCGCCAAATTGCGCGAACAATTGCAAACGCAAACAGGTGAGATTGCCATTGATACAGGTCTAATTGACCCTAACCCTAACCAGCCAAGACAAACAATTACACAAGAGTCTATTCAGGCAAAAGCGAGATTACTAAAAAAACATGGGCAGATTACACCAGTTATTTTAGTTCCTCAAGATAACGGTCGTTATATGCTCTTGGACGGACAGTTACGTTGGTCTGGAGCAAAGCTATTAGGATGGGAGACTATTCGAGCATTAATCGTACCTCAGCCACAGGATTTAGATCAATCTTCGTTATTGACTTTTTTAGGTTTTGAAGATTTAAATCCACTGGATAAGGCAGAAGCAATATTTAAAGAGATCACCAAATCCACTAGTTTAGAAATTGATGAGGTTGCTACAACTCTTGGTGCTGTACTTAAGCGGCTTGAACGTAATAATCAAGTCAAGGAATTAACAAAATTATTAATTGCTAGTAGTGAGAAGCAACAACAAGGTTTAGAAGTACTGGGTATTATTAACGAGGAGCAAGCTTTATTTTTAGTGTTCTTAGAATTTGGGTTGAATCCTGCTTCTGTTAAGTCCAATCTTTTACCAATGTTATCTTTGCCAGAAGATTTAAAAAAAGCAATTCGTCATCAAGAACTGAAAGGCGCTCACGCATTGGCATTAGTAACATTGTCATCAAAAATATTGAAAGTTTCCGAACAAGAGGCAGCTATAGAACGAATAAAAGCAACAGAACAGGTATTAAATGAAAGTTTAACTGTACCTGAGACACGCGATTTAATTAAGGGTATTAAAACTAAGTATTTAACATCAGAACAATCAGAATCGAAAGAAGTAAAAGTAATTATTCAAAAATCAGTAGTGGATTATCTGAGATAACTTTAGCTAATGCTAGTCGTGAACAACTTCAATCTTTACAAGAAATCTTGTCACAGAAATTAAATGAAATTGGTAAGTTAATTGGATAAGTTTTTGGGCTAAAAAGAGCGATCGCATAGGCCACAGTTTGCATACCCCACAAGTAGCTACGGGTGAGGATTTTTACAAATAAAAAGGCGTTGGCGTTCATATAGCGTAACCGTAGATACCCAGAGGACGGCTTACCAGAAGGTAAAGTAGACTAAAATATACGAAGTTTGCCAAACCCCATATACCGAATGGCACTAAGAAAAGCTATAAACTATGCTGCATAAGCATTACAAGTCTTAATGCGTTAATAGAAGTGGACGCTTGGCTGCGATCGCTATTTTTTGTAGGGACTATGAAATGGAAGCGGTAACGGTGGAGGGTTGCCCAAAAAGTTTTCATAGGTAAAAAAAGCTTACTCGTTCATGAAATACTTTCTTTGATACGAGCAAGCCAACACTATAAATACTACTGTGACACTACGAGTACAAATCCTCAAGGATAAATTTAGCCAGAGTTTAGGGCTACCTTTTAACCCACATTCCGCACCCCCAGTGTCACTATCGGTTATTACGGAGGTAAATTCATGAAAAAAGAATAAAAAAATACATTTATCTATAAAAAAACAAATTTTAGATAGGAAAGTTGATTCAGATGTATTCTCAATAAGAAGCAATAAATAATGAGGGTGGTTTCTAGAACAATAAATAATATAATTTTATGTTTCAACGATTAAGACTTTATCATAACTTATATTTCTCCAGAAATAAACTTAAAAACAGCATTAGAAATTAAGCTCATTAATTTTATTAATGAGTCAAATGATATGATTAAAGTATTAATAATATTGATAAATCAACTTATATATCTGTAGTAATTACGGCAAGCTTCGGGGAGGAATAAGAGAATGTACTTCATCTCAGATGTCAAATTATAAAAGTCTGTTTTTTGTTGAAAAGTAACAAGATGAACTGATTGAAAACATTGAAATATCCACCGCATAGTTGGATTGTTGATGGCTTTGCCCAATTGATTTTTTACAGTATAGTTTAAGGATTTTAAAGCTGCTCTAATTTCTCTTTGTGCTAGAGTATAGACTAGCAGACATAACCCCATTATCATTGCCAATGCTTCTATTCTTTCTGGGCTTTTCAGAAAAATACTATCTGCTAAAAATAAAGGATTTTTGAGAAAACTAAATCCTCTCTCACATGATTGTTGTGCTTTATATTCGGACAGCATTTTCTCACTACTCAGTTCAGTTTCTGACAAAACATTTGTCGCAATTATAAACCTTCCTGCACTTAATATTTCTTGGTCAATAACATCTTTATTTTCACTAACAGTTGCTAAGATTTGATAGTATTTTGATTGATTTTCTTCTTTGACGTTAGGATCTTTTTCGATAACTTCGATATTTTCTACTTGATGATATTTAAATTCTTTACTTATTTTGGTTAATTCCTTTCTAGCATCAGCAGCACAAGCAAATTTTTCTTGCGATAGGTTTTTTAACTTAGTTTGAGTATTAGTCAAAGCTTTTTCTATTTTCTTTGATAATTTCTTTAAGTCAGATTTTTTTCTATCTTGGCTTTGTACGATTAACCATCTTTGTTCTATATCTCCATAAGTTATTTTCTTTTCGGCATAAGAATATCCTACTTTTTCACTTTTAACAAATTCCGATTCTGCTAAACTCATCACTAAGTTTTTTGCTGATTTTATCGTCAAGGGTACTCTGGTTAACCATTTGAGACTCGACATTAACTTGATATTTGATTCTGTATATAATGCGCTATCTGCTACTATTAAACTATCAACTTGTATTCTTTTCTGATATTCAACTGCTATTTCTCCAAACTTTTTAGAATCAACTTCATTCCCTGATACTGCTTTTATATATATTGGTATATCTCCATCTCCTGAACATACTAATTGTGTAATAAATTGTTTTAAATCTGGACGATGATCTCTTGAATAACCGTAGGTCAGCTTTATCGCTTGAGGTGATTGACTCTCTTTATTTTCTTTTTCTAATGAACCTGATTCTTTTTGATTTTCAAATATCACTGATGGTAAACTATTTTCATATTCTCCATCTACATGAAATGATGTTGAATCCAAGTGTGATGATGAGAGTGATATCTGATATATTTCTACTGCATTTAAACTGACGGCTAAAAATACTGTATCTAGTCCTTTTATAAATAATTTATCTAATACTCTCCCCAATTTATCATCATTGAGATATTCTGCTTTTACTCCTACACCAATTAAATGTTCACAAGCAATTAATTCAAAGAATTTTGGAAACATATATAACGGCTGTGACATCATACTTAAGCCGTTTAAAATCATCGCCTTTACTACCTGACCTGCACTAACTTTTTCTCCTGGCTCTGACCCTAGTAAATTATTAATTATTTCTACAATCCCAATTGAATCTACTATTCCTGCTACTATCCCTAAATGGTCAATCTTCTTCAATTCAAGGTCTTTGGTACTAAACATGGCAACAGAAACTCCATCAAAGTATCTGTTGAAATTTTCTCATTTTTCTGTTGATTCAAACCGGTTTTTTGTCTTTTTATAGTCAATGATTTTGAACCAAGTTTTCCATCAAAATAACCTAAGAACCAAAATTTTGTACAAAGTCCAAGTTTTTTGACTATATATCTAAGTTAATAGTAATAATTCCTATTTAGAGCCAATAAATTCTAGTCAATTCTCCCACTAATTAGTTCCTATGTACTAAATACATCCGTTTCCTTGGGGTGTCACAGTTGTGGGTGCGGAATGTGGGTTGTACTTCTTCTTTTTGCCCGCATACTGCTCCGAGATGAATCCAATTGAATTGGAGTGGCAGCACCTGAAAAAAGATGAACTATGTGGGCAAATATTTGATGATGAGTTAGACCTTGCTTACGCCGTGATTGATGGCGTTAAAGCTAGGGGAGAAAAAGGCAACTACAGGACAAAACGTATCAAATTTGACTCTAATGCCTCTGGTTAAACTTTCGTTACATAGTTCTAAATTTTCCCACCCACCTACTTAGAGTAATTTGATGGTAATCTTTGCCTTTGCTGTCTTTGAGAAATTGCCAAGTTTGTTGATTAAAAACATTAGGTAAACCCTTTGGATAATAACCAGCATTAGCAATCAATTTTCCCGAAATATCAAAAAAACGTATGTAATAGCTGGTTTTAGTAACGATCCCAAGAAGATGACGTTTAGAATGCGGCTGTTGTTGAATACAATTAGTAGCTTGAATTCCACAGTTAGCTATATTTGGAAATAACTGATGTGCTAAAGGTTCCAAACGTCCAGGTGACTGTAGTGTTATTTCAATACTATCGTGCAGTGTCCCCGATACAGACTCGATTTCACTGTCTAAAGCTACCACATGGGCATGGAACACTGCTCGATAAAAACCGAAGGCAGATATGCTTAAAATTAAACCCATAACGATGGCATAATAGAGAGCCAAACGAATACGGGTGAGCCGAAACAGCTTATTCTGATTCATTGGTGAGATGAAAGCGATATCCCATACCGTGCAAAGTTTCAATTGAGTTAGCACAGTCGCTATTGGTGAGTTTGCTACGTAATAAACGTATTTGCGCTGCCACTACATTGCTACTGGATTCCGCATTAACTTCCCAAATTTGATTACGAATTTGTTCAGTAGTAACAATCTGGTTGGGGTGCTTCATAAAATATTCCAATAGTTGGAACTCTTTATTAGTTAAAGGAATGCTTTGCTGTTTATCTATAGTATTTTTTCTTACAACTGTATTGTTGCCATAATCTAGAGTCAAGTTACCAACAGTTAATTGTTGGGGTTGAAACTGCGGAGAACGACGCTGCAAAGCCCGCAATCGCGCCAGCAATTCCACCATCCCAAAGGGCTTCACTAAGTAGTCATCTGCACCCGCATCCAAGCCAGTAACTTTATCTTCCGTTCTATCTCTAGCAGTTAGCATCAAGACAGGAAGAGGATTTGCTTTCAAACGCAGTCTTTTACACAATTCTAAACCAGTAATACCTGGAAGCATCCAATCAAGAATCGCTACTGTATATTGTGCCGAGCTATTTTCTAAGTAAGCCCATGCTTCATTACCATCCATGACCCAATCAACTAAGTACTTTTGTTGATTTAAGGTGCGCTTGATAGCAGCCCCTAAATCTGGCTCATCTTCGACTAGCAGCACCCTCATATCAAATTGAGTTGTTAAAAGTTCGGTGGAAATTTGTGACGTAAGCATAGCTTGCAATAGGCATACCCCTATAAATAGGTTGACAGAAGTTTATGAAATTAGAATGAAATTCTTAAGAATTAGGATTAAGCTATACAAGACCTAACAGTAGGCTAAGGTCTTAGCAGTACATAATCAAAAAGAAAAGACTCAGTAGACGACTTGCCTAAATAGGGTGTGAACTTAGTTTGAGGAGTTATAGAAACTAAGTTTTGCAAGGTATCTATTGAGTCAACAATAATTATGACACCTAAGTATGAAACTAAGATAAAATTCCAACTACTTAACAAAATCGATAATGTTTGTGCCGTTAATTAGTTGTAGTACTTTTTTTTGCACTTAAACGCAAATAGGAGAGTCAAAAGACGGATGGTACTTCTTCTTTCCCTAACAGACGGTCAGTAGATCGAAAACTTTTGCCAGTTGACGAAATAATGGGGGTTTCAGCCGTCGGTTTTGGGACTGGCAATCATAACCAGTTGCGATCGCCAAAAAGTCCACCCAGAACAAAAGTTCTTGAAACGTAGATTACAAGCTGATTTCGGCTCCTGGCATTCCCAAGCGGAAATCAAGGACTGGCAAGGCTTCTGGAAAACTTTTTGGTCTACTGACGGTACATAAATTTATAGACAGTAGTTTTATCTAGCAAATCAACGATAAGTCTGAATCTGAGCTATACCAAGTGGAATTTCTTCTGTGAATCCAACTTTCTTAGCATATACTTGATACTGCCAAGTTTCGTCGCTATACCCTGTGGTATTAACCCCTTTCATAGAAATTGATAGCTTTGTCTCAGGGTCTATTGGTTGCGAGAAAGCTACTGTAGCTTTTTGTTCATTAATAGAAACTGTCGTGGGAATTTTTTGCCCTGATTGATTTTCTACCTCAATACCCTTATCAATGCTCACTCCTTCAGGTAAATTAATTGTGAGTCCTGCCAGAGGTTTACCCTGTACATGGACTTCAAATTTATGAGTAGCGTCTATGGCATAAGTAGTATTAGGAATGGCAGCACTTTTCATCAAATGGGAAGCGCTAAAATCACCTAGTTTTCCGCTTGCGAAAACAGCATCAACTGAAGATGTAAATGCTAGTGTGAATGCAACAGCATAAATCAATTTTTTCATTTTTATTTTCCTTGAAAATTAATTCAATTTACTTTCTATTATCAGTTTGACATTCACAGATGAAATCTCAATGAAATCCCATAGTTTGTTAGTGAAAAAGTTGGATTGGATTAGTAAGTACGAAACCAAGCAACACCTATAGGAATTTCTGCATCAATGCCAACCTCTTTAACCGAAAAGCTGTAGACAGAACCATTACCAAGATTTCGTCTTTTTATCTTGTTAAGATCAATATCCAACTTAGTATTAGGAGCAACTGGTTCGGTAAAAGCTAGTAGTATTGTTTTACCATTGACAGATACATTAGTGTTAATATTATGTTCATTTTCATCCACAACATCGATATTTTTAATGTCACTACTTATAGTTACATTGTCTGGAACTTTGATAAGTAGTTGGGTAACAGCTTTGCTATTTTGGGGAACGTGTAACCGGAAAGTATGTCTAAAAATTCCCCAGCGTGTGGGAGGGAATTGTGTATTTCCATCAATATGGGGAACCCTACCATCATCGGTTCTAGCACTTGCATAGCTAGGAGCAATAATAGCTGTACTACTCAGAGTCAATACAACAGCGTAAATCAGTGATTTCTTCATATTTACTTCCAAAAAAAACTAGATGCGTGAGCTAAATTTCAGGTTCATGCTTTGTGAGTGAATCTGCTCTTAATAGATACATCAAAACTTGGCAAAGCCATATTTAACTACTCCCTTGATACAGCCGTTAGTCAGCAGAAGTAGCCAGTTAGCTTGCTCTTATCAGATTCAAATTGTCTGTGATGTTTTTGCTGAGGAGGTACACTTCCTCTATCTACTAGCATGGCAAGTCATAATGAAATCAAGATGAAATTTCAGCAGTTATTATTAAAATTTACAAATAAATTAAAATGAAGGAACTTGAGCTTCACCTACAGGAATCTCTACGTCACTACCAACGACTTTAGCCGAAAGATGGTAGGTAGAAGTAGAACGAAGAATTGATTGTAGTACTTTGTTAAGATTTATTTGTAAACTATTAGTGCTAGAAGTAACTGGTTCAGGGAAATCTATAATGACTCTTCTACTATTTACAGAGATATTAATTTTTATTTTTTGACCTTGATCATCCAAGATATCAATATCATTACTTACGGCTACTGTGGATGGAACGTCAATAATTAGCTTGGAAAGAGCGTTGCCATTTTTAGGAATGTGTAACCGGAATGTCTGTTTAACAAGTTGCCAACCAGCAGGAGGAGATTGCAAAATATTCTCAATATTAGCAACCGGATTATTGTCCGTTTTCGCATTTGCATAGCCACTATAAATCAGAGCTGCGGTAGCTAGACTACATATAGCAACATAAACCAGTGTTCTCTTCATCTCGACTGTTAAATTAACAAACTATGTCAACTAGATTGCAGATTTATTCTTAGCGAATGAACCTTTACAAAACCAGCTTGACAGGTGACTATGAAATTAAGATGAAATTGTCATAGCTTATTAGCTAAAGTTTTTAGCATACCTAAATGAAATCAGCATGAAATTTAGGCATCTCATTAGGAATAAATTAGCATTGTATCATTAGGTAGATGCTATTATGGAGACAATCACCTAGCGTGGATTGTTACAAGGATAACCGATTCATTTATTTAGCTAGGGAGAAAATTATAACTGCAACTCACGAATCTACCCTGGAAACATGTATTCAAACTTGTTTTGAATACCTGGGTGAGTGCGATAAGCGAAGCTTAAGCCTTGTCCTATCGGACACGCTGCGCGAACGGCTATCGCTGTGCTGATGCGTGCATGTAGTATCTGCGCCCAACCTTGCTTTAGCACTGAGTGCGAAAAACATGACAGCGATCGCTGCAAAAGAATTTGGCAAAATCTCTTGACTCTCTAGCTGGCTGGAGAGTCTAAGATAAATTTATGAAGTAAGACATTTCAGACATCTAAAGCTGTTGCAGTTCGTATACTTCCAGTTACGCCAAGCAATGGAATGGCTCATATGAGCAGGGATGATATCTGTCTGATGAAGCGATGTCTACGACGGGCTACGCCTACGCTAACTCGGTTATCCTACTAGCTAAAGCTGTAAACCATTGAGTCTTCAACTCCTGATTTTATTAACTCCATCTTTTTACTATCCAAGTTCAAGGTTTTTAACGTTATGACACTGCAACTAAAAGTTCCTAATATGGCTTGCTCTGCTTGTGGAGATACCATTACTAAAGCAGTAAAGGCAGTTGATCCTACTGCAACGGTTCAAGCAGATCCAAAAACAAAAGTCGTCCTTGTAGACACAAATGCTTCCGAAACAGTTATTAAAGAAGCAATTACTACTGCTGGCTATTCTGTGACTTAAAAGCCATTAACAAAAAATAGAGTAAGCGTTCAGAGCAAGGCAACGCTTAGTAAAGTCGTCTGAAAAAGACACAGGCAAAGCTAAGTATAACGGCACTCGGCTACTAATTACACCAAAATACCATTCTTAGAACTCAGTCAAAGCAGCGACTGAGGAGCATATATAACTATGGATACTCTGAGTCTTAAACTTCGAGGCATGAGTTGTGCCTCCTGTGCTAACAACATTGAAGAAGCAATTCGCTCTGTTTCTGGGGTGAGTGACTGTAACGTTAACTTTGGTGTGGAGCAGGCTACTATCCAATACGATCCCAAGCGTACCAATCTGGAAACAATCCAAGCCGCCATAGATGCTGCCGGCTATTCATCTTACTCACTCCAGGATCAAGAAATGATCACTGGAGAAGATGATACGGAAAAAACCGTCCGTGAAGCAGAATCACGCAGACTTACCCGCAAGTTAATTAGACATCTCCGAAAACTATCAAAGCTTTGCTGTGACTAGCTTCATAAGATGCAAGTGCAAGCATCGCTAACTAGCTAGTCAATACGAGAAAATAAGGATTTGAGATATTTATTGATAATAACAAGGTAAAAATATGTAGCTATATGCGTTGATTTCAACCTGATGCTAAAGGGTCTATTCTTGTTGGTAAGATTAGCGCTCCAATTCGTAATCTGACTAGTCCACAAATTGTCAAAATTACTTGTTCATACTTTTTTGGATTTAACCTAAATCTGTCTTGAACAACTCGAAAGATTTTTACCGAACGGATTCGATGTTCAACAAATATTCGTTTGGATGAAAACTCCTTATTTAATTTTTTCTGCCCAGTTGTTAATTCCTTATTTCTTGGTTTCTTAATTGGAATATCAATTAAGTCTTCTCCTAAATAACCTAAATCTCCCTTGAAATTTTGTTTTGGGTCAAAGTTATCACGATTTTCTCTAAACATTGTTATATCGCTTTTTGGTCCTGGTTCCCCTGCCACAACATCAACGATATCTCTACCATCTGGCATGATAATCATTTGGCTTTTAAATGTATGATTACTTTTCTTACCTGAAAAATATTTTTCTTGTTCTTCTTTATCTCCGGGTCTTTCCCTGACTTGTTCATAGCTGTCTACAATTAATTCATATTCTGTGAGTATTTCTTTAACTATCATCAAGTCAGATTCGTTTTTTTTTACTTGTTCAATTAAACTGGATGGTAGCAATTCCCTGAGTATTGGCAACCAATAATTAAATATGTCATTTGCTGTTGATTCACTCACTCCGAATTGGATACCAAGAAGTTGAAATGTCGTCATGTGTCTGAGATACACCAAAGTTAAGATTATTTGTTCTTTCACAGATAGTTTTGGTTTTCTACCTCCACCGCCAGCAATAATTCTAACTTTTTTTGATTCGAGTATTGCTTGTTTTTCATGATTTAATCGCTCGGCATTTTCGATTAACTGTTGTAACTGTTCATACTCCAGACCAATTAAACGCTGTGTTTCTTTTGGATTCTCTTCAATATGGTTCAGTATGTTGCTCATATTCTGTGTTAAAAAAGCTCTTTGATGTTCTTTTACCACAGAATGTTACTATTTTGGAGATGTCTATTGTCGGAGCAATCCTCAGCACTTTGCTTGTACTAGGGTCAATTTCTGCAATGACAGGGCTAAACCTGCCTTGGATTCGGACATTGTGGCTAGACAAGTCTTGGGTACAGTTGGTACTGGCAACCCCTGTCTTGTTGTGGTGCGGTGCAGACTTCTTCAAAAATGCCTGGAAAGCCTTTAAACGTCATACAGCAACGATGGATACATTGGTTGCTATGGGTACTGGTGCAGCGTATTTTTATTCACTGTTCGCTACTGTTTTCCCAGGATTTTTTACAGATGCTGGACTGATGCCTGATGTTTACTATCAATTACCGAAGAAGCGTATACGTCAAAAGCATCATTTCTTGATGGCGACTCCCTACCCAAGCATGGCGAAAAGCCACAAGGGTGGAACCCATCAGGGAAAAGAATAGAGCGAGGGTTATATAAAAGTCGTGATGGCTTCGTTATTAATGCCGATTGCAATGGTAGCGCCAATATCATGAGAAAAGTAGCCACACAGCTAGGATTAAACCTAGCCGAGGTGGGTAGGGCATTCTTGACAGTGCCACAGCGAATTGATTTGTTTACGAGATTAAATAAATCATATCGTAAACGTTGCGGAGCGGGTCTTTTAGACCCCGTAGCAACATCAGTTTAGAATCCCCCGCGCTTCTAGCCGGGGGAGATGTCAAGAAGCAGCAGCAGTCATTACCACCTTAATTCTGCTAGGAAGGCTATTTGAGAACCGCGCTAAGGGACAAACTTCTGAAGCTATCCGCAAACTCATCGGTTTGCAAGCTAGAAATGCCAGAGTAATCAGAAATGGGCAAGAAATTGATGTTCCTATCCAGGAAGTTCAGATTGGTGATGTAATTTTGGTGCGTCCGGGTGAAAAAATTCCTGTTGATGGAGAAGTAGTAGAGGGTGCTTCCAACGTTGATGAAGCGATGGTGACTGGTGAGAGTTTGCCAGTCAAAAAGCAACCGGGGGATGAAGTAATTGGAGCCACAATTAACAAAACAGGCAGCTTTAAATTCCGGGCAACTCGCGTCGGAAAAGATACTTTTTTGTCTCAAATCGTCAAAATGGTGCAACAAGCTCAAGGCTCCAAAGCACCAATTCAACGTTTAGCAGATCAAGTAACGGGATGGTTTGTGCCAGTAGTGATAGCTATTGCGATCGCTGCCTTCGTTATTTGGTTTAACGTCATGGGTAACTTGACATTAGCTTTAATCACCACAGTCGGAGTGCTGATTATCGCTTGTCCCTGTGCCTTGGGTTTAGCTACTCCTACTTCTGTGATGGTGGGCACGGGCAAGGGCGCAGAAAATGGTATCTTAATTAAAGGTGCTGAAAGTCTAGAACTCGCTCATAAAATCCAGACCATTGTACTGGATAAAACTGGAACTTTAACACAGGGAAAACCCACTGTTACTGACTTTGTTACTGTCAACGGCACAGCTAATAGTAACGAGTTAAAACTTTTGCAATTGGCAGCGTCTGTAGAACGAAATTCAGAACACCCATTAGCCGAAGCGGTGGTCAGATATGCCCAATCTCAGCAAGTGGAACTGACAGAGGCTAAGAAATTTGAAGCGATCGCCGGGAGTGGTGTCCAAGGAATTGTCTCAGACCACTTGGTACAAATTGGTACTCAACGTTGGATGGAAGAATTAGATATCAACATCCGCACCCTTCCAGAGCGCAAAGCCTCTCTGGAAGCTGCTGGTAAAACAGCTATTTTGATTGCTGTGGATGGGAAAATTCAAGGCTTAATGGGAATTGCTGATGCGCTCAAACCCTCTTCAGTGGAAGTTGTGAGAACGCTGCAAAAGTTAGGTTTAGAGGTAGTTATGCTAACAGGGGATAATCGCAAAACGGCAGAAGCGATCGCCAGTGAAGTTGGTATTAGACGAGTATTTGCAGAAGTTCGACCCGACCAGAAAGCCTCTCAAATACAAGCACTGCAAGGAGAGGGGAAAATTGTCGCAATGGTCGGTGATGGGATCAATGATGCTCCAGCACTGGCTCAGGCAAACGTGGGGATTGCAATTGGAACTGGAACGGATGTAGCGATCGCTGCCAGCGATATTACTCTCATCTCTGGAGACTTGCAAGGTATTATTACCGCAATTGAATTGAGCCGTGCCACCATGAGAAATATCCGCCAAAATCTCTTCTTTGCCTTTATTTACAATGTTGCTGGGATTCCCATTGCTGCTGGAGTTTTGTTTCCTATCTTTGGCTGGTTACTCAACCCAATTATTGCAGGTGGGGCGATGGCTTTTAGTTCTGTTTCTGTTGTTACGAATGCCTTACGCTTGCGTAACTTTCACCCCAAAAGTATCTAATAATTGTGGAGGATTTTAACAAATGTTTAACAAAAGTAAGATTTTGGGGAGTGTTGCTGGGCTAGGACTTCTATTTGGTACAGCATCAAGCGTAGCAACAGCACAAATACCAGCCGAAATGCCAGCGCATTCATCAGAACAAACCAGTCAATTTCGCCGCATTGAGCAACCCTTAGCATTAAAAGTCGGCGTTACTTTGGGCGGTTTGGGGTTAATTGGATTGGAACTGTGGTGGTTTCTCTTCAGTAAAAACAAAGCTATAAAAGCTAGTTCTGGTCAAGGAATACAGGAGCTAACAATTAATGTAGACGGCGGTTATGAACCTTCTCGTGTGATTGTGAAATCTGGTCAACCTGTACGACTAAATTTCTTTCGCCGCGACCCTAGTAGCTGTCTGGAGAAAGTGTTGTTACCTGATTTTCACATTGCTCAAGATTTGGCTCTTAACCATATCACTCCTATTGAATTTACACCTTCTAAACCAGGTCAATATCAATTTACTTGTGGCATGAATATGTTTCGTGGTGTAGTGGAAGTCCAGTAGGGAGGTAACAATAAACTTTACCTTTGGCTACTTTTACCAATCTCAAATATTGTGCCTTCTTACTTGCCAAAAAATGGGAATTGCTGCAACTTGGATAACGACTGAAAAGACAACCAAGGAACCAACAGAGCGATCATAAAGAATTCCCATTAAGGCACTACCTAAAAACCAGGATAAGCCATAGCCTGCACTAAAAATCCCATAAGCACTAGCACGTTTGTCCATTGGCACCATTCCTGCAATCGCAGCTTTCATAATTGATTCTTGTGCCCCCATCCCTACACCCCACAAAATCATTCCCAAAAGTGCAAGATTACTGTTTCCTGAAAAAGCCAACGGGGGAAACAAGCATGATATTAAAACCGCAAAAATGAGGATAGAAATCCCTTTACGGTCAAATAAACGCCCAAATATTAGTGCAGCTATAGCGTCAACTCCCATAGCTACCGCATAAAGTAAAGGAATTGTATTAGAGGAAGCGATCGCTCCTTTCTGCAAGTGGTAGGCAATTAGAGGGAAATCTGCATACCCCGCAGCAACTAGGGCTACTGCACTAAGATAAATCCAAAAGACTCGCGGTAATCGCTCCCCTTTGAGTGTTGCTGTGTGTACTTCAAAGTCGCAGGGATTTGGGTAAAGCCGTTGTCCTACCAAAAGTACAATTAATCCTAATACTGCTGGCACAATCAAAATTGCAAAGCCACTCCGATACCCTCCTTGTAAATAAAGCACCGCTGCTACAGCCAGTGGCCCCATCACGGCACCAATTTGATCCATCGCCTCGTGCAAGCCAAAACCAAAACCCGTACCAAGTTGACTCGCAGCATGGGAAAGCAACACATCTCGCGGCGGGGTGCGAATTGCTTTACCTGTGCGTTCAGCAATCATCAACCCCGCTGCGACTTCCCAGCGTCCAGCTAAAGCTAAAAGCGGCACAACTGCTGTATTGATAAAATAACCGAATGTAGTGATTCCCCAGTATTTTCGCGTCTGGTCACTGAGATAACCGATAACTAGGCGAAAGCCATAGCCAATTAACTCCCCTAAACCCGCTACCAGCCCTACCACAGTGCCACTAGCACCCAAAACTCCAAGATAAGCTCCCGTGATGCTACGCGCCCCTTCGTAGGTTGCATCAGCACATAAGCTAACAAAGCCGAGTAAAATTACGAACTTGAAAGCAGGGGTTTTAGAAAGGCTTTTGATATTTGTCATTGTAGATAGAGGCTTAATCCTGATTTAGCTCAAAACAGTTTTCAGCATGATTTCTACAATCATCTAACAGCGAGTAGTAATGGCACAAGGTTTCAGCTTTTCTAGCATTACCCTAAATTAAAAACGCAACAGCTTACAAGCGATCCTCAAATGAGTAAAACTTGTGATTCAGCGACTAGCTGTTACTACCATCAATCCCCATATCAACCCAAAACGAACCTTAGTAGCACGACAAATATTAAAACCTGCGGATGCAAGCAGGTGATGAAATTCAGCTTGGGAGTAACACTGCCTGTATGCTGGATCAGCTGGATCAAAAACTTTCAGCATGATGTCGCATATTTGGCATAGTGAATAATCTCTGCACCAATCTAAAATCACTAATTTACCATCAGCCTTCAGAACCCTTTTAATTTCTGCTAATGCAGCGTCAAGGTCATCAAAATAATGAAATGAACTAGCAGATACAACCACATCGAAACTGTTACTTACAAAGGGTAATGCTAAGTGGGTATTCCGCTTAAAGTTGTTACCTGACCAATTAAAAGTAGTTTCTTCTCGTGGGTTAACATGCTACATTTCCCAATTTGATTTGATTGCTATTTATCTGGAATTTTTTGATGTATTTTAGTAAAAACGGACATTATGAGCTATTTCGATAGCCCAGCGTATGGCGTCGAGCAAACAATAGCACCAAAGGCGGCAGAATTACCCATTGTAGTAGGGGTAACCAGCTAATTCCAACACCTGGGACAGCCAAGGCTAAAACACCATAAAGTTTGGCGATATGCACTCGATAAATTTCTGAACTGAAGGTGTAGACCCATCCTAAGCCAGTAAAGAGTATAGTCAGCTTCCATGTTGGTCTGAGAATCCAGTAGCGTCCGCACCAACAGCTAATGATCCAAAAACAGATGACTGTAATAACCCCATCTCCTATTGTGCAATGAGTAATGTAGTTCACCTTATCTGCTAGTGAAGGCATTTTATAGAAGTCAAAATAAGGTGACTGCCAGACTTCATAAACAAAATGAAGCAGGAAAGAAAACAAAAACAAATTCGTCTCTGGTGCAGGCAGAATCCATACTACCCAATTAGCTAGTAACCTTCTCATCTCACCGCTATTTTACTATGCTGCCCATCATGCTCTGAGCAATTTGTGTGTTCTGACTCGTTACAAAGTTGAGTGATACGATAATTAATCTCACCATGAGGATAAACAAAACCATCCAGAAAACAGATTTATGGTTCATAAGCTAATGTGCTATTCAGTTGCATAATTAGGGTGGGCGATGCCACCCTATAATAGATTTAGTTTTTTGCAAATCGAAGGTTTTTTAGCTTATTTACCTTCTGTTTCAAATATTAAAAGGGTGCGGCTCTTTTAAAAAGAGAAAGAATGAAGTTAGACAAGCATTGGGAGTGATAGTGGAGTAATAGAGCAGCGAGCTTGAGTGACACGCTTCATCAAAGGAACAGCATCAAAATACAACGGCAGATGATTACGCTCATATTCTTGACGTAAATGGAAGCGCCAATATTCATACCAATCACCACTAATATGGAGGGAACGAAGACGTAAAACAGCTTCTGCACCTGTTAGGCTCCACCTCGCGCCAGTGATATCCATCCTGTCTTTAATCAAGTGACGGCAAGCACCTTCAATGACTCCTGTAGCAATGGGATAACCTGCGTTTAAATAGCAGTCGTATTTGAGGTAAGCCTTGTTGTTAAGTAAATAATTAGCGCATTTATCAACATTCAAACGTTCTTGGGATGATAATTGTTGTAAAGTTGCACTGCGTCGCATAAGCGAAGCAACCAGACTCGATTTTCCTTGAAGGATAGAGAGTAAACGTTGACTTACCCAACTTTCTGCTGACTTACTAGTGTTGTCATAAAAGACAAATGCAGCTTTCCATAGATACTCAATTACATGGATAATATCAAGAACAATAGTCAGGTTTATATGATGTTGACGTGAAAACTTTTTTAGTAGGTTCAGTTGTGTTTTATTACCATCAACTAAGGCAACCCAATGTTTTTGTTTGTTTGGATCTCGATGTAATGCTTCGTCAAATGCATCACTAATAACTAACTCTGGCTCTTTAACTAAGCTAGCCCAAACTCGTTTATTTTCGGGCTTCGGGCGTTTATCAACACAAGATTTTTCTGGGTCAATAATTTGTTCTGGTGTGCGGATAAATCGGGCGATTGTATAAACAGATGCTACTGTTGCCATCCGTTTCGAGTTACGTTTTTCTCCCTTAGTTAACCTTTTATCGAGTTTCTTGTGATTTAAGAGCGCTCTTTTTTGGGTTTGAGGACGCAAATCTTCTGTGCGTAGAATCACGCCCTTTCCATCTGCACTAATAACGATTATTTCTCCAGTTTTTTCTAATTGATTCGATTGCTTTGGGTCTGCTTGTCGATGTTTATAGAATGAGTCAAAATCGCTAGCACTTCTACGAGCTAATTCCTCGACTTGCCGTTTTGGTACTTGTGCTGCGGTTGTTTTTTTTATGGCTTCTACCGTCTCATTAAACCCATTCAATGCTACTTCTGTTGCTACTCTTTCTCTAATCCCATAGGAGTATTGTTCTATGGGCAGGTTCAGTTCTGCGTCCAATGGTTTCAAGCTGACTATCTTTCTTTGACCATAACCAATACGACGGACTATGACTGTGCCAAATCGAGTTGTCAATTTTCGCTCTTGAAAGCGCTTATGGGTTCTTGTTTCCCCATCCGCTCCTTGACAATCTCCTTCTATCTCGTCATCACTACGTAGGTCTAGATAACCTTGTAATAAGCGTCTTAAGAGTTCGTTCCCGTTAACGAAGAGATTTTTCTCTAATTGTTCATGTTCTAGTCCGCAAACCACATCTGAGCCTAACCAGGCTACTATTTCTTCAAATAGTGAGCGTGCTTCTGTGAAAAATCCTTCATTTACCGTCGATGCTTCCATCTATCCCCACTCACAACTGTCTCTTTTTTTAGAATAGCGAGCCTGTCTTTTTGCCCTGATAATTGTCTCCAAAGCTTATGATTACAGCACTCTGATTTCTACTCTTTATCAGAGTATCGTCTTTTGATAAGAGCCGCACCCATATTAAAACTCAGGGGCTGACCGACACCAGCAGCTTGGAGTTGCTCTCGACTGGGTTTGCCAGTCACAACCAGTTTTCCATTGATGGCGATCGCTGGCACTGCATTCACTCCATAATGCTGGGCTTTTTCCTGCTCTTGTCGCAGGTTATAGACTGATACTTCACAATTAGGGCAAGTCAATTCTTGCACCATTTGCACTGTCTGATCACAAAGAGGACAGTCAGCCGTAAAAATCTCAATTTGACGTTTTGTCATAATGTCTACCAAAAATTTTTCTGACTCATTCATTCTGAATCCTCTAGTCGGCTATAGAGTCAACCCCAAAGGTGAACATCATTTTCCAAGGATGAAAATAATTGCCTAAATTTTTATCGATAAGCAGCTATTAATGCGAATAATTTGAGTTTTATTGAGATTGAGAGGTTCTTATTAACAAGACGCGATCGCCCTAATTGCCTTACCTGTTGCAGTCGAGTTAATGGATATAAATACTCAATACAAAAAATACAAATTTTTATAATATATCTTTACAAAAGTTATGGCTACAAGGGTTGACTCTATAGCCGACTATAGACTTTAAGGTTGTAACAACACATACTAGTAGTAAAAAACTATGATTGCTGTCGTGGAACAATTTTGCTGTGAAGTATCATCCCCAAAAAAGCTGCTGAAAATTGGTGAGCTAGCAAATCAAACTGATGTGGCAGTGGGAACAATCCGGTATTACGAAGGCTTGGGCTTGATAAAACCAGTTGAAAGAAGTGAAAGTGGCTACCGTTATTACGACTATGAGGCAATCAACAGGCTGAAATTCATCAAAAAAGCCCAATCTTTACAGTTTTCCCTGTCTGAAATTCAACAAGTGCTAGGCATCCGTTCCCAAGGCGACCCTGCTTGCCCACTAGTTCGGGACTTACTCAAACAGAAAATTGCTCATCTTGAGGAACAGATTTATCGTATGAAGCAACTCAAGGATGAGCTAGAGGCATATCAACAGCGTTGGGAAAACCGACCTTTGGATAATCCCTGTAATAAAGAGCTTTGCAGCTTGATTGAGGAAGTAGCTTGCTCTGATATACCTGTTCACAATTTACGAGGCTAGTAAATTTAATACTTGACTCTATCGCTCTTTTATGTCTCTGGTGAGAGAAAAATGCTGTGATTTGCTGAGATTCTTGAAATTCCTTGAAGGCTGTGAACAATACAGGCGCAGCTATGTCGGAAATATTGGGAAGTCATCAAATATATCTGTGAAAAAACCAAGATATGGCATAGATTACAGTTAACATGAAAAAGCCACAAAATCATGTTGAACGTGAATAAAAAAACTACTAAAAAAGCCTTAAACCCTAGCTGGGGAGGGTATAGAGAAAAATCTGGCAGGAAATCTACATGGAATCACAAACAAACAAGCACAATCCGTATACCAAAAGCTTTTGAGGAAGAACTGATGAGGTATGCACGATATCTGGACACAGGATTTATACTTGATAATGAAACAGAATCAATTGATTGGGACGATGATTTTGTGACTGAATCAAAATTGACTGTTCTAGATACAATTAGCGACGAGTTTGAATATGAAACACAATCAAGTTTAGAGGCAATAAATGCGCTCAATACTACTGACCAATTTGAAATAGTGACAGAATCAAGTTTGATGGCTCAACCCATGCCATCGTTCATGGATGCTATATTTTTAGCCAGAGAGATTGTTCAGCAAAAAAAGTGTGCGCGAATATCTCTAGCTAGATTCATATCTAAGTGTTATTTGACACCAGTTAATAGCGAATCCTTAAAAAGTTATCCTTGATCCATCTCATGATTTACCCCGAATCCACGGTTATATAACCTTGAAACTGATTCATTATTTTTATCAGCTTTTGGAATCCTAACTGGAAGTTAGTATTAACAAAAACGGCTAACCACGGTTTGATTAGATTCCAAAAAATATATGGTTGAATAATTAATCTTAAATTGTTCAAAGTGGACTTCCATCCCAAATTGAAATCCCACCATTTATGTTTACTAAAATCTGCGGGTTCTATTGAAATTGGCGATGAAATTGTTTCGTTATTGCTTTCGCTTTCAGATTTATTTCTAGCTTGAGCCTGTAAACTCACTAAAAAATAGGCGCTCATAACTAGCTCCCACCATTTTTCTATTTGCTGATAATTCGTAAGTCTAAAATCAGCCCATCCTAACTCATTCTTCCCTTGTTTAAAGGCATACTCTACCCAATTACGAAATCCATAAAGATTTCCTAATTTAGCAGCCATATCACTTTTTAAATCTGTTTTTACATACCATGTCTGATTTTTTGGTAAATTATTTGGGTCAGTAGTGATTCGCCAATATGTTACCAGTCTGGATTCGCTTTCATTTATCTGTTGTATATATCTTTTTTCTGACTTCCCATCACTAAATGTACGCTCAAACTCTTGCCACACCCCATACTTAGCCTCTTGGTCTGGCAAGCTAAACTCTCGATGATTACTTCTTATCGCTAGTAAATAATGTTTTTTATACTTAGACAACACAGCAATAAATGTTGGACTCTCACCATAAAGGCTATCCGCTAAAACCAAATCAAAATTAAATCCGATTTTGAGCAACGATTCAATTATTTCAACTGCTAATTGAGGTTTGGTTTTATAGACTCCTCCTACTTCAAGTCTTTTTCGTGGTTTATATATTAAAAATATTAAAGGGAAAGTCAAGTCTCCTAATACTCCATAAGCATTAACTGAGACAATTCCATTATCAACTTTACCCAAGTTCCCAATATATTGTCTGGCAACGTAATCTGTATGTTTCCCTTTCTTTTTATCTCCAGTTTCATCAATTACTAGCTTAAATGAACGTCCCTCTAACATTAAGAGAGTAAGTTCTAAACGCTTGTCTCGTAAAGCAACTACTGACCAAGGTGAATTCGTAAGGAAGTTTTGCAGTGGTTGTGCATCGTGTAAACCAACTGCCTTGGCTATTTCTGGTAAAGATTTACGCTTTATGTCAGATAACATTCCAGCATGAAGATGTTTAAAATTCTCAAATGTCCTCACTTCTGGAAACAAATCTCTATAGGCATCGCAGTACTGATCTACCACGGTGATCGTAGAGGTAGCCGTTCTTGAACCCAATTAAATACCCTTGGTAAATTAAACTGTTAGTAATTAATTATACTCTGATAAGAGTAATAAAAGAGCGGTAGACTTTCACGCTTTGGCAATATCTCTCAGTAACCCCAATGTTTTCTATGGATGGCCGGCTTCGGGAGCAGAAGGGCTGCATACTTCAAAAGATGGTGGAAAAAACTGGACTAAACCCCGCATGAATGGGTTAAGCGATGCTCCCTTTGACCTTGCAGTTGATCCGCGAAGCCCTGACCATGTGTTTGCAACTACTCGTTCGGGTTTGTACGAGAGTACTAATGGTGGTGACAACTTGACGCTAGTGCCAAATACGCAGGAAGTTCCTGTTGTTAGTTTAGCTTTGCTCAAAGATGGCAACAGTACTGTCATGTATGGCTATCGCTTTCTCAAATCAGCACCTGGTGTTTATCGCAGTAATAATGGTGGTAAGACTTGGGAAAAGCTTTGGACGGAAACTGATGGAGTGGTCGTGAAACTGGCAGTTGCCCCTAACGATCCACAGATATTTTATGCGGTAAATGAGAACAATGCTGTCTTTCAATCCCAAGATAGCGGCAAGACATGGAAAGAAGTAAAATAAATTTGAAGACTATTTACATAGCGGTAGTAATTGGGAATACCAAGGACTTAAATCTGCAATCAAGATATGTTGAACGTTTAGGATTACTTACAACTAAGATTACAGTTTAGCCATTACTTTAGTTAATTATTAGAGGGTTACAATCATAGCTTTAGCAGTACTAACTATAGTTCTAGAATCGAGAAAATAATGATGGCGAACATACGTGCTATAGCGTCAAACACAAAAAATTCTCCAGACTGGTATAAACGCTTATTTGCCTGGATGATGGCTCATGGCAATGCTAAGTATGAGGAGGAAATAGCAGACCGAAAGCGAGCTTTGTTTGCCGAACTGCATGGTAACGTTTTAGAAATTGGCCCAGGCACGGGCCCCAACTTGTCCTACTATCCGTCCGACATCCATTGGATTGGCATTGAGCCAAATATTTTCATGCATCCATATTTAGAGCGAGAAGCTGAACAGATCGCTTTAGATATCGACCTCCGCTTTGGAACTGCTGAACACTTGGAAGTCGAGGATAACAGCATGGATGCTGTTGTAAGTACGCTCGTTCTATGTTCCGTAGATAATCTAGCTGCTGCTTTGCAGGAAGTCATACGAGTACTTAAGCCTGGTGGACGCTTCTTTTTCCTTGAGCACGTTGCGGCACCTCAAGGGACAATGTTGCGGTTGATACAGCATGTCATCCGACCGCTTTGGAAAACCCTTGGTGATGGCTGCCATCCCGATCGCGAAACCTGGTTAGCATTGGAGAATGCAGGGTTTGAGCGAGTAAACTATCAACATTTTCGGGCAAACCTCCCTGCGATCGTCAGCCCTCAAATAATTGGTGTAGCAGTTAAGAAAGTCTAGCAGAGGTAAGTATAACTAAGTAAACTCTTAAACCACATTTTCTGGAGCAAGAGTACACGGATACCTCGGATCACCAGTCTCTATCTGCATAGTAATGTGTTCAATGCCAAAATGGTCGTGAAGCTCTTGATTTACCTGTACTAAAAAAGCATCGCCTGGATGTCCTGTGGGCATAATTAAGTGAGCAGTGAGTGCAGTCTCGGTAGTACTCATTGCCCAGATGTGCAAGTCGTGGACACCAGCTACACCAGGACGTTCAGCCAGATAAGTCTGCACAGCCAAAGGCTCGATTCCCTCTGGTACAGCATCTAATGCTAGATTCACAGAATCTTTCAACAGCTGCCAGGTTCCAACAACCACTACGACAACGATAATTAAACTCACAACTGGGTCAAACCACAACCAGCCAGTGAAAACAATGGCGATGCCAGCTAATACAACCCCCAACGAAACTCCGGCATCAGCCGCCATGTGCAGAAATGCTCCTCGAATATTTAAGTCTTGCTGGCGACCGGACAAAAACATCAAGGCAGTGACTGTGTTGATGATAATTCCTACTAAAGCAACACCGATGACTGTACCTCCTGAGACTGGGCTAGGTTCGCTGAAGCGGTGGAGGGCTTCCCAAGCGATCGCACCCATTGCTAGGAGGAGAACAAGTGCGTTGATCAGAGCCGCTAAAATTGAGTAACGACGCAATCCGTAGGTATGCCGTCGGGTTGGGGGTCGCCGGCTGAGGGCACTTGCTCCCCAAGCTAGTAGCAGTCCCAATACATCACTCAAATTATGACCGGCATCGGCAACCAGAGCAAGGGAGTGTGCTCGGTAGCCATAGACTGCTTCAACAATCACAAATCCTATATTGAGGGCTGTACCAACTGCGAAAGCGCGGTTGTAGTTGCCCTGTCCATGTTCGTGTCCGTGATGCTTGTGGCTGTGGTCGTGTACCATTGCTCAATCCTTAACAGTCTTAGTTTTAAATAAGCGCATTCCATTTGCAGTCACTAACAAGGAAGTCCCTGTATCTGCCAAGACGGCGACGGCTAACCCAACAAACCCAAATGTCCCCAACAGTAGGAACAAAGCCTTTGTTACCAGAGAAAAGACAACATTCTGTTGAATCACAGATACAGTGCGACGGCTTAGTTCTACTGCATAAGCAAGTCGTCTGAGGTCACTTCCCACGATCACCACATCTGCTGTCTCCAAAGCAATATCTATTCCACCAACCGCAAAACTAATATCCGCAGCAGCGAGTGCCGGAGCATCGTTGATACCATCCCCAACCATACCTACTACTCCGGTTCGACGCAGGAGTTGAATTTCTTGAAGTTTATCTTCTGGTAGCATTTCTGCCCGATACTCTGTAATTCCAACTTGCTGGGCAATCTGAAGAGCAACAGCAGTCCGATCGCCTGTCAACATCACTAACCGCTTTAATCCAACCCGCTTCAACTGTCGCATGGCTTCTGTGGCTTCTAAGCGGATACCATCGGAAAGTGCGATCGCTCCCAATAGCCCTTCATTTGTCCCTACCAGCACTGCAATTTGACCGAGTTGTTCAATTTCAGCTAACAAAGATTCAGCTTTATCAGATAAGCGAATACCTTGGTCTAAAAATAACCGTTTATTGCCTACAAAGTACAACAGATTTCCCTCCGAGTTTGCAGTCGCTACAACGCCGGGAAAATATGCAACGCGCTGCTCACTAAAGTTCGCCTGAATCCCTTTCCCAGGTAGTGCCATGAAGTTAATAGGTGTTTCTAACTCCATGCCTTGATCGTGAGCCTTGGCTACAATTGCCTTGGAGAGCGGATGTTCTGACTGTTGCTCAAGTGAAGCTGCAATCTGTAACACCATGTTTGCACTTATTGTTCCAAGGTTATAAACTTTCTGTACAACGGGTAGCCCTTGCGTAATTGTACCAGTCTTATCAAAAGCAAGGGTAGTCAGATGTCCGGCGGTTTCCAGTGCGTTGCCTCCTTTGAATAAAACGCCTTTACGAGTTGCAGCACCAATAGCACTGACAATCGAAACAGGAGTAGAAATTACTAAAGCACAGGGGCAAGCTATTACCAACATCACTAGCGCCCGATAGAGCCAGACGTTGAAAGGTTGAGCAAATGCCAAGGGGGGAATTAGAGCAATGGCGATCGCTGCTAAAATCACTATCGGAGTGTAGACCTGTGCAAACTTATCCACCCACTGCTGCGAAGGTGCGCGGCTTTCTTGAGCTTGTTCCACCAAATTAATAATTTTGGCAACGGTTGTATCGCTAGAAGTGTGCGTAACTTTAACTTCTAAAAAACCTGTCTGATTCAGCGTTCCAGCAAAGACAGTATCCCCAACGGCTTTATCTTCTGGGATTGACTCTCCCGTAATTGGAGACTGATCAATGGCACTGTTACCAGAAACAACCACACCATCTAACGCCACACGCTGTCCTGGTCGAATCGTCAAAACTTCACCTAGCTCAATACTTTCGACGGGAACTGTAAATTCCTGATTCCTTCGCTTGACAGTAGCAGTGGGCGGAGTTAAATCCATTAGAGAGCGAATGGCATTGCGGGTACGACCAAAGGTGAAAACTTGCAATGTTGTGCCTAAAGAGAACAAAAAGACAACCAGCCCCGCTTCAAACCAGTCTCCTAAAATCACTGCCCCAATTACCGAAATAGTCATCAGCAGATTCATATCGGCGCGACGCAAGCGCAACTCAAACAAACCAGCCCGTGCGATCGGATAGCCAGCAATTACTATACCAATGCCATAAAAAGCTCGTGCAATCCAGATGGGTAGCACGAAATACTGAGTAAGTAAACCTAAAACTAAGCCTATACCTGCAAGTATGACACTCTGTCCCCGACGATTTTCAATCCAGAATCTCCAGCTTGTTAGGTCGGATTTTTGTTTTTGTTTGGACTTGTTTATTGGCTGAGAATGCTCGTAGTTATGATCATGGCTATGGTCATGGTCGTGATGATAGGAACTATAGGAACTTGCTTCAACACCCTCCTCAACCGTGTAACCTAAATCTTGAATCCGGTCACAAATTGCTTTCTCATTCACCAATTGTGGGTCATAGGATATATGCAATCTTTCGCTGGCAAAGCTGACCGATGCTTCTTGTACGCCTATTATCTTCTGCACCCCAACCTCAATCGTCTTGGCACAACTGCCACAATCCATCCCGCCAATTTGTAGCTGTAATGTTTGCAGAGGAGCTACATCTACGTTATTGTCATGATTTTGGTGGTCATGGTCGTGTTCACCGCCACAGGAATGAGTATGCTGACGGGATTGCGCCTTATGACTCTGCTCTACCGTATAACCCAAACCTTTAATTTGGTCATAGATACTCTTTTCACTCAATACCTCTGAGTCATAGGAAACCCTAGCTTTACCAGTTGTAAAGTTTACCGTTGCTTCTTTCACACCGTGTAACTTTTGTAAAGCGACTTCAATTGTCTTGGCGCAACTTCCGCAGTCCATACCGCCAACTTGCAAAGTTCGGGTTTTGAGGTCAGGAGTTTGAGTCATAGCAGCTTTAGAATCAAGGCGAAAAGTTAACTGCCAATATTTTAATACAACAATTGAACAACTATTCAACTGTACAATGGTTATCATTTTAGGTATTATTGAGATTGATAACCATTGCTAAGTAAAATTTGCTATGAATAAGCACAA
This sequence comes from Nostoc cf. commune SO-36, assembly GCF_023734775.1. Classification (NCBI taxonomy): domain Bacteria; kingdom Bacillati; phylum Cyanobacteriota; class Cyanophyceae; order Nostocales; family Nostocaceae; genus Nostoc; species Nostoc commune. Next base: position 114,330 of record NZ_AP025734.1, on the reverse strand, counting down.
GAAAAAGCAGGACTTAGACTTAATTCAAAGTTCTGACACCCCTACCTGTGATACTCATCTGGTGCATCTAGAGAATGTACGCTCATCTCAGGCGCAAATCTTACCGACAGATAAAGCACAGCAAATGGCAGAAATTTTTGGGGTATTAGCAGATACAAACCGTATACGTCTCTTATCAGCTTTGGCTTCTAGTGAGTTGTGTGTTTGCGATCTAGCTGCATTAACGAAGATGAGTGAATCAGCTGTTTGCCATCAGTTGCGGTTATTGAAAGCTATGCGTTTAGTCAGCTATCGTCGAGAAGGTCGGAATGTTTATTATAGTTTGGCTGACAGTCACGTCATAAATTTATATCGCTCTTTAGTAGAAAATTTAAATTAATCAAATATTTGAATTTTGACTTATTTGGTTATCGATCTTTATGTTAATTTAAAATCCTTTAAATAATAGACTTTTAAAGTCTAAAATTAGATTTTTTTAAAAGAGACGTTATGAAATCAGGTGAGCGCAAAGCAGGCGCTATATGAACACAACAAAAGATAAAAATTTTTCTTTACTTCTGCCTTCTGTCTCCTGTCTCCTGTCTCCTTTTCAAGATAGGGCTAATAGCTGAAGCTTGATAGCGAGTGCCTTCTTATTTAGAAAGCTGTAGGCTATTTAATTTTTACGTTAGCTAATAGTAATGAAAATATACAAGAAATATTTATAGTTGTGTTGTAAAAATGCCTACAGTAATTTCAAAACGTATATATATTATATACGTTTTGTGTATTTTGTAGTTCCAGGAAAAATGTAAAATTCCAAACATGAATATCGCCTAAATATTATAGTTACTCCTAATAATAATCGCCACTAAAAATTTCACCCAAATTTCATATCGATATGAAACACTGAAAGAAGAGTAATATTCAAACTCCTTAGATTGCTCACGAAAGCAATGTAACTAGCTAAAAAAAGCGTTAGTCCAAATTTGCACATCAAAAGCCAACATCTAAAGGCGATTCTGCTTTCTCACTAACTTAGGACACAACAAGCGATGGGAATCTCTAATTTGTTTCAATGTTCTGCGCCACTGCGTTATGTTTCGTTAACAATGTTGAGTTTGTTACTACTAAATACTCCTACTACTGTTTTGGCTGGTGCTGGACACGACCATACCGGTGCAAGTTCATTTCAGGGTGGTGGAAGCGAAGCAACTGGTTCTGTCGAAGTTGATACCGAAACCGCAAAACTGTTGGGAGTTAAGGTCGAACCGGTGCAGCGTCAACGATTAGCTGTCGGTATTAAAACCACTGGACAAATTGAAATCTTACCTAACCAGAAAGTGGCAGTCACAACCCCGGTTGAAGGGGTAAGAGTAGTTGAACTATTGGTGGAACCAGGTGCATCAGTAAAGAAAGGTCAACCTGTCGCCGTTGTAACTAGTCCAGGTTTAGTGACGTTGCGCGTGGAATCTCAGGACAAATTAGCACAAGGTCAAGCTGATTTACAACAGGCTCAAGCTGACTTGAGGCTGGCTCAACAAAACTACGATCGCTATCAGCAAATAGCCGCAGCAGAAATCGCCCAAGCCCAAAGCCAAGTAGCATTTGCTCAAGAAAAGTATGAGAAAGATCAAGTGTTAGCCACTGAAGGTGCTTTGGCACGTCGCAACGCTCTTGAATCTCAAACCCAGCTAGCAGAAGCTAAAGCTAAACTAACCACAGCTAACAGTCACCGCGATGTTATCCAGTCCGAAAATCAACTCAAACGCGCTCAAGTATCAGTTCAACTAGCAAAATCCAATATTAATCGCAGCAGCGCTATTTATGAAACGCGGCTGCTACAACTAGGAAACCGCGCTAATGCTAAGGGAGTAATAATAGTAACTGCTCCGATTTCCGGCAAGGTTACTGACAGAGAAGTTACTATCGGCCAATCATTTCAGGATGCGGGTGGCAAGTTAATGACGATTGTCAATGATAGTCGGGTTTTTGCCACAGCGAATATTTATGAAAAAGATTTAGATAAAGTGAGGACAGGTCAACAGGTCAGGATGAAGGTTGCTAGTGTACCTAATCAAACCTTTACAGGAAAGATTACACGAATTGGCTCAGTGGTAGAAGGAGAAACGCGAGTAGTACCAGTACAAGCCGAAGTCAATAATGCTAGAGGGCAGCTTAAACCTGGAATGTTTGCCGAATTTGAAGTTGTAACAGACCAGACATCTACAGCTACTTTGGCAATTCCCCAGTCTGCTGTAGTGGATGCAAATAATAAGAAATTGATCTATGTCCAAAACGGCAATGCTTTCCAATCTGTTGAAGTTGAGTTAGGACAAACCTCTGGAGATTTAATTGAGATTAAAAGTGGTTTATTTGAGGGAGATTCAGTTGTCACCCAGCGTGCGCCACAACTTTATGCACAGTCGTTACGGGTTGATAGTAAATCTAACGAAGGAGAAGAACAGGAACAAGCACATTCAGAGGAGACTAAGGCTGACAGCTTACCAGTACCTCTATGGTTATTTGGAGCAGGAGGAATAACCCTTGCTACTTTGGCTTTTGTTGCAGGTAGTTTTTGGTCTAGCCGTCGTAACCGTTCCCGTCTAATACCAGTAGGTGACGGTTTTAATTATGAAACCGAGGTTTATATCGACGACCACAAACAACCAACCCCCTCTACTCCCACCACTTCTGTTGAGGAAAATGACAAGCATCCTCATTCCAATTACTAATAAAAAATGTAACCGTTCACAGAAGTTGTGCTGCTACTGTGAAAAATAGGTACAGGTAGATGGTAGATTAAGAGGCATGGAAGAAAACTGTCTCGCCTACGGAATTGAAATTTCCGACTCAGATTGGTACCTGACTCCAGCCAGGGTCAAACAACTGGTGGAGAGAATGGGGCAGCATATCAAGAAATCAGAAGAAAAGTTGGCGGAACTTGAGGCCAAACAGCAAGAACTATTAGAAAAAATCAATTGCACATCAAAAAATTCCTCATCTCCGCCGTCTTTAGATCCACTTCATGCCGAAAAAAAACCAGAAAAAAAGAAGAGTGGTAAAAAGCGAGGGGGGCAACCAGGGCACAAGGGTCATAGTCGGTTTTTGTACGATGTGTCCGAATGTGAAAGTGTTTTAGACCACCATCCAAAGACCTGTAGGTGTTGCGGAGAAATATTATTAGGAGAAGATGCCAACCCTTACCGCCACCAGATCGTAGAAATTCCCCCCATCAGCCCAATAATCGTAGAACATCGCCTGCACCAACTAATGTGTGGGGAATGCGGTACTTTAACTCGTGCAACATTACCACAAGATGTGTATCCAAGTGGCTATGGTGTAAGAGTAGTGGCTCTTGTAACTGTATTGAGTGGACTTTACCGCCACAGTCAAAGGATGGTGCAGAGTGCCATGCTAGATATATTTGGAATTTCGATGTCCTTGGGTACAGTCAATAACCTGAGACTTGAAGCAAGCAATGCAGTCGAAAGTGCAGTTGAAGAAGCGAAAATATACGTCCAGAACTCCCAAGTAGTTGGAGCTGATGAAACAAGCTTCTTCCAAGGAAATGTTGATGGATGCAATGACAAAAAAAGTCTTGGTTGGCTGTGGGTTGCGGTTACACCACTAGTGACGTTTTTTGAGATTGCCCTTTCCCGTTGTTCGGATGCAGCCCGTAATCTATTGGGTGAAAACTTTCGCGGGATTTTAAATTCAGATCGGTATGCAGCATACAATTGGGTGGGTTTAGAGCAACGCCAATTGTGCTGGGCACACTTGAAACGAGAATTCATCAAAATATCCGAGCGTCCCGGAGTTTCAAGCGACATCGGAAATGCTCTGGTCAAACAACAAGAAAAATTATTTGAACTGTGGCATCGAGTTAGAGACGGAACTTTGAAGCGTTGTGAGTTTCAGCTTTTAGTCCAACCAATTCGTAATACCATTAATTCCTCTCTAGAAGAAGCTGCCAATTATGAGATTGGTTCCAAGGAAAAAACACCACTAGCTAAAACTGTCCGCACTTGCCGCCAAATACTGAAAGTTGAACCTGCTTTATGGTTGTTTGTGACAGTTGAGGGTGTAGAACCAACTAATAATGCTGCTGAAAGGGCGATACGTCCTGCTGTTATATGGCGACGTACCAGTTTTGGTTCTCAAACCCAGGCTGGTAGTTATTTTGTGCAAAGGATGTTGACTGTTGTGACCACTCTTAAGTCTCAGCGTCGAAATGTCTTGGAATTTTTGACTCAAGCCGTTAGTGCTAAACGCCAAGGTCAGCCAACTCCTTCTGGGAGCAATGCGATTTTGTGAGGTTGGACAAAAAAGGTGCGATCGCTAAAAATCAAATCTAAGTAAAGAGTGCTTTTATTTACATAAACTATATTGTTTTACACAAAGATTTATCTTGATGAGATATCTCAAAAAGATTACTAGCAAGTATTTTGACGATTATTCCTAAAAATATCTACAAGCAGTCTTTGATACTTAGTATCAATTACGGCAGGAAATCAAGTAAAGTCCGAACTGAAGTATAAAATTAATCAAGCAGTTTGAGGTTTAATAAAGGAATTAAAGATAGAACTACAAAAAATATCCCAACTTTCAGCTATCCATTGACAACGCAGATGTAAGATAATTTCTGCATTTTCTTTCAACCAAAATTTACTATTACCCTTGATTCTTAAGTTGACAACTTGACGGATTAAACTCTCAATTGCCCCACTACCTATTGGTAGTTTTTGGTCTAGTATCTTAGCGTAATTTAAACGCCTTTCACGATAGGCACGTAAAAGGTAATTTCTCTGTATGACCATAGTTTTACAACGCTCTCCCGTGGCTTCAAAGATAAATTCATCCATCTGCCTAATTATGGACATGGCATTACTTTTTTTTAAAGTTCTACGTGCTTTTTTAAACCAATTATTCCGCTCCTTCTCATCACTAAAAGCGACATCAGCAAATTTATGTAGTCGCTCAGTAACATGGTAAAAATCAAATAATTGATAAGTGGCATCGGGAGATTTCAATTTCTTTAAAAGAGGAGGAATATGTTTCCAAATCCATTCAGCACCGTCAGCAATTAGTAAAACTTGTTTTGCTTGACTAATTCCCAAACTAATCAGATGCATTTCTAAAATTGGTAAAAAGCCTTTATAGTCTTCATAAGTGCCATCATTTACAATCTTTATTTCGCCATTTTTAACTTTTTTACCCTGTTCATCAACCACATAAATTGTTAATAATTTTGGCTCAACCCATTCCCCTATAAAGCCATGCTTATTTGTTTTGGGATTTTTTCTACCTTTTTTATTAATCCTAATTCTACTCCTGCCACCATCTACAGCAATTACAACTCTTTGGTCTTTAAGTATATTCCCATCAGGTAATTTACCTTGTTGCAAGTTAGATATTTTAGTTTGACGTAAATCAATGCCGATTTGACCAAATTTATATGTCAATCGTTCAATTCGTTTAAGACTAATATTAATTCCCCAATCAACCAGGATTGTATGTGCGGCTTCAAAAGAACTAGCTATAGCACCATATTTTGCAATATATGACCAAACTAATGGGGTCAAGCCTTCTGACATTCCTAACCATTTTAACAAAGGACAGAATCCAACATTAGGAGATTTTTTCTTCGCTTTTTTTTCTCTTTTTTGAACAACGTATGGTAATTTAAGATTTACTATAACATTACCTACTGTTAATATTTCCCTCTTCGTATAACCGTGTCTTTGCGTGTCGGTATGCCACCATCCTTTGGTTTGATTAATTGCTGTTTGATGAGCCGACTCTGATTGAGAAAGCTTATGCAATAATATGGCGATACATTGACCCGCTAAAACTAACGCAGCTTGTCTAATTGTTTCTTCTTTTTCTTTAACTATTCTTCCAGACCATTCCTCGATATTTTTCAACTCTAAAAGTTTCGTCACATCCTCTTTAAAATCTGATAATGAATCGGCAAAATTTAGATTTGCATATATGTTGTTCTCCATAAAAGTAGATATTTCCTATTTCAAAACTATTCTTGAAAGGAAATTTTACCTTTTTATAGTCGCAACAATGTACAGAAACCTCGTTTTTAGCACACGTTGTGTCTTCTAACGAATATTACTCAGGTTATTGTATTAAATATTTAGTATATACGTAAGATGTTATTAGCGATCGCTCTCCAGGTGGGGTCATCTCACAAAATCGCATTGCTCCCACTCCTTCTTTACTTCCACAAGTTCTTGCCACTGCTGAAGAGTCAAAAATGCTGCTTAAAACCCACGAATTTATACAGTTTGATTTCTCAAATTGAATCAGTCTGCTATCTGCTTCTTTTGACCTCTAACTCTTTGATCTCAATGGGTTTAACTTTGTTGTAATTTGCGATCGCCCCGTGGTCGATTACTAAAAAATTGGCGGTGCTGATTAAGAGTATGAATTTATCGGGCTACGCCCCGCTAACGCTAACACGCAGAGGCGCAGAGAGCAGTAGTATGAAATCCTTGATTTTTTATTATTTCATACTTCAATATGGCTACGCCACGCAGGCTATCAGCAACGCCAAAAAATTAATAATGTGGAATTTGAAATTCTCTCTTATAAAGTTGTGGATTTGAAATAATTAACAACTAATAACCAACCAACAACAATTAACAACTAAATAGATAATGATTAGTACAGTTGCTAAATGGGTAATTTCTCGACGCTGGTTAGTAGTAATTGCTGCACTTATTTCCACAATAATCATATTATTTAATACCATCCCGCAAATGCCGTTGGATGTTTTCCCCAACTTTGCACCTCCCCAGGTCGAAATTGAAACAGAAGCTCCTGGACTCGCTCCCGAAGAAATAGAATCTCTGGTGACATTACCAATTGAAAGCTCAATCAACGGCACTCCAGGAATCAGCGCAGTTCGTTCTTCCTCTTCAGCAGGACTTTCTGTAGTCAGAGTCGTTTTTGGCTGGGGAACAGATATATATCAAGCCCGCCAGTTGGTACAGGAACGACTACAACAAGTAGTGAGTAAGCTACCTCAAGGAATTGAAACGCCAAGACTCGCTCCTATCAGTTCACCTATTGGCACTGTATTAAAATATGCCTTCACCGTGGAAGAGGAAGGGCAGAAAGGAGAAATACCCATCCAAAACCCAAAATCCAAAATCGACTTGATGGAAGTACGCCGAATCGTGGATTGGCAAGTTACAAATCGCCTTTTAGCAGTTCCTGGCGTTAGTCAAGTGCTAGTGTATGGCGGTGATGTACGCCAGTATCAAGTACTAGCAGATCCGAACAAACTCAGAGCTTTTAATGTATCCTTACAGCAAGTATCTGAGGCAGTACAGGGAGCAAATGTCAATGCTCCTGGTGGCTTTTTAATCAGCCCTGACAAGCAAACTCTGATTCGGGGAATTGGCCGAATTGAATCCTTGGATGATTTAAAACAATCTGTAATTGTTGCCCGTCAAGGAACACCTGTGCGTTTGGGAGATGTTGCCGAAATTCAAATTGGCGGTGCGATTAAGATAGGCGATGGCAGCTTAAATGGCAAAGATGCTGTAGTAGTGATGGTGAATAAGCAACCTCTAGCTGATACTCCCTCCGTTACCCGTGCTATTGAAGCCGCAATATCTGAGCTAGAAGCAGGTTTACCGAAAGAAGTTAAAGTAAATGCAACCTTCCGTCAAGCTGATTATATTGATGCTTCAGTAGAAAATGTTAGATCGGCCTTGGTAGAAGGTAGTATCATTGCCGCACTTATCCTCATTCCCTTTTTGATGAATTGGCGGACTCTATCACTTTGCTTGTTAGATTTTGTTTTGACTTTTGTGTTCTCCTTACAAATATTATCCTGGCTAGGCTTGGGGCTAAACACTATGACTTTAGGCGGATTAGCGATCGCCATTGGTACAGCAATTGATGATGCCATTGTCTATGCAGAAAATACTTATCGCAACCTCCGCCAAAATAAACATTCTGCCAATCCGCGTCCGGTACTAGAAGTCATTTTTGAAGGCGGACAAGAAGTCCGAGAATCTCTCCTCGGTGCAACTTTAATTACTATTGTCGTTTTTTCTCCAATATTTGCCCTCGCAGGTGTAGAAGGCCGAATTTTTGGACCAATGGGAATGACTTATTTAGTGGTGGTTATGGTTTCCAGTTTAGAATCATTACTATTGAGTCCGGCTTTGTGTGCAATTTTACTTCCACACGGAAAAATGCCGTTAAAAGAACCATTAATACCCCGAATTTTCAAGCGGCTGTATTATCCTTGTTTAAATTTTTCTATCCGCAGTCCCATGATCATTATCTCCGTGGCTGTAGCGGGGATGATAGCGGCAATAGTGATTTTTCCAGCTTTGGGACGGGCTTTTTTACCAGAATTTCAAGAATCAACTTTGGTCAATACTTTAGCTCTTTATCCAGGTTCATCTTTAGAAGCTACTAACAGTGCAGCTTTTGTGTTGGAGAATAAACTCAAAGATGATCCCAGGTTAAAATATGTGCAGTTACGGGCAGGACGCGCCCCTAGTGATCCAGATGCAGCACCCGTAAATCTTGGTCATCTTGATATTGGGCTGAGTGACAAAGGAATGGAAAAGCGTAAAGAAACAGTAGAATGGTTGCGGGAAGAATTTAATAAAGTACCGGGTGCTGCTGCAAATATTGGTGGATTTATTTCTCACAGAATTGATGAAATATTATCTGGGGTAAGAAGTCAAATTGCTGTGAAAATATTTGGACCAGATTTAGAAGAACTCCGCCAGATTGGTCAACAAGTTGAAGGTGCAATGTCATCCGTGTCTGGGCTTGTAGATTTACAATTAGAACCTCAAGTTCCCATCGAACAGATTCAAATAAAATTTGACCGTGTTGCCGCATCACGTTATGGTTTAACAGTTGGGCAACTATCTGAACTTGTCGAAACTGCGCTCAATGGTAAAGTAGTATCGCAAGTTTTGGATAAGCAACAAAGTTTTGATTTAATTGTGTGGTTACAGTCAGAATACCGTAATAATTTACAAACGATTGAAAATTTGTTAGTTGATACCCCTTCCCAAGGTGGAGATGAAGGAGGAAATAAAATTCCTTTAGCTAATGTGGCTAAAGTTACCTATGGCACTGGACCAAATACCATTAACCGGGAAAATGTCTCTCGTCTAATTGTAGTATCTGCTAATGCTAAAGGCAAAGATTTGCGATCGGTAGTCAATGAAATTAAAAACAAAGTCAAAGCACAAGTGCAATTGCCCTCTGGATACTTTATTCAGTATGGCGGTCAATTTGAAGCCGAAGAAAGAGCCTCACAAAATATTTTGATTTTCAGTGCCATTTCCTTTGTAGTGATTACGGTATTAATGTATCTTTCTGTCAAATCTATTGCTTCTACAGCAATGATTATGATTAACTTGCCCATCGCTTTAGTCGGAGGTGTAATTGCTGTGGCACTAACAGGGGGCGTTGTCTCAGTCGCTTCCTTGGTAGGTTTTGTGACTTTATTTGGTGTAGCTACTCGCAACGGACTACTTTTAGTAGACAATTACACTACTAAATTTGCTAGCGGAATGTCGTTAAAAGAAATTATTATAACCGGGTCAATGGAACGACTCAATGCTATTTTGATGACATCCTTCACATCAGCTTTGGGATTAGTACCGTTAGTAATTGCAGTTGGTCCAGGTAAGGAAGTTTTGCAACCACTTTCGATAGTGGTTTTGGGTGGTTTATTTACTTCTACCGCGTTAACTTTGCTAGTTTTACCTGCTTTATATTCTAAGTTTGGTAAGTATTTCTTACCTAAGCGAAGTGCGGTTGTTGTAGAAAATGGAAAGGTAGCTGGGGTGGTGTTGGAGAATTAATTGGCATCACTAAGTTAAGCACAGATGTGACAGTAATTTTGCTAAAGTACAGCCAGTGATTTGTTTTACTGGCTGATAATATAAGAAGTAATTTATAGGTACATATCAACTTTCGAGAATGTGCATCGCTGATCCAATAAAATACTCTGTAAAACATCACTTGTATGAGATTTTTTGAAAAAATTGTAGGGAAAAAATATTTCAAATTTTTCCATCACCTGCGATGGATTTTGTTAGGTTTAGTAATTAGTGTATTAGCAAAACCTTTAATAGCAACGACTTATATAGGTTTAATGACGAATGGCGATCGCTACGTTCAACCAGAATCAGTCCCAAAAGAACTGGTTGCAATAGTATTCGGTGCAGGAATTCTTCCAAATGGTAATCCCACACCTATGTTGTCAGACCGTGTAGAAGCTGCTGTCAAACTTTATAAAACGGGAAAGATTAGTAAACTCTTGATGACAGGAGATAACAGCACAGTTTCCTATAATGAGGTCAGGTCTATGCAGAAATATGCCCATGATCTGGGTGTACCGATAAAAAACATTACCTTAGACTATGCAGGTTTCAGCACTTATGAGAGTTGTTATCGCGCTCACAAGGTTTTTGGTGTACATAAGGCTGTTGTCATAACTCAAAATTATCATCTTCCCCGCACTGTTTACACCTGTCGTCAATTAGGACTAAAGACAGTTGGTTTAGGAACTCCAGATATAGAAATTTATGGATTACGAGGAATGATTCCCGATTTAGGGAGGGAAATGTTAGCGAATGTCAAGGCTTTGTGGGAAGTTGACATTACCCGTCCCCGACCTACTTTTTTAGGACGTTTTGAGCCTATTAATTGAGTATTTTACAAATTTTACTCAGTTGTTAGATGCAGAATTAATCACAAAACTAGCACTAATAAAAAAACCAAAGTTGCAATAAAAAAACAATTCAGAGATTTGGATTTGCGCTGAAAATTTCATTAGTAAATTCAGGTAATTTTCCAAAATGTAGAAGTTTATCATCTCGATTAATCTGTGTTTATTTATGATTTTATAAACATTTTAATTTATTCAATGGAGGATAATCTATTCATGTCTAATTCAGCATCCCAACCAACTAAAGTTAAGAGCAAGAATAACGAACTTTCACCTACAGCAGATGCAGTCCGTATCTATCTTCATAAAATTGGACGTATACCTCTTTTAACTCATGAACAGGAAATTTTTTTTGCTAAACAAGTTCAGCAAATGATGGCAATGCTTACTGCGAAGGAAGAGCTATCTGAAAAATTACAGCGTGAACCCACTCTGGAAGAATGGGCTGACAAGATGCAGTTGGAAGAAGATATGCTGCTGCAACAACTAAGTCAAGGACAAATTGCCAAGCAGAAGATGATTCAGGCTAATCTGCGGTTAGTGGTGTTTATTGCTAAAAAATACCAGAAACGCAATATTGAGTTTCTAGACTTAATTCAAGAAGGTGCATTGGGGCTAGAACGAGGGGTAGAGAAATTTGATCCAACTCTTGGATACAAGTTTTCTACTTATGCTTACTGGTGGATTCGTCAGGGAATTACACGAGCGATCACACAACAATCCCGCACCATTCGTTTACCCATTCACATGGCTGATAAGCTGAACAAAATTAAACGTGTTCAGCGAGAGTTATCTCAAAAGCTTGGTCACACTGCCGACGTGACTGAAATTGCCCAAGCGCTTAATCTAGAACCCAGTCAGATTCGAGAATGTTTGCAGTTTGCTCGTCAACCTGTTTCCTTAGATATGGGAATTGGATCTGAGCAGGATACTCAATTGCAGGATATTCTGAAAGATGATGGAATATCTCCCGAACGCTACACTGAGCGAGAATTGCTCTATCAAGATGTTCACAAACTATTAGCAAAGTTGACTCCCCAGCAAAAGGAAGTATTAATCTTGCGCTTTGGTTTAGCAGGTGGATGCGAACTAACCCTAATACAGATTAGTCAACGGACAGGCATTTGTCGGGAACGAGTGCGACAACTGGAAAAAAAAGCTCTCACGCTTCTACGAAGATATGGGTTTAACTCACGCAGCTATCTAGCTGACTGATACTCCTTAATTTTGAAATGGGTGGTTTACTTACAACGTGCTGCATTAGTTTTTAATTCACAAAACATCAAGGAGTTTGAATTCATGAAATTTCTGAAGACCAGTTTAGTAATTGTTAGCAGCTTAGGATTAATTTTTTTGGGTGCTTGTGGTGAAGGGAATCAAGCTGCTAACTCGGAAAATGCTACCAAGACTGCAACTACAGAAACATCTGTCAAAACTGAACCCGTTGCTAAAAGTGCAACTACAGAAACATCTGCCAAAACTGAACCCGTTGCTAAAACTGGGGAAGCCCATAATGAAAACGACGGTCATGGACATGATGAAAAAGGTGGTCACTCCAATAGTGGAGAGAAGCGTAGCAGTCAAGTTGTAAATTCGGGCAAATATCATTTAGAGTTTAAACCAGATGTAGAAAAAGATTCTACTCATTTAGATATCAGCGTACACGGCGAGCAGGATCAAGCAATTACTGATGCCAAGCTCACGGCTCAAGTTCAGCTACCAGATGGCAGCAACAAAACCCTACAAGTTCCTTATAATACCGAGGAAAAACAATATACAGTAAACCTGCCTGCAACTGCAACGGGAGAGTACAAAGTTGTTGTTCAAACGGATGTAAAAGGTGAAAAATTTAATGGTCGCTTTACCTTTAAACGATAATCCGAGCAAATAAATAATTAGTGATAATAGCGACACCATTATAGGAAACGCTATATGACAACGGTTATTGCAGTTTCACTAGCAATAACCGAATTTTTTTCCTTGGTCAAAGATATGCTTAAAGATAAGTTTGTTACTTGTCAAAGCATAGAAGTTCTCTCACCGTTGGTAACACTTTAAGGGCAATATTCATGTCTCACAGTCACGGACACAAGCACGAACCGACTAATTACAACCGTGCCTTCCTTATTAGCGTTGCTCTCAACACTGGATTTGTTGTCATGGAAGTAGTTTATGGGTTAGCTGCCATGAATGAATAATCTTACCTAAAGAGTCAAAATTTCATCCAATTTTCATAGTCTTCTGTCATTCTAATTAAGTAGAGGTTTATGCACTGAAGATAATTTTCTAATCTAATTGACATATCTTATAGGTTTGACAGCTAAGATGAAGAAAAAAATAATTTACGCGACAGTAGCATTTACTGCGGCTACCCTAGCTTTAATTTTTGCCGGATATGCAGTTGCCAAAACAGACGATGACATAGATCCCAATGTGGATAATAATCTGCCATTTTCACCTAATGCTTGGCGACTTGTTAAACATACTTTCCGAATAAATATTCCTAAGAATGGCAAAACTATTTCCCAGCTAATAATTGATGTTCCATCTACTGTAGCTGTAAGTAATGATATTGAAGTTTTGGATGAAGAGGGTCAAAAAATCAATACTAATATTTCTGTAAGTGGCAGACAAATCATAATAAATTTTCCTAAAACAGTTGTTTATAACTCTAAGCTCAATGTTAACCTCAACAAAGTAAAACAACCAATTTCTGGTTCTGCTTCTATTTATAAATTTTCAGTTAAGTAAGTCGGCGGGAAAATTTATAAGTATGTAACGAAAGTTTAACCAAAGGAGTTAAAGTTAAATTTAACACGTTGTGTACTGTAGTTTCCTTTTTCCCCTCTAGCTTGGACACCATCAATTACGGCATAAGCAAGTTCTAGCTCGTCATCAAACATTTTTCCTGCTAGTTCATCTTTTTTCAGGTGTTGCCATTCCAATTCAATTGGGTTCATTTCCGAACAATATTTCGGCAAAAAGAAAATGTACAAACCCATCTGTTCCCACTTTGACCATAATTGCTGCACTTGTTTACATCGATGTATTGGACCGTTGTCCTGTACTATGACTCTGATGCGCCCTATCTTTTGGGCATCAAGGGCTTCAAGCTCCATCATCTGGATATAAGATTTTCTGTCAACACCTCCAATCACCAGACCGTAAATAAAACTGATTATTGGCTGAAGAAACCCAATAATGCTTAATCTACGACCACGACGCTTGCTTTGTTCTAAACGTTTTTGCTCACCTCGTTGGTAATAAGTGTAACTAGGCTCGCTCCATGCACAAAACCCGGATTCGTCCAAATACTTTAGGTCTATTTCTCCAGCAGCAGCAGCTAATTCCAGCATATCTAAGTCCGCTTGCTTTTTTTCCCGTATTACAGGGTCTTGTTTTCCTTTATGACTCTTTCTGGTTCTTTTCCAAATGACCCCCTTTTTTTGAGTACCCGTCTTAATCTGTCGGGACTCAATTTAACTTGGCGATCGCTAGATAGTTTTTGAGCTAGTTGATGACTGTTGTATGTACGAGGTTCTTTTTTGAGGCATTCTTCCAAAAAAACTATGTCTTCTTCTGAGTACTTGGTTTTTCCTCCTCTACCTGGTAATTCCCAAAGCCCTTCTAGACCTAGTTTCTGCCATTTATGTAAGATTTCTCTTACTGTTTGTGGAGTCCAATTAAAATGAGCAGCTATTTTTTCTACGTACCAACCATGTGCATTCAGCCTGATTACCTCTGCTCGGTCTTTCACTTTCTGCGGTGCATCCGTAGTTCTTAGATTTAATAGAGTTTTATCCTGCTCACGAGTCAAAAATACCCTTAAACGAGCGCCCATGTCTTAGCCACCTCGGTAGATACATTCTACGTATTTACTTATCTTTACATACTTTGGTTTTTTCACGCCGACTTACTTAAAGTTATTGGTAGTAACGTAGAAATTCCCGTAGGCGTAGCTCAGTTTCCCGCATTTTAATCTTAATGGAGCTTGAGTTTGTTTATGTAATATTTTTCGTTATTTTTGTAAATATTATAAGACTCATATTTGATTTTTGTTGACGTAGCCTGCGCTCTGCGCTTAAAAAACTCAGTACACTTGATGTTCCTTGTTCCCTGTTAAGAGTTCTCTGTCTTCACGAGTCGTTCATAAATCAAATCGGATTCCTATAGTATAATTCTAAATACATAAAATTGCATATAAAAATATTTAAATTAATTTCATATTTTATTTTAAAAACTTAATAAAATTATTTTTATAGTTATGATGAACAGCAATTTTCCCTAAATATTTAATTCTAATCTCAATTTCATCTACGGCTGCCAAACTAAGATTTAATAAAGTTTTTGAGTTAATTAGCAAACACGTAATTTTTTTATTAAAAATAATTCTAACTTGATATCTAAAATTAAAACAAATAAATGTCATAGTAAATACTTACATAGATAATAAACTTGACAAAAAAGCTATTAGCTCACCGTTGTATTGATTTGTAATTAAGTTTAACTTTAGCCTACATCTAAATTTTTTGGACAATAAATACTAAAACCATGTCAGCTTCCGACACTAGCACAACAAATTTAAATACTAAATTCACCACAGATATAGTTCGGATTTATCTGCGAGATATTGTTCGTGTACCATTGTTGACTCACGAAGAAGAAATTTTATATAGCAAACAGGTACAGCAGATGATGGTGTTACAGAAGAAGAAGGAAACTTTGAAGAAACAAATCAACCACGAACCATCTCAAAAAGAATTAGCTAAATATGTACAGCTTAGTGAAATAAAAGTGAAGGAAATTTTTCAGCAAGGTACACAGGCAAAGCAAAAGATGATGACAGCAAATCTTCGTTTAGTGGTTTCTATCGCCAAAAAATATCAAAGACGAAATTTGGAGTTTATGGATTTAATTCAGGAAGGTTCGTTAGGTTTAGAACGTGGCGTAGAGAAATTTGACCCCACTCGTGGCTATAAATTTTCTACCTATGCTTATTGGTGGATTAGCCAGGCAATGACACGAGCAATATCTCAGCAATCACGAACTATTAGACTGCCAATTCATATTACCGAAAAGTTGAATAAACTTAAAAAAGTGCAAAGGGAACTATCTCAGAAATTAAAGCGCAGTCCTAGTGTAACTGAAATTGCAGAAAAGATGAAATTAAACCCTGCCCAAATCCGCGAGCTGCTGATGATGTATCGTCAACCTGTCTCATTAGATAAACAAGTGGGCGATAACGAAGACACAGAATTGCAAGAACTTTTAACAGAAGTTCCAGAAGCGTCGCCTGAAATCCAAGTAACTCAAGATTTAATGCGTCAAGATATCTATCTCTCACTGACAGAATTAACTCCAGAGCAGCAACAAGTCCTAATTTTGCATTATGGCTTGGAAGATGATTGCGAACTCACCTTGACGCAGATAGCTCAACATCTCAACATTAGTGAGAGCAGAGTTCGTTACATAGAAAAACAAGCACTTAGTTATCTCCGTCGTTGCCAAACAAATCTACGAGAGTATATTTTCAGTTAAATGTATGAAAAAACATCAGTACGAATATTTTGCTTCTTCAACTGTTTGTCAATATCGTTATAAGCTGAAACGAGGTTAGAGATAGCTTTGAGACTATAAAGGTGTACGTTTACGAAAGTGTTATGATTTCATCAAAGGTCACTTATTTGTTTTTATTTTTAAAAAATCTGTTTAACTAGCTAAAATTTCACCCAAATTTCATCTCACTTTGTCAAGCTATTAAGAGGCAGCATCTTTCACGGCAGATGATTCTGATGATTGATAGACATAGTGAAGTGATTATATGACTCAAATGAATAGAACACTGACATATACTGCTATTTTCGCATTGACTATGGCAGTTTTCATTCCAGCTACTTATGCAAATCCTACACCACAATCTAGTAACTTTCCTCACATTATTAGCTTAGGGGAATCTCCTCAAGGTATTCGCCATTGGAGAATTCTCAGACATACTTTAAAAATAGCAGTTCCCCAAAACAGCAAGGCTATTTCTCAGCTAATTATCGAAGCTCCAACTAACATTGTCCTCAGAGAAAATATTGATGTGTCCGAGGAATCCGGTAAAAAAATTGCTGCAAAAGTTTCTATTCAAGGCAAAAAAGCTACGCTAGAGTTTGCCGAATCAGTCGCTCCTGGAACTATCATCATCGTAGAAATGAAGAATGTTAAAAAAACAGCAGTGACTACTGGTGACAAGTTCTACAAGATATCTACTATTCTCGCTGGTATGAATGTAGAGTTACCCATTGGAGTTGTTCAATTGCGTGTAATTTAATGAACAAATTTATAAAGTAAATCTACTGCTTATGAAAGTTTTGCTAGTTGAAGATGAGCCTGATCTAGGTGCGTCGATTCAGCGAAAGTTGAGTAAAGAAAGATATATTGTTGACTGGGTTTTGGATGGAAATGAAGCCTGGATTTATCTAGAACATGATTGGACTCAATATACACTGGCAATTTTTGATTGGTTGCTGCCGGGAATGTCAGGTTTGGAACTGTGCAAGCGATTACGTGGTCGGGGTAATGCTTTGCCCGTGCTGATGCTAACTGCTAAAGATAGCATGGCAGATAAGGTAGCTGGTCTAGATGCAGGGGCTGATGACTATCTGATAAAGCCGTTTGGCATGGCAGAACTACTGGCACGGTTGCGGGCTTTGCAAAGACGAGCTTCTTTTGGAGGTGCATCGCTTACACCTCAGTTTCAGTCTTTACAATTGCAAGTTGGTGGCCTTATCCTAGACTGCGGTAATTGTACAGTTTCTCGACAGTACCCTAATGGTGAAAATAAGGTAATTTATTTAACAAAAAAAGAATTCCAATTATTAGAATACTTGATGAAACGTCCTAATACAGTTATTACCCGCGACCAAATTTTAAATCATCTGTACGCCTTTAGTGCAGAACGCGTTAGTAATGTAGTAGCAGCCCAAATCCGACTTTTGCGACGCAAATTATCGGAATATGGTTGTGATAGGCTAATCGAAACTATCCCTAGTATGGGCTATCGTTTCAATCCTGGCAATGCAGATTCGACTATTTCGTAAGACTCGCTGGCAATTGGCTACCTGGTATGCGGTAGTTATGGCTCTAATTCTGTCCTTATGCGGTTTCGTGATTTATGAGGTAATCATTGATGCTTATGTGGTTTCTATCAACCGAGAACTGGAATCAGTAGCAGGTACACTTCATGATGTAATTGAACCGACTTTGAAACAACCTGGTCTTACAGAGCTAGTTTTCCAGCAGGTTTTACCAAATATTTGTTTAGCTGAGTCCAGTTGTTCTACCCAAAAGATCCTGCGCCACGGTAAAACCACCCCTGATGACCACGGCATTTTTAGTACTGTATACAAAGATAAGCAATATTACATCCGTTTTGTCGATGCTTCAGGACGGTTAATTGCAGTGGCAGGTTTCCAAGCGGATGAATTGCCACCAACTGTGCAAACCCAAGTTTGGCAAACAGTCAAAGACTTACAAGGCAATCGTTACAGTCAAAAGTCTCTACTGTTGCACACTCAAGATAATCAGGTTTGGGGCTATATTCAGGTAGGGCGCAGTCTAAATGACCTTGATAGTCGTCTCGCAGCTTTGAAAGTAATTTTGGCGCTAGGATTGCCAATTACGGTATTGTTAGTTGGTGGTTCTAGTTGGTGGCTGGCAGGGTTAGCAATGCGACCAATTGACAGGTCGTATAAACAAATGCAACAGTTTACGTCTGATGCCTCTCATGAGTTGCGTACTCCTCTAGCAGCGATTAATGCAACGGTAGAAACTTTATTTGATATGGAGTATCTAACTGAGGAGACGCAAGATATTTTGGCATCTATTCAACGTCAAAATCATCGACTAGCTGAACTAGTTCAGGATATGCTGCTACTGTCTCGATTGGAACAGCAAGAGCTGGCGACACAACAAATACATTGCTGTCTGAATATTTTGATTAATGACCTGATAGAAGAATTTTCAGCCTTAGCGGCGGCGGCTTCTTTGCAGTTAACATCTTTGGTGTTATGCCAGGAGCTGTTATACGTGATGGGAGATGAAGACCAACTGTTACGTGTGCTTTCTAATCTAATTGCTAATGCTATTCAATACACCCCTGCCGGCGGTTATGTAACTGTCATCCTCAAACGCAGCAATGTTGATGCAGTGATTGAAGTTCAAGATACAGGTATTGGCATTGCATCGCACGAGCAAAAGAGGATTTTTGACCGTTTTTATCGAGTGAACAGCGATCGCTCGCGTCGTACTGGTGGATCTGGATTGGGATTGGCGATCGCTCAAGCAATTGTTCAAGCTCATAGAGGCAGTACACAGGTACAAAGCCAAATTGGTAAAGGTAGCACCTTCATCCTTCACTTACCCTTGACACAAGAACGGAGCGCATTCTCCGTTCATCAACGTTTCACGTAAGTAAACTGCACATCCAAAACAGCAGATAATTTTAAGGCTTTATCACACTATCTCTTTAGGCATTGGTAGATGTCAGCTACCGTAACCGATCTAGCATTCAGAAGTTATCGCATTTTATGCGTTTGCACTTATGTATTGGTGACAAATTTATATTTGCTAATTATTTTATGCCTATTATCAAATCTCTGGTTTACTTCTTTTTGGCTGGTTTGTGTGAAATTGGCGGAGGCTACCTAGTCTGGCTGTGGCTACGAGAAGGCAAAAGCATGTGGCTAGCTTTGGGAGGGTCAGTACTGCTAACTGTTTATGGATTTATTGCCACACAACAGCCAACCAACTTTGGTCGGACTTATGCCGCTTACGGAGGTATTTTCATTATCCTCTCGATTCTGTGGGGCTGGAAGATAGATGGATTAGCTCCTGACAAATTTGATCAATTAGGCGCATGGATTGTGCTGTTGGGGGTGTTGATCATCATGTATGCGCCAAGAGGTTGACATTTATTTCTAATTTTCTGGGATTATGAGAAGAATATGAAAATATCTCCGCGTAAAACAAATGACTCGTCCCGAAAACCGTCCCAGTCTCCCTGAAGTTCACCGCAGTATTAGAGTCCCTAACAGTAAAAGCTTTTGGCGCAAGATGTTGGCTTATGCAGGGCCAGGGTATCTGGTTTCAGTCGGATACATAGATCCTGGAAATTGGGCAACAGATATCGCTGGGGGGTCAAAATTTGGATACACTCTGTTAACAGTGATCCTGCTGTCTAACTTGATGGCGATATTACTGCAATCACTATGTGTGCGTTTGGGTGTTGCCACAGGTCGAGATTTGGCACAGGTTTGTCGGGACTATTTTAGTCGAAGGGTGAGCTTTTGTTTGTGGGTATTGTGTGAGATTGCGATCGCCGCTTGTGACTTAGCAGAACTACTAGACATCTCCAATAACTATCAAAGCTTTACTGCGGCTAGCTTATAAGACGCAAGTGCAAGCATCTCAAACTAGCTAGTCAATACGAAAAAATAAGGCTTTGAGATATTTACTGATAGTAATAAGGCAAAAATATGTAGTTATATGCATTAACTTAAGGCGAATGCTACTAGGTCTATTTTTGTTGGTAATATCAACGCTCCTATTCGCAATCTTACTAATCCACAAATTGTCAAAATTACTTGCTCATACTTTTTAGGTTTTAGCCTAAATCGGTCTTGAACAACTCGGAAAATTTTTACTGAGCGAATTCGATGTTCAACAAATACTCGTTTTGATGAAAACTCCTTGTTTTCTTTTTTCTGGCCAGTTGTTAATTCCCCATTTCTTGGTGTTTTAATTGGAGTATCAATTAAATCTTCTCCTAGATAACCTAAATCTCCCTTAAAACTTTGTTTTGGAGCAAAGCTATCACGATTTTCTCTAAACATTGTTATATCGCTTTTTGGTCCAGGTTCACCTGCAACAACATCAACAATATCTCTGGCGTCTGGTAAAATAATTATCTGGGTTTTAAATGTATGTTTATGTGCCTTGCCAGAAAAATATTTTTCTTGTTCTTTGTTGTCCCCTGGTCTTTCCCTGACTTGTTCATAGCTATCTATAATTAATTCATAATCCGTGAGTACTTCTTTAAGTATTTCATAATCAGATTCATTTTTTTTTACTTGTTCTATTAAACTAGATGGTAGTAATTCTCGAAGTATTGGTAGCCAATAGTTGAATATATTATTTGCTGTCGATTCACTTACATCAAATTGGATACCAAGAAGTTGAAATGTAGTCAGATGCCTGAGGTAAACCAAAGTTAAAATTATTTGTTCCGGTATTGGTAATTTTGGTTTCCTACCACCTCCACCTGTAATAATTCTTATTTTTTTTGATTCTAGCAAGACCTGTTTTTCATCGTGTAATTGCTCTGCATTTTGAATTAACTGTTGTAGCTCAGGATACCCAAGACCAATCAAGCGCTGTGCATCTTGAGGATTTTTTTCAATATGGCTCAGTATAGAACTCATGTTTTAGCACCCAAAAACATCATGTAATATTCTTTTACCATCAAATATTACTATTTTGGAGATGTCTACTGGGAAGTGCGATCGCGCTGCAACTTTTATTCGGTATTCCCTTGATATGGGGTGTGTGCATCACTGCGCTGGATGTCCTGGTATTGTTATTCCTGCAACATAAAGGCTTTCGCTATACAGAAGCCTTAATAATAATGCTGGTATAGGACTCCTATTTGATTTTTGAACAAGACTACAAGATAATACGTAGGGAAATGAAAGTCTAATAAAGGACAATGATAAGCCAGCATTTACAAACTACCACACTTGCACTGGAAGTATCGCGCCAACAGTCAACAGAGGAAATAAAATTTCATGCCATCGTGGAACTACAAGATTTTATCGCTCTGCGTCCAGATGTGCGTGAGGTCAGGAAAGCGTTGGCAGTCAAGCTGGTTTATCAAGGCTACTTGTATGATGAAATTCAAACAATTCTAGATGTGTCTAGAGGCTCCATAACAGGTTGGATCTTGCCTACGAGGAATATGGAATTTCGGGACTGCGCTTGAACCACAAAGGGAGAAAGAGCTACCTAAATGCCGAACAGCGAGAAGAGGTGTTGAGTTGGTTGCAAACACTCGTACTGTTGGGAGCTTGGGGAACTAGAGTATAAATTGGCCTTTGAGTATGATGTGGTTTATGAGTCAAAACAAAGTTACTACGATTTGTTCGATGCAGCATCTATCAGTTGGAAAAAAACGACAAAGCTGAACCCCAAAGCCGACGAGAATGCTGTTGCCGTAAAAAAAAAGAGATTGAAACATTGCTGGCAACTCACCGGGAGTCAATCGAAACAGGAAAATTAAGAGTACTGCTAATTGATGAATGTCATTTAATGTGGGGAGATTTAAGCGGCTACGTATGGGGAAAAAGTGACCAAGAAATAGCGGTGAGAGTCATTAATGAACGAGATAAGCAGACATACTATGGGGCAGTTGACTATCTTGATGGAAAATTAGTTCTCAAAGCTTATGATGCGGGAAACTCAAAAAATACCATTGACTACCTACAATACTTGCTAGCTGACTCTCCCGACCAGCAATTACTAATTTTTTGGGATGGTGCTAGCTACCACCGTTCCAAAGAAATTCGAGGTTTTCTGGACTCTGTTAATCAAAGTTTGCCAACCGAGCAATGGAAAATACATTGTGTTCGCTTTGCCCCCAATTGCCCAATACAAAATCCAATTGAAGATATCTGGTTACAAGCCAAAACATGGGTTAGACGTTTTTGTGCTTTGGTTCCAACATTTTCTCATTTAAAGTGGATGTTTGAGTGGTTTATTAGACACACTACCTTTGATTTCGACACTTTACAGATGTACGGAGCCTATTCAAAAATCAAATAGGATTCCTATAGCAACCGTAGGTATCTGTTTTACAGCGGAAATTCTGTTTTCTCGACCTGATATGGGGGGGGTAATGTTTGGATATCTGCCCAAGGGAGAAATTTTACAGAATCCAGAAATGCTCTACATTGCTATTGGTATTTTAGGGGCAACAGTGATGCCTCACAACTTATATTTACACTCCTCAATTGTGCAAACCCGTGATTGGCAACCTAATACTGAAAAAAGATGGGAAGCAATTAAGTTTGGCACAATTGATTCAACTTTTGCTTTGTCATTAGCACTGTTTATCAACTCGGCGATTTTAATTGTGTCTGCTGCAACATTTCATTTTTCTGGTAATCAGAATGTAGCAGAAATTCAAGATGCTTACAAACTGCTTTCACCATTATTGGGCGTTAGTGCTGCTAGTGCAATTTTTGGGATTGCCTTACTTGCTTCTGGTCAAAGTTCAACATTGACTGCAACCCTAGCTGGGCAAATTGTAATGGAAGGCTTTTTACAATTTCGCCTTCCGTCATGGTTACGGCGTTTAGTTACCCGTCTGCTTGCCATCATCCCCGCGCTGATTACAATTATTATCTTTGGGGAACACAGCACAAGTCGCCTTATAGTTCTCAGTCAAGTTATCCTCAGCTTGCAGTTACCATTTGCAGTGATTCCATTGGTGATGTTCACAAGTAACCGTCGCTTAATGGGTGAGTTTGTAAATCCGTTATGGCTTAAATATTTAGCTTGGGGAGTTGCTACTGTTATCGTTGGGCTAAATGTTTGGTTGCTATTACAAAGTATTTTGGGCTAGCTGGGTTTCAAGCTTTAAACCGCTTAGGATGGATCTAGTCGAGAATAACCCTGTGCATCTGCTTTGATCTGTCTGACATGGAGAAAGTCAAGCCATGAACTACATTCACAAATCTGTAGCCATCCTGGGAATAACAAGTAGCGTACTGAGTGGAATACCTGTTGCTGTCCTTGCTGCACAAGAACCACAAACGCGCATCCAACAGATGAATTTTCAGGAATACTATAATCAGGGTGTGCAAAAGCTTGAGCAAGGCAACTTCAATGGTGCAATAGAAGATTTTAATCGGGTAGTACAGTTAAATCCACGATACTACGAGGGTTTCTGCCTGAGAGGTTTGGCAAAGTCTCAATTAGGAGATTTTAAAGCAGCCGTTACCGACTTTGATCAAGCACTGCGACTAAATCCCAACCATACAGATGCTTACAACAGTCGAGGGACTGCTCATGCGGAACTAGGAAGTATTAAAGCTGCAATTACCGACTTTAACCAGGTACTAAGAATTGATCCGAAGTCTGTAGATGCCTACTACAATAGGGGCTTTTTGAATTATAGACAGGGAAATCACAAGTTGGCGATCGCAGATTTTAACCAAGCACTACAAATCAACCCCAAATTACCTGATGCCTACGGCAACCGAGGACTTGCTGAATATGCTTTAGGCGATCGCAAAAGCGCTATTAGCGATTTACAGCAAGCTGCAAGTCTATTTCAACAGCAAGGAGATACCCAGAGGTATCAGCAAACACAAGCTCTCCTTCAGAAAATTCAGCAGTAAGCAATATTGAGGCTTGAAATTAGGTAAAAATCATTTTTAATAAGTTTATTTTAAAGGTGTACTAACCAGCATGAGTGCAACTTTGTTTTGTGTATTTTGCTTGTCAAAATCAAAGTAGCATTCTTGTAACCAAATACTATCCGAAATCTCAAATTTGCTGATGCTTTCGTAGTTAACGATTTAAATTTCTCTGTTGCTATACAAAGTCGAAAAAGCCAAACGCAATTACCTTAAGACAGTTTGGAGCGTTTGAAAAAAAAGCGCTCAACAAAGAGATAGACCAGCAGCACTACATCTAAAAGCAGTCATCGTGGCAATTATTTAGAGGCATAAGCGATAGAAATTACTGAACTACTGAGGCGATATTTTTAGCTCAAAGTGGTAGATACTCAATTTATTCTTCTACCGATTTTTTGTACTAAGTTTATTTTTCGGACAGGTCTAATGATGTGAGATAGCAATGGCAATTTGGCTTTTCCAATAAAGACTCTACCAGAGCATTTAACGCAACTGCCGCCAACAAACCACCGCCTAATGTTCCTTCAATAGTGATGTGAGGAATGCCAGAGCGCACTAATCGGCGTTTGGCTGCTGGGGCATGACTAAAACCGATCGGCATTCCAATTACAAGAGTCGGTTGAAGGTGTCCCTGCTCAATCAAGTCACAGGCAGCCATCAATACTGAAGGCGCATAGCCAATCACAAGAATACAACCAGCAGGCAACTGGCGTAAGCGTTCCTTCCACTGCTCGTCGTGCCAAAACGCTTCCTCTGCTTCTGCTGCATTTGTGATGTGTGGGTCGGCAATCAACGTTTTGATGGGGCACTGCAAATGTGCCAATCGAGTTTGATCTAAGGCAGCAACAACTGTTGGAACATCACCTACAACTTGACAACCCCTCTTGAGTGCATCACGAGCAGCCGCGATCGCGTCCTGTAAACGATCTCCCAAAATCCCCCGACTTAATCGTACAAACTGGATCAAACTCACATCTCCACAAGCCAATACCAGTTTGGAGAGCAAGTCTACTTCAATTTCAGAGCGGTTAGACAGGTCTGGCAACAGGCGCTGTAGCGATTCCTGAAATGCTTCTGGGTGAGCCGTTGTTTCTGCATCCAGACTATGCCAAAGTTCTTCTAGCTCCTCTAGCCCATCTTGAGTTTTGGCTTCTAACAGCCTCAGTTGAGCAATAGCTTCCGCCTGGATTGTTTGGCAGTTGAGATCGCGTCCCAACACTCCTTCCAGTGCGGTCGCTGTTTGTCGAAGACGGGTTAATTGCTGGATTACGGTGCGATATTGCTGTTGCAGTTGCGTAATCAGCGTTTGCTCCACATTTACGCCTGATTCACTTTGGAGGAGCTGCTGAATGTGGGATAGCTGAAACCCTTGCTGCTTCAATGCTACGATCTGCCGCAACTGCTGCACATCTTGTTGGGAGTATAGTCGATAGTTACCCGCCGAGCGTGGCGGTTGAGGTAGCAAACCCAAGGTGTGATAGTGCCGCACCATGCGAGGGGTGGTATCTCCCCCAACCGCCTCTGTCAGTTCTTTTATCGTTAAATGCTGGTTTTTCATACTTCTAATTTCAGATTAAAGGTTGACATTTACATTAATGTCAAGGTTTAGGGTAGAGAAGTAATTTTATCTCAACCCATTGCCAAATGTCTTCTACTACACTGCCTCGCTTTCCTTCCTTGCTGAAGGATCATCCAGACGCGATCGCCTCTGGGGTCTGTGCAATCCTCGTATTTCTTGGTTGGTTTACCCTCAACCAAGGGTGGCTGGGACTCAGCTTCCTGATTCTCCCGGCTGCCTATGTCATTGGGGGCTATAAAAGTGCGCGTGAGGGGTTAACGACGCTATTTCGAGAAAAAGAACTGGACGTAGACCTGCTGATGATTGTCGCAGCATTGGGGGCAGCGGCTTTAGGGCTTTGGCAACAAGAGTATTACTTCATCGTCGATGGGGCTGTGTTAATTCTGATCTTCGCGATCAGCGGCGCTCTCGAACGCTATGCGATGCAACGAACCGAGCGTAGTATTCGAGGACTGATGAGCCTTACCTCCGATACCGCCCGGAAACTGCTGAATGGGCAAGAACAACTAATCCCCGTTTCTGAGCTACGAATTGGGGATCAAGTCCTGGTTAAACCGGGAGAACTGGTTCCGACTGATGGTGTGGTAATTGAAGGATTCAGCACCCTCAACCAGGCTTCCATTACCGGAGAGTCGATGCCCGTTGAGAAAGTAGCGGGCGATCAAGTTTTTGCAGGCACCATCAATGGCAATGGAGCACTCAGACTCAAAATTCATCAGCCACCCGAAAGTAGCCTGATTCAGCGAGTGATTCGACTGGTGGAGCAGGCGCAAACAGAAACGCCGCCTTCCCAACAGTTCATTGAACGATTTGAGCGAGTCTACGCGAAGGTGATTGTGTTGATGGGTATTCTGCTCGCAACCCTACCTCCGTTCTTTCTGGGTTGGACTTGGGAGAATACAATTTATCGGGCGCTAATTTTTCTGGTGGTAGCTTCGCCCTGTGCGTTGATGGCAGCGACTATGCCCACACTGCTGTCGGGAGTTGCCAATGGCGCACGAAACGGAATTTTGTTCAAGAACGGTGCTCAACTGGAAATGATTGGACGGATCAAAGCGATCGCCTTTGATAAAACCGGAACCTTAACGACGGGCAAACCTCAAGTTGTCCACGTCATGACAGTCGAACAAGCAGGAGATCAGTTGCTCCAGGTCGCGGCATCTTTGGAAAGTTTGTCAGAGCATCCGATTGGAGACGCGATCGTTCAAGCGGCTCGGAAGCAACAGTTGAAATGGACTGAAGCCACTAATGTTCAAGCTCAAGCAGGACAGGGGATTACCGGAGATGTTGCAGGCAAAATGGCTGTAGTCGGTAAAGCTGCTTTTGTTCAAACTCATGCAAACCCTTGTCCAGATGCTCTAACTCAGCAAAGCCAACAGTGGGAACAGGAAGGCAAAACAGTGGTTTGGGTTGCTGATACCGGACGTATCCTCGGAATCATTGCCGTTGCCGATATTGTGCGACCGACAGCTAAACAAGCGATCGCAAACCTAAAACGCTTAGGGATTGAGCAGATTGCTATGTTGACAGGCGACAACGAACGAACGGCACAGAGCATCGCTCAAGAGACTGGAGTCGATCGCGTGTATGCCGAACTGTTGCCCGAAGATAAAGTTGAGGTAATTCGGCGGCTACAGAAGCAGTACCCGGCTGTTGCAATGGTAGGGGATGGGATTAACGATGCTCCAGCTTTGGCGCAGGCATCCGTGGGAATTGCGATGGGAGCCGCAGGCAGTGATGTGGCGCTGGAAACAGCAGACATTGTGTTAATGGCAGACCGCCTAGAAAAATTAGAGTATGCCGTTCGTCTGGGTCGTCGCTCTCAACGCATCGTCAAGCAGAATATTGTGTTTGCCCTTGGTTTCATTGTGCTGCTACTCATTGCCAACTTTACTGGACACATGAGTCTACCTCTAGGGGTTTTAGGTCACGAAGGATCTACCGTACTCGTGACACTCAGTGGTTTACGGTTGCTGAAGAATTGAACTGCTTTTTTCTCTCTACATCAAAGCCTCGTGACTTAAAGTAAAAGATTACCGTTTTTTAAAGGATAAATTTGCCGTAACGGAGGCTGAAAGCATTATTATTTCGATTTTTTCGGAATTAGTTGTCGAGTTTAATTAAATAATAAACTTGCCATGAGTTTCCAGACTGAATGAGACTTTGGGAGAGTTTTCGTGCTTTGCGATGGCGTACCCGCCCGCCGGAGGCGATCGCGCCATAACTGCCCTGCAAGCGATGCCTAAATACTCAGATCACTGATTAAAACTAAACCGACCGTTGACCTTTTCGCCGCCAACATTTGCAGTAATTTTCACCTGATATTGCCCTGCGGCACCTTTATCTAGCTTGGCAGCGTAGTGTTTACCATCAGCATCATACGTTAGGGGAACTGTTTTTTGCTTTCCATCGGGTGACTGAATATCAGCAGTAACTTTCGCATTTGGAACTGCTTGGTGTTTGTCACCTGTTTGCAAATATAAATCTAAGTGAGTCGTGCCATCTTCTGTCTCAGGCACTAACTCTAAGTGATATTTTCCCACTTCAACAACTTGAGCATTTTTACCATGCGAGTCGCCATGAGCAGATGTTTCAGTTTTGGCGGCTGGTTCGGTTTTGTTAGTATTTTCTGTAGAAGGACTAGAAGGATTACTACTAGAGTCAGAAGCTTGATTACTGCAAGCTCCTAAGAAAAATAATCCTGTACTTGCAAAAATAATAAAACCTAGTTTGAATGATTGCATTGATTTACTCCTCATTGATTATTAGAAAAATTGTGATCAATTACATGCAAAGTGCATGAATATCTGTGTATTTCCAGGTGGACATCTGGAAATCATTAATAAATTAAGTGTCATACAACTGAACCTTGAGTAACTTTGATATCGTATATCTGTGTAGTCTTTTTTGGAACTAAAAATCTCCCAAATAGCGAATATAAAGCCGGCAAAACTAATAATGTTAAAGCAGTGGAAGTAAATAAGCCTCCTAACACTACCACAGCCAAAGGTTGCAAAATTTCTTTACCTGCACCAGAACCAATTACTAGGGGAACCATACCTAGCGCTGACGAAAGTGCTGTGAGGAGAATCGCTACTAATCTTTCCATCGAACCATCAACAATTACTTGTTTGAGTGGTATTCCCTCAGCAAGACGATTATTATAGTTATCCACTAACAACAATCCGTTACGGGTAGCTACACCAAATAGAGTGATAAAACCAACCATCGAAGCAACGGAAATAATACCACCACTCAAGGACACAGAGATGACACCACCAATTAATGCCAGTGGCAAGTTAATCATAATCATGATTGTGGCAGGAATTGACTTGACGGCAAAGTAAATCAGTACGGAAATCACTGCAAAAGCAATTCCACCTGCAATAATTAATGTCTGCGTGGCTTGTTCCTGTGCTTGAAACTGTCCGCCAAATTGGACATAGTATCCTCCAGGCAGTTGAATTTGTTTAACGCGATCGCGTACATCTTTAATTACAGAACCCAAATCCTTTCCAGAAACGTTGGCAGAAACCACAATCAGCCGGGAAACATTTTCACGATTAATGGTACTTGGCCCCGTGCCATAATCAACTTTGGCAACCTGGGATAAAGGGATTTTCTGCCCGTTGGGTGTATCTACCAACAAATTGCCAATTACATCTAAATTATTACGATAGCGCTCTTGCAACCACACGACCAGATTAAACGTTTGTTGCTTCTCCAACACTTGAGAAACTGCTTTGCCATTTAGCCCAGTCTCAATTGTTTCTGCCAGTTCCCCCACGGTTAGTCCATAACGTGCTGCTGCATCGCGGTCAAACTGAATTTGAATTTGTTTGACTGGGATTTGGGGTTCGAGTTGCAGATCCACAATGCCAGGAATACCACTCATCGCGGATTGTACCTGTTGACCAAGGGTGCGGAGTTGTTTGAGTTCGGGGCCGTAAATTTTGACTGCGATCGCACTCCTCACACCTGAGAGAATATCATCTATGCGGTGTGAGATAAATCCACCAATATTAGTCGCCACACCAGGAAGTTTTTCAAACTCTTTGCGGAGTACTTCAACAGTCTTGTCCCGATTTTTCGCTCCGGCTTCGCTAATCTGCACATCCAACTCGCCAAAGTTGACCCCTGCTACTTCTGGATCTCCTTGAGCAAATCCAGATCGCAACGCAATGAAATCGAAACGGCGATCGTTTTTGAGCGCATCCATCACCGCTAAAGCTGCTTGGTTAGTTGCATTCAGAGATTCACCAGGTAAAAGAACCATTGAATTGACCAAAGAACGGTCTTGAAATTCTGGTAGAAAGACTTTTCCCAACCCAGGTAGAATAATTATGGAAGCAACAAAGCCCGCAAGCGCAACTCCCAAAATTACCTGGGGACGGCGAATCGAGAACTTCAACGCTGGACGATAAAATTGATGTACTTTGCGCTCTAGCCAAGTCTCTGTACTGGGTAAAGGTTGATTTGCCAGCAACAAGGCACATAATGCTGGAGTCAGCGTTAATGCAACTAAGGTAGAAGCGAGAATCGATAGCAAATACGCCATTCCCATCGGTGTGAAAATGCGACCTTCTACCCCAGACAGGACAAAAATTGGAGCAAAGACTACTGCGATAATGACTGTCGAGAATAAAACACTGACGCGCACCTCTACTGAGCCGTCAAACACTACTTGTAAAGGATTTTTCGGGTTTCCTGCTATTTGGTTTTCCCTTAATCGGCGGTAGACGTTTTCCATATCAACGATCGCATCATCCACCACTGAACCAATTGCAACTACCAGTCCACCCAAGGTCATTGTATTAATGCCCTGTCCAGTCCAGCTAAGAATAATCATGCCTAACAGTAATGACAGAGGTAGGGCGCTAAGACTAATAATTACCGTGCGCCAGTTCATCAGGAAAATAATCAGGATGACTGAAACAATAATGATGCCATCGCGCAGTGCTTCTTCAACGTTTTTGATTGAAGCTTCGATGAATAAATCTTGGTCAAAGGTTTTAGTAACCTTGACATCCTGCGGTAGCCCTGGCTTAATCTCTTCCATTGCTGCTTCTACAGCTTTGACTACAGTGGGTGTATCTGCCGCAGGCTGCTTAGAGACAGTTAAAATTACTGCTCGTTTGCCCTGAAATAGTCCATCTCCTCGTCTGAGTCCTGGGCCAATTTTGACCTCTGCGACTTGTTCTAGTAATATGGGTGTGCCTTTAACTGCTTTGATAACCGAACGCTTCAGCTTGTCAATCGACTCAATGCGCCCAATCCCCCGAATCAAGGTTTCTTGATCAGGAGTAATCAAAAATCCTCCCGGCACATTGACGTTGGCATTCTGCACTGCCTTGGTAACTTCTGGCAGGGATACACTATAGGCTTTGAGCTTGTCTGGATCAACTAAAACTTGATACTGCCGTTCATCGCCACCATAGAGAAATACATTACTCACCCCTGGTACAGCCAGCAAGCGATTTTTCACATCCCAGTTGACAATTCGCCACACCTCCATCATGTCAGTGCTTTGGGAGGAGAAAGCGTATTTAACAGCCCATCCCAAGGGCGAATTGACAGGCAAGATTTCCGGCTGTTCAACTCCCTGTGGCAGTTTCACCCCTTGTAATCGTTCTGTTACCAGTTGACGGGCACGGTATATCTCAGTGTCCCAGCTAAAGACAGTTTTAATAGCAGAAATCCCAATTGCAGATGAAGACCGCAACGATTCCAGTCCAGGTGTGCCATTAATCGCGCTCTCAATTGGGCGAGTCACCAAAGACTCAATTTCTTCTGGTGCTAAACCAGAAGCTTCAACTTGAATTTCTACTTGGGGCGGAGCGAAAGCAGGAAATACGTCGAGGGGCATTTGCGTTATGACGCGCAATCCCCACAAACTAATTAATATCGAGGCAATAACGATTAGCCACCTTTGCGCGATCGACCATTTAACAATGGAATTGAGCATTTTTGAGACAAATCAAGGGTTTTTTGCTTGACGATACAGTGAATCTATCTGGGATAATCTGTAATTTTGACAATCTGGCACTGTATCTAATGTCTCAAATGAAGATGAAATCAGGATGAAATCAAGGTTGAATATTTGTGGCGCAGTGTAGCAGAGATTTGGTCATACTCGCTGTCATCGAGGCTTTAGAACTTTATTATGAAGCTGCACAAGGAGAAAATCCGTGTCCGCTCTCAAAGAAAATTTAGTTAGGCGTTATGATTTAACAAAGTATGTTCAGTTTAATTCCCCTGCCTCTACAGGCAGCACGTTTTGTGTCGGGGTTAAATCCCCGTTAAAAAACGTAATTGCGGTACCGTACCCCTACGGGGAAGCAAGCTACGTGCAGCGTCTCGTAGAGAGGAACGAGCGTCCGTAGGAGCGTCATTGCGAATTGCGAATTGGTTGCTGGCTCTACACTCTCTGGACATTACAAACAGCCTCTGGTATGCTATCGTTTACATGCACTTTTTACAAGATACTGAGATATCATCAGTATCTTGTCTATATTTGTATATAAGTTACTCAGTAATAATTTAAAGGTGTGAGCAGTCACAAACGCTTTTGAATAAATGAACAAATTTCTCCTCACCTTGTTTTCCAGCCCTGCACTGTTTGCGTCTGTGATGTCTACGATCATGATGACTCAACCATCTTATGCAAATCAGACCGTGGATGCAGCAGGCAACCGTCTTTCTTGTATACAATCCCCCCACTCAGCAACGAAGAAAATGGTCTGCATACGGGTTAGCAATACTATTGCTTCTGCATCTACACCAGGGGTGAAACCAGCCCAAGCTCAACCAAATGAAGATAGAGTTATAGAGTTCACCGCTCCCCAAGCTCAACTAGAACAGGGTGGGGCTGTAGAGTTAGCCTATGCCTCTGTCCAAGAGCTTCCTGAGTTACAATTCACTGATGAAGAGAGTGAAACTTCCATAACTTTGTTCAGCTGCGATTGCCCAGCCTGCTTAAATGCTCTACGTCAGATGCGGGGTTTGCCTGGTTTGGTAGACTAGTACATTAGCAGTGCTTAAGTTTGGGATTTTTGAGCTAATGAGTTTTTGTTTAAGTACTTTTAACGGTACTTAAACTTTTTTGAGGGAAAAACAAGCCTCAAACTCATACAGAGTTAAGATAAATACACCAAATCCTCAAAAATGGCTGAAACTCAGATAAATTAAGAAACTAAGCAAAACGATGTCAAGGTCTGTCTGTATATAGATTAGAGGCTATTTTCTGGGTATTTTTTGTCTAAGCCCCATTAAAAGAAGAACGTGTCAGTAAAGATGGTAAGCAGGGCAGCAACTGAGGCAATCTTAGTGACAAATTGGGTCTACACGGGTAATTTCGGTGTGTTGTTTACGCAGCTTTTCTAAGGTTTCCAGCAGACTGCTACGACCTTCCAGGTTGGCA
Organism: Nostoc cf. commune SO-36; assembly: GCF_023734775.1. Taxonomy (NCBI): domain Bacteria; kingdom Bacillati; phylum Cyanobacteriota; class Cyanophyceae; order Nostocales; family Nostocaceae; genus Nostoc; species Nostoc commune. Next base: position 81,160 of record NZ_AP025734.1, on the reverse strand, counting down.
GTAAGATTCACAGACTTTTCAAGTTCAATTGCTTGGGCTTCAATTTCTTGATACTCTTCACTCCGAGCTTTATGGAACAGTGAGATGATTTCCTGGTCAGCCAATCCCTCAAACTGCTCAACCCGCGTTACTAGGGCTTCACCCTTGGCCTGTTGAACTTCCTGAGCTAACCACTGGAAAGATTCTATACATTCGTCACGAGCGGGAAGGACGTGAATGCTGCCTTTCAGTGAGATGGCTCCCAATCGTCGCAACCGTCGCCACAATGTGACACGAGGGCTGGAAGAAGATTTGGAAGGAAGGGAGTAGGAGAAAACCATCCAACTCAACTTTGACACCTCCATTTAGGATTTAGAGTAAAGTTTATTGCAACAAAAAGCAATAACTGTTTCATTAAAACCAAGGATTTTTAATTACATTACTTTGGGGCATTTCAGAATTCCTAGTACTGATGAGAATGCGATCGCTTTGACTTCACAGAGTTGGCGCGATCGCACCTCTAATTAATCTCTAATCAATCTCTGGAAGCACTGAATTTACCGATAGATCGGGATTCAAAGGAAAACTCGTCTCATGGTCGGCAGGTTTTTGGTTGGGGATCAAGTATTTGCCAAACTTAGCGTAGAGGGCAGGAATAACCAACAAGGTTAATGCCGTGGAGGTAAACAAACCGCCCAAGACCACGATCGCCAACGGTTGCAGAATTTCATTTCCGGCTCCGCCAGCGATCGCCAAGGGCAGCGTCCCCAGTGCATCAATGCTCCTGATTCTGGGGGTGATAGTTACTAATTGACTTGTAAATAAGCCGTCTAACAAGCCCGTTGCACGCCGACTGTTATGAGTTTTTTTTACGAACCGAACCATATGGTTAGCGGCGGGTGAGCTTGGTCGTTGTGCTGCTTAAGTCACAGGGATAGAGCGCAATTTCAAGGTGATTTGTTAATGTTCAAAGTCTTGTCACAAACAAAGCATCTTCCTCGTCTTAATTAAGTAAGCCAATCTCTGACTGCGAGAGATTAGCGCAACTTTGAAGGAACTGCCATGACTGCACCGATCGACACACTACACCGTTTCGACACTGCCCTGAGAGAGACTGCCCCTAAAATTGCCAGCCGCCTACAGGCTGGATTAACAATCGCTGATATTGAAGCAAAAACTGCTTCCTTTTCGTGGGAATTGCCCCAAGATGCTTACGACCTCTATCAATGGCATAATGGGCTGTCTGGTCAGCCAGGAAAGTTAAATCTGGCGGAAAAACTACTCCGAATCAAAGGCAAATGGCATGGAGAATTATCCGGTCGAGAGAATGAATTTCATCTACAACTTGGAAACCGTCTGATTGTTGCCAAATTCTTGCCCTTGGATTATGCCTTAGCTGGACATCGCCATCTAAAGCTGGGCAGATGCTCAATCGATTTACTGCCTTTTTGTATCTTGACTGAGGGCAAAGATACGATCTACTGCATGATGCGCCTAGACCGAGACAACCCGATTCTGTATTGTGCGAACGGCACAAACCTACCGCCGATGAAAGTGACTGAAGCATTTCTATCAACACAGCCTCAATTCAACCGATTGAGCGGTTTCATGACATTTCTGACAAGCTGTTGTCAACAGGGAATTGAACCTATTTCATCACAGCAAGCGAGTTTGCTGAATGCGATCGATCTCCAACTCAATCCGGTGGAATTTAAGCGGCTTTACCAGCAGCAAACAAGCTAGCCTCCTGCAAACCTCAATCCAAACTGATGGCATAACACCCATGAAACTCCTTGAAATCCAATCTAGTGTGCGGTTAGATCGGTCAATTTCTCGCGCACTCAGTCACGAATTTATCCAAGCGTGGCAGAATTCCCATCCTAATGCGCTCCATAAACAACAGGATGTCGGAATGCATCCGCCCGCTCACCCAACAGAACTATGGACAACGGCAAACTACCTTCCTCCTGACAGTCGCACCCCAGAAATGGAAACGGCACTTGCGGCTTCCGAGCAATTGATTGAGGAATTGTTATGGGCAGATCGCCTATTGCTCGGTGTGCCGATGTATAACTTCAGTGTGCCATCAACATTTAAGGCATATTTGGATAATATCGTTCGAGTCAATCGCACCTTTGCTTTTGATTCGGCTAATTTTACATTTAAAGGATTGGCGATCGGCAAAAAGGCATTAGTGATTACTCCGAGTGCGGGAGATTTTGCACCCGATACGCCGATGGGAAGTTTAAATTTCTGTGAAACTTATCTGCGATCGATTCTGGGTTTCATTGGCATTGAAGACATCACAATTGTGGCTGTGCCAAATCAATTCATGCCCGATGAAATTCGGCAACAGTCAATTGAACAAGCCCGCGCAAAGCTGATGGATTTAGCGACGACTTGGTAACTTATGAACCGATTAGACCTCTTCAATCAGTATCGATCGCTCTTATTTGCGATCGCCTATCGAATGCTGGGCAGCGTGACCGAGGCAGAAGACATCCTTCAGGAAACCTGGATTCGTTGGCAACGGACTGAAAGTGTCGTGCAGTCTCCCAAAGCGTTTCTATCGACGACTGTAACTCGTTTGTGTATCGACCATCGGCGATCGGCTCAAATAAAACGAGAACAATACACGGGAACATGGTTGCCAGAACCCCTGATCGCGGAATCAACAGAGGTCAAAGACTGTGCTGAATTAGCAGAATCTCTTTCATTCGCATTTCTCATGCTGCTAGAGTGCTTATCCCCAACTGAGAGAGCCGTTTTTCTATTACGCGAAGTCTTTGATTATGACTACGAGGCGATCGCCAAAACTGTCGGTAAAAGTATTCCAAGTTGCCGCCAAATCATTCGTCGCGCTCGTCAGCATCTTGTGCTACGCAGACCCTCAATTGCCCCAATTTCTCACGATCGAGACATCCTGGTTGAGCAATTTCTTGACTGTTGGAATCATGGCGACTTGCAGGGACTTATTGCACTGATGGCAGAAGATGTAACATTTTGGTCAGATGGCGGCGGTAAAGTGGTGGCAGCACAAAAACCATTGTCTGGCTGTCTAAAAGTAGCTCGTTTTTTAGTGGCGATTCGTCGCAGCCGATTAACCCCGATGCTGATTTCGCAGGTTGCAGTCGTCAATAGTCAGCTTGGAGTGATTAATATCGTGGATGAAAAGCTTCATAGCACTTTTAGCTTTGAGTTTACAGGAGATAGCATTCGATCGATTTTTGCAGTGGTTAATCCAGAAAAGTTAGGGGCAGTGAAGAAGTAATCGAACGTTAGTTGACAGCAGCACAACAACCCTGTTGGAGCGGACAGTTTGGAGATCCTGGTGATAATGCAAAGATTATCTGCCGCCGCTGACTAGGAACGTTGTACTGCTTCCGTTCTAGTCTGTAAAGTTGGTGGGTTTGCTTGGGTATCAACCACTTGCCAAATTTGGCATAGATCGCAGGAATGACCAACAAGGTTAATGCCGTGGAGGTAAACAAACCACCCAAGAAAGACCACGATCGCCAACGGTTGCAGAATTTCATTTCCGGCTCCGCCAGCGATCGCTAGCGGCAACATCCCCAGTGCCGAGCTAAGGGCAGTCATCAGGATGGCGTTAATCCGTTCCAGGGAACCCTTCACAATCACATCTTTAAGGTGCATTCCCTGGGCAAATTTGTTGTTGTAGTTATCAACCAGCAACAAGCCATTGCGAGTGGCAACCCCAAACAAGGTGATGAAACCAATCAGGGAGGCGATGGAAATGACCCCGCCAGTAAGGGCGATCTATCCATAGTTTACCACCTTGCACTTTGACCACGGATTGCTGCAAGTCTTCAATTGATTTCACCTGCTCAATGCCGCGCACCAACAGTTCTTGACCGCCGCCAATTAAGAATCGCGCATTTCCTCCTTATTTCTGTTTAATATCAGTATATTCACCTATAGTTTTAAGGGTAATGGTAATTGTGTTAGATGTCCGATTTCTCCAAAACCAACCATGTGAACCATCAAAGGCTGCTTCAAGTTCCCCTTGTTCGCTTTGCGAAGATCCCTTGCTGTACTGATGGTAATTGATTCCTAATGTTTGAGAATCGGCATGCACATCAAAATTGGCTTTGCCACCATCTGTAGACCAAGTGTATTGCACTTTATTGCCTTTACTCATGTCAAGCTTGATTTCCTTACCTTCATCAGGGGCAAGCGTAACCTGCATTTCATGGTTTAAAATAGCTGCACCAGCAGTTGTGGGCTTAGGTGTTGTTGCAGCTTCAGCATTGATCCCGCCCTGTTTATCCTCGGTATTGGCAACTAAATTCTTGGCTTGATCTGCCGCCTCTTTGTCGGTGGAAGGATAAGATTGCCGCGACTGGAACCATAATATTGCCGCCATAGTGGCTGAGATGCTGATGTGTCCGTTAGACACTTTGAGTCATTTTTCAGCAATTGGAACCATAACATTGCCGTCAAGCAAAATTATCACCATAAGCTTGCCAAAAATATACTTTCTTAAGATTTCAAATCGGTAGTAACAAATACAATGAACTGAAGCACTCAGACCAGTGCCGAGAGCAATGAATCGAGTGACAGCACTCCTACCACTGCTATAAAAACAAGACATATGTTGTGAGTTGTGTCTTCAACTCAAATTTCAGGGGGAGAAAAAATGCTCACACCTGACGAGTTTGATAACTGGTGTAGTCGTCAAAACCTATCACCGATGGCTCGCAAAACTCTCGCAGACATCCGATCAAAAGAACCTGCACGGCGTGTAGGAGGAGGGAGAAAAAATGTGTCAGGTTTTTACCCCAGTAAAAAGATGGGGCAAAGCATTCAATTTGAGTCCCATAAAGTTGAGCTTCCCTTCGTTTACTCACTGGAGCATAACGAAGATGTCTTAGAATTTTACGACCAACCCCCTGCATTTAAGATTAATTATCAAGGAGCCTGTGGGCGAAATATTGGATTCTTTTACACCCCAGACTTTTTTGTCATCAGAACAAACAGTGCTGGTTGGGTAGAGTGTAAAACTCTAAGTGAACTCAAATCGCTGATTGTTAAACACCCCCATCGCTATAGTAAGGGAGAAGATTTAAAGTGGTATTCGCCACCAGCATCTAAACACGCAGCACAGTTTGGATTTGATTTTCACATCCAGTCAGATGACCAAATTAATTGGGTTTTATATCGTAACATTACCTTCCTAGAAGACTATTACCGAAATCGTGTTGATAGTATAGATCCGAATCAAACACAACTTATAAGAGCAATAATTCAGGAACAACCTGGAATAACTCTGAGGGAATTGCTCTATCAAGCTAATAAAGTTAGTGTAGATGAAATTTACCAACTGGTTGCCACTGAAAAAATTTATGTGGATTTAAAGGCAACCCTTTTGGTTGAGCCAGAACGGTGCAGAGTTTTTTGTGACCAACTTTCGGGAACAACTTACAACTTGATGGTTTCGTCGCAGACCATCGCTGATTCTATCAGTTCCCCAGTTATAAATTTGATTCCCAACACGCCAATTAATTGGGATGGTGAAAGCTACAACTTAGTTCAAATTGGTCACACTGAGATTACTTTGCGTCCCAGAGAAGGAGACTTTATTGATTTGCCCATTTCTGAGTTTGAAAATAAAATTCGTCAAGGAAAAATCACAGCTTCTCAACTCCAACAGTCCAACTGTAACGATGACCAAATAAAGTCTATTCTGCTCCAAGCCAGTTCAAAAGATTTAGAAGAGGCCAATCACCGTTACAGAAGTATTGAACCAATGTTGCTGGGGCAACCACTAGAGAATTCCACAATATCAGAACGTACCTTAAGAGATTGGTTAAGCAAATATCGGCAAGCACAACAAAAATGTGGCTATGGGTATATTGGGCTTTTAAGTTGCTCTAATAAAAAAGGCAACCGCAACCGAAAGCTACCCCAACAGACCTTAGAACTGATAGACAAATTCATAACACAAGCCTACGAAACGCACAAACAGAAGCGCAAGTATGAAGTCTATGGAGCTTTTAACAATGCCTGCGTAAGTGCCGGAATTTCTCCAGACCAAATTCCCAGCTACAAAACATTTATTAACGAAATAAAACGGCGTAGTGGTTGGGAACAGACAAAAGCTCGTGAAGGACATCGGGCTGCCTACCCACAAAAACCTTTTTACTGGGAATTAGAGCTAACGACACCGCGTCACGGAGATCGCCCTTTTGAGATTGGTCATATTGACCACACCAAAATGGACATAGAGCTACGGTGTTCACTTACAGGTCAAGTTCTTGGCAGACCTTGGGCAACATTTTTGGTGGATGCTTACAGTCGTTCAATACTAGCGGTTTATTTGACTTTTGACCCTCCCAGCTACCGCAGTTGCATGATGGTGCTGCGGATTTGCGTGATGCGCCACTCTCGCCTACCCCAAATAATTGTGACAGACAACGGCAAAGAGTTTCATAGCAACTATTTCGAGAGTTTGCTGGCTTTGTTTGAATGTACGCTCAAACACCGTCCCCCTGCCGCTTCTCGATTTAGTGGAGTTTGCGAACGCCTATTTGGAACTGCAAACACCCAGTTGCTCTACAACTTGGCCGGCAATACACAGATTACTAAAAAAATCAGGTTGATGACCAAATCTGTCAATCCTAAAAACTTGGCAGTTTGGACACTTGGCTTGTTGTATTTATATCTCTGCGAATGGGCTTACTCTGAGTACGACACAACAGAACATCCGGCATTAGGAATTTCGCCAAAACAGGCTTTGACTTCAGGAATATCCCAGTACGGAAGTCGCGCTCACCGACTAATACCTAACGACGAAACCTGGAGAATTTTAACTTTACCAACAATACAATCTGGGAAGGTAAAAGTGCATCCAGCTAAAGGGATACAAATACGGGGCATTCACTACTGGAATTCTGCCTTTCGTGACCCTTTAATCCAGAAAACTCATGTAGAAGCCAGATATGACCCGTTTGATGTTGGAATTGCCTATGCCTATATCCGTGGTCAATGGGTGAAATGTATTAGTGAATATTATGCAATTTTCAAAGGACGCTCAGAAAAAGAAATTTGGCTGGCGACTGCTGAGTTACAAAAGCGTAACTCTAACCATGACAAACAATTAACAGTGAGAGCTAAAAAGTTAGCGGAATTTCTATCAACTGCTGAAGCAGAGGAAGTTTTACTCGCCCAACGTCTGCGAGATGCTCAAGGCAAGGAAGTATTTCAAGTTATTGATGGAGTCAGACAAAAAGAAAGCTTTTTGGAGCAATTGAATATCGCACAAGAGATTAACAATAATAACTCAGAATCGTCTCCTACATCCGAGAATATAGCGGTTAAACCCCATCTGCTCCAATCTTTCGATTCTTATTAATCATGTCCAAATCCCCAAGATTCCCCCAATCTCTACTGTTGCAATCACCGCTAGTGCGGTTGGCTTTCTTCGATAACTATACAATGGCACACCCTCGGTTAGAAGAAACCTTCAATTTACTCAAGCTTTTGGTTAGTAATTCTGGTGAATCACGAGTTATTTTTATTTACGGGCCAACTGGAGTTGGGAAAACAACCCTGCGTCTGCTGATTGAAAAGTGGCTGATTGAGACGAACCGACAAGAATTAGAAGCTGACAGAGGTTGGTTGCCAGTTGCATCAGTTGAGGCAGTAGTTCAAAAATCTGGACTTTTCAATTCAAAAGATCATATCAAACGCTGCTTATTTGCCCTTCATGAACCATTGATTGACCAGAAAATAGACTATGGGACGCGAGGTATATATCGTAATAGCAATGGGCAAATTGTTATTGAATCAAAAGTTATTGAAACAGACTTGGGATGGGCATTAGAACAAGCTCTCAAACATCGTAAACCCAAAATATTTTTTATTGATGAAGCTCATCATATGCTGATGATAGCTTCCGGGCGCAAGCTCACAGATTTACCAGAAGCTATTAAGTCCCTTGCCAATAGAACAAGTGTTGTGCATGGGTTAGTTGGCACCTATGAACTGCTCACCTTACACGATGTAGGGGATCAATTGAGCCGACGTAGTGCCTACGTACACTTTCCCCGCTACCGTGCTGACTGCACTCAGGACAGAGAGATATTTCAAAGCGTGGTGTGGGGTTTTCAACTGAATATGCCCCTTGTTGAGGAGCCGGATTTAGTTTCTCATTGGGATTACTGTTATGAGCGAAGTCTCGGCTGCGTAGGGATTCTCAAAAATTGGTTTCAGAATGCGCTCTTCGATGCCATGACCGAAGGTGCGAACACCGTTAAAATTCAACATTTAGAACGGCGTGCCTTATCTGTTGCCCAATGCCGGAACATTCTCAAGAAAATTAAGGAAGGTGAAAACAATCATGCACAAATTGAAGCAGAAGTTTCTCAACTGCGTGCAGAACTCGGTTTGCCATCTTTAGGAGCCGTTGCAGATGATTCGGAGTCACAGACATTGAAAACTCCACAATTAGGTACTCAAAAAGCACGCTTAAGAAGAAAACCTGGACAACCCAAACCCAAGCGGCATCAAGTAGGCAATCAGTAATATGCTCAAAGAGACCCTCAAACTTTACCCATCATGGGATATTGAGAAAACTGCTATCCCACAAAGAAGTCGCTTATATCATCTAGAGCCAATTGGTATAGGAACTCCTTATGTAGAGAGCTTAACAGGCTATGTGCAAAGACTTGCTCATGAACATTGCGTCACTGTTAGACGGTTGACTATAACCGAAATTGCCCCACTAATGGGCAAAGAAGCAAAATTGCAAGACGAAAGTATTAGCAAAGTATTTGGAACTGGCAGAGATAGAACAGCGTTTAATGGAACAGGGTTCATGGCAACTAATCTTGTGGGTGCAATGTCTGCGCTAACTAGGCGTTTGGACTTGCACTACCTTACCCTGTTACCTTGGGCGCAGGTCATTTCTAAAAGAGGCTTGCTCCGTCGTCACCGGGCTTGGTGTCCCAAATGCTACCAAGAATGGCATGACAATCACACAAGTGTTTATGAACCACTTCTCTGGTCTATCAATACTGCCCAAGTCTGTCCTTACCATCATCAACCGTTGCAAGAGCAGTGTCCTCACTGTCATCAACAACAACTGACAATTTCTGGGGACTCCCGAACCGGACACTGTAATAAATGTGGTAAGTGGCTGGGAAATAATCGACATAAAACTGTTTTTACAAGCCTGATAAAGTCAGAAGCAGAACGAAATCGGCAATTGAATATAGTTAACAATTTGGGAGAGCTAGTTGCAGTAACACCTACTCTCAATTCTCCTCCTAATCTTCAGAAAGTTAGTAATACAATTTCTAGCTACATTTTGCAAGTTTTTAAATCTAGTATCCCTGCATTTTCTCGGCAATCTGGGATGAATAAAGCAACAATTGGTTTGTGGTGTAAAGGAAAAGTAATACCTCAGATTGATAATCTTTTAGTTTTAACTCACTATCTAGAAATATCTCTGTTAGATTTATTAACAACAGACTTATTATTAACTGACTCAAAAAACAGTTCTCTCTCACCAAAACTGAATGTAGTTAAGCAGCCAAGAAAATCTTATAAGCACTTAGATTTGGAGAGAAAACAAGTTTTAAATGTAGTTCTAACAGAGGTACTCAAGGAATATCCTGCACCTTCTTTGGAATATGTGGCACTGCGTTTGAGATATCGTCCTTTAGTTTTGCAATATCATTTTCCTTCTTTATGTGAGTCAATCAAAATCAGACATGCTGAGTACAGAAAGGTAAGTAAACAGCAAAAAATACAACCTATTCTGGAAGCAGCACTCAAAGAATTTCCACCTCCTTCACTTCTTTCCATTAATCGACGACTTGGCTATAAAAATAACAGCTATTTATACCGATATTTCTCTGAACTTTCTCGCGAAATCTCTAAGCGGTATAAAGAGTACCAGAAAGCTAGTGGACAAGAGAAAAGGGAACGCATATGCCAAGAGATTATTGATATTGCTCAATTGCTTCATGAAACAGGACACAAGCCGACTCAAGCTAGGGTAACTCAGCTTCTCACTAAGCCAGGAGTCATGCTGAGTTGGTATGCTAAGAAGACTCTACGTGATGTTCAAAACTCTCTCGGCTATGAATAAGCATGATCTATACCGGAATGAATGGCACGCTTGTTTATTTGGAAGCATAATTTTGCCGAAATCAATTGGAAGCATAAGCACGTAAAAACGGCAATCTTATGGTTCCACCGACAGTAAGAGTTTTCAGTCCATCTTGCCCTTCATGACAGCTTCGCTATATCTACCCCATCTAAAGTGGATGTTTGAGTGGTTTATCCGACACACTACCTTTGATTTTGCGACTCTTCAAATGTACGGAGCTTTTTCAGAAATCAAATATTAGGGGAGCAATGCGATTTTGTTAGATCGGACTTTAATTCTCAGTTATAGAACTAGATTCTCAATAAAAACAGTTATTTAGCTGCGATCGCACCCCTAAATAGGTGATTTAGCACCCGAATTTTAAGCACCTCACAAAATCGCATTGCTCCCAATATTAGTCCTATAGTTAATAAACTAATTTTTTATAATCTCAATCAATCTTTCCGACTTCTTGACTTTTTATTCTTAAAGTGAAGCCATAGCAAATCTCAAGCAGGTGTAAATACCACAATTAAGGATTTGTATCTGCTAATTATTTTGGATTGCTCAAAAAACACATATTTCCAGGATTGACACACATGAAAACTTCAACAAAAATCGCTTTAGCAGCTGCTTTAATGAGTATTTTAGGTGTTGGTGCAGTGGTCAAAACCGTAAGTGCCTCTCCTTCACAAAACAGTGTACAAGTAGCTCAAGCTAGTGACGGAGATGGCGAAGCTAATGACGCTACAGAAGCTCATGAAATCATGAAGAATGGTGTTCATCACACTAAAATAGCTCAAGCAAGTGATGGTGACGGTGAAACTAATGATGATCAAGAAGAACAGCAAGAGGACAAAAAACTACAAGCTTTAGCTAAAATTACAGCAGAACAAGCTAAACAAGCTGCTGAAACTTCTGTCGGTGATAAAGCTAGTAGTGTAAAACTCGAAAATGAAGATGGTAACTTAGTTTATGCTGTAAAAATTGGTCAAAAAGAGGTGAAAGTTGACGCTGGTAATGGTAAGGTTCTCTACACTGAGAATGCGAACCAGGAAAGCGATGAAAATGAAGCTTCTCGTCCAAAGAGTAGCATTCAAGTTACGGAGAATAATAACGAACGGGAAACAAATGAAGGCAGTAAGTAGGGTTATTTATTACTAGTCACAAGTGATGCGTGGCTGTAAATAGCTAAATACGAGGTTGTTGAATGAACTATTTTCAGCAATCTCCTTTATTTGTATGCGAATTATTACATTCATGTTTGATTGAGCAGGTGTATCAGTTACATTATATTTTCTCTTGCGATCGCTCATAAATTTTAAAAATGACAATTTTGTATAAAACTGTTGAAGATAGTATAGCGGTTCTCGGCAGGGCGGCCGCATCATGTCAATAAGCAAAGTCTATTCTCAATAGAGCTAAAAATAATGTCATTAACTCTTACTTATTGCGAAAATTTTAGGCGATCGCTTTAGGGCTTAAAAAATAATCAAGCGCGAAATCCTCATTTTTTCGTTGGTTCTTAACCTTCGTTGTGATCAAGAGTAATTTAGATGCGTTTGCCCTGGCGGTTCTCGGTCGGATGCAATACAGTTAAGGGCGGCTCATAAAGGTTTTGCGATTTTAAACTGTATCTCACTGATCTGAAAACCGCTATATCTTATCTTCAACAGTTAAAATAAAGCTCTACGTAGTTAGTTTCGTAATACCAAGTTGCAATCAAAAAGGTAAGTTAGTCATATTGGAGCAAACCGAGCTTAACAAAGAATCTCGCGAAATTCTTACCATTAGGAAACACTTTGCTAACACTTCATCTCGCTATGTAACCAGCAGAAAAAGCTTTAGGTTACAGAATGACATTTAAGAAAACAAATTGGTATTAAATTCACGGTAATTTTCAACGAAAAGGACAACAAGATAAAGTGCAAAAGTTGGGCTTAACCTTCTGGGCGATCCTCTCCATTGCCATCAGGCCCGCCAGGTGGGTCTCCAGCAGGATCGGATGGATCAGACTCTTCAGCATTGACTTGAGAGAATTGGGTGTGTTTGGAATACTCAGATTTGACAGAAACACTAGACGGTATTTGAGTTGCAAAGACCGACTTTGTTAATCCCAATCCCAACATAATAATAGTGTTATCAATTAATTACGTACCCTGGTAGTATAAATATTGTCATAAATCAATCATATATCAGGACTTAAACATTTTTGAGGCAAAAACAAGCCTCAAACCCTTGCACAGCAAATAAAATACACCAAAGGCTAAAAAATGGTTGAAACCTAGATATATCAATCAACAAGACAAAGTAATGTCAAAGTCTTTCTGTATATAGGTTTGATGGTTTTTTCTGGCTACTTTTTGTCTAAGTCCCAATATTTAGGTTGTTAACCTTTTTATTGACAAATTATTTAGCTTTCCATAAGCAATAAAGTAACAAGTAAGGAAAATTAAATGATCAAGAAACGTCCTCCAGGTTTAATAGCAATTGTTATTTATAAAGGCTTTGTTGCTTTACTGCTTACAGCTACATCTATTATTCTACTTTTAGCTTTAAAAAAACATGATACTCTTGTAGCCTTTTCCGAATCTTACATATTGGAAGGTAAACGCGAAGTTATTGAGTGGTTACTAGAAAAAATTATTAATATCAAACCACAAACTTTAAAATTTAGTGGAATTGCCACTGCAATATACGCAGTTGTGACAGCCATTGAGACTATCGGTTTATGGTATGAAAAAACCTGGGCAAAGATATTAGTTATTGGATTAGTTGGTATTAGTATACCTCCCGAAATCTATGAGTTAATTAGAGGGGTAACAATTTTAAAATTTTTAGTCTTTATGGCTAATATAGCTGTACTATGGTACTTGATCAGACACTTTTATAAACATTAATTAAGAGAACTTGCTGGTAAACGCACTGTAAAACAACTTCCAATTCCCAATTGACTTGTGACGGTAATTAATCCATCGTGATTTTGAGCAATAGCTTGGGCAATAGCCAATCCTAAACCAGAACCACCAGAATTATAAGAACGTGATTTATCTGCTCGCCAAAAACGCTCAAAAATATTTTCTAAATCTTTTGGTGCAATTCCTATACCTGTATCTTGGACATTAACTACTATATCGGAAGCAGAACGATTAGCTGTGATTTCTACCGTTCCTTCTGACGAGGTGTAATGTATAGCGTTTTGAATTAAATTAGTAAATAATCGTGTTATTTGATTTATATCACCCAACAGATAAAGCTTTTCAGTCAACTGACTTTTCAGATTAATTTGTTTAGCGATCGCTTGCGGCTGATATAGTTGCACTAAGTTATTTAAAATTGAATTAAGATTAATAATTTCTTTACTCCGGCTAGGAATATTATCATGACGAGCTAAAAATAGTAAGTCTTCAGTGAGCCGAGTCATTTGGTTAGTAGCACTAGAAATAGCCTGAAATTTTTCTGCGTCAGTTTCTCGCATCCCTTCTGGATACTTGAGTGCTACCCCTGTATTACTTTTAATCGCCATTAAAGGACTGCGGAGTTCATGGGAAGCATCAGCAGTAAACTGTTTTAACCGTTCAAAGCTTTCTTCAATTGGTTGCATTGCTTGACGAGTCAACCAAACTCCACCAACACCACTAATAATCAAAGCTACAACAATTCCACCGCTTAACCCCAAATCTAATTTATTTAAAGTTTCATCGAATTCTTCTAAAGATTGACTAGCTCTTACATATCCAATGAATTGTTTATCGTCACTACTAATAATTGGTAAAGTGACAGACTGAATACGATTTTTACCAACTATATTAATTTGTTCTCCTTCCGTTACATGAACAGGTAAATTTAAAATATCTTGTCCCTGTTTTTCTATAAGATTACCTTTAGTATCAAACCAGTGTAACCCTTGATGATTTTCAAACAACTTATCTTGAGGTAAGTCATTTTCAATTTTAATTTTACCGTTATCAAACTCGGCATTAGCAGCAGCAACTTGTGCTAGAACAGCAAGTTTTTGTGTTTGTTGTTTATGGAAGCTATGGGTAAAGACAATCCGAACGGCAATTGCAAATCCACCTAAGATTAATGATAATACGATGAAATAAGACAACAGTAAACGACGGCGAATTTTTTCAAACATAAGCTAAATTTGCCCTTACTTAGGACACAGACGATAACCAACACCGTAAACAGTTTCAATAAAATCCTCTGAACTTCCTACCGCTCTGAGTTTCTTTCTTAAATTTGTAATGTGAGTTTTAACGGTTTCCTCCCCGGATAATTTATCAAACTCCCACAATTTATCTAAAATTGCAGAGCGAGTTAAAACTTGAGTAGGATTTTTCAAAAAACATTCCAATATCATGTATTCTTTATGTGTTAATGACAAAGGGTTGCTTGCATAAGTAACATTGCAATTACTAGGATCTAATTGTAAATCACCATGAATTAAGATTAATTGGCGAGTTTCTGGACTTCTCCGAGATAAAGCTCTAATTCGTGCTGCTAATTCTTCTAGTTCAAATGGTTTAACTAAATAATCATCTGCACCAGCATCAAGTCCAATTATTTTATCTGATGTTGTATCGCGTGCTGTCAACATCAAAATAAAAGCGTTGCAATTAGAAGCACGTAACCGTTTACAGAGAGTAATTCCATCTAAGCGCGGCAACATTAAATCTAATAAAATTAAATCATAATTACCTGCTTGGGAATATTCCCAACCTTCAATCCCATCACAAGCAATATCAACAGCATGATGCTGGTGTTTTAAATCTTCGGCTAAAGGTTTAGCGATGCGATCGTCATCTTCAACTATTAAGATTCTCATATTTTTATACTATTTATTTTGTATTTAACAAAAAATAGTCATCTGCCTGATTAAACGCATCACTCAATTGGGTGACGCACTTTTTTCTCGTTTCGCACAGAAAAGAATAGGACAACTGCCAGCAGGATAAAGGCGATCGCCGAAGCATAGCCCCTTGGCAGTGATAAACCACCATTTTTGATTGGTTTGGTAAGAAAATCTCCGAAGGTGGCTCCGAAGGGGCGTGTGAAGATGAACGCGAGCCAGAATAGGAGAACATCGCTCAACTTTGTTACGTAGTGAAGGGCGATGACAACACCAATGACGCTGGCCGTCGCGAATGCGCCCTGGATATAGCTTAGTCCTAAGTTGCTTGTCAGAAAATCACCAAAGGCCGTTCCCAAACTGTTTGAGAACAGAATCGCCAGCCAATAGGTTGTCTCTGCGTCTTTCCTTGCGATCGGATAAACGCTCAAATCCCGATCCCGGTAGTACCAGATGGCAAGAACGCTCAAGAGAGCGGCTACCAGGATAAGCGATCCTATTGCGTAGCCCAGCCCAAGAGATCGATCCATCAGGTCTGACACTTCGGTTCCAGCTGTGGTTGTCGCAATGATGGCTACCCAGTAAAGGGCTGGACGATATCTGTCGGATTGAATTTGAAAAAACAGGAAAATAGCAAGAATGGCGAACGTTATGGCAAAGGCTACGTAATACCCCAGTCCAAGAGACATTGAGATGAAGTCACCTGCGGTTTCGCCGAGTGTCGTGGCGATGATCTTCATAATCCAGAAGAAAATTGTAACTTTTGCAACTTTGTTCATTTCTTTTTCACAATAAAAATAGTAAGCAATCATAGTTCAGATGAGCATAGTCTGGTACAAACAACATCTGAACTTGCAGGCTCATCGTAGAGAGAAAAAGTCAAGAACTTGGAAAGATATGGCTGGCAATGAAGATTTTTACTCTCTACCTACTGATTTCCGTCTTCTGCCTTCAAATACCAGCAGTAATACGATCGCACTCAAAGCGAAAACACTTCCAGCGATGAAAGTTGCTTTTGGACTGATTGTTTGCCACAAAACACCTCCCAACAAACTAGCTGGTAAGAGCGCTACACCAGTAGCCAAATTAATTAACCCAAAAGCAGTACCTCGTAGATGGGACGGAACTCTATCTGCTACCAGTGCTAACAATATGCCCTGACTCATCCCCTGATGCAGCCCATACAGCCCAAAAAGTCCCCACACCTGCCAAGGAGCATCAACAAACGCAAAACCTAGATATGCTAAAGCATACACACAAAATCCACCCACTAATAGCCCCAATCTACCAATGCGGTCAGATAGCAATCCTACTGGATAGGCGCTGAGAGAGTAAGCTACATTCATTACAACCAGGGTAAGCGGTACTAGGGAAGCAGATATTCCAGCTTGCTGTGCTTGCAGCAATAAAAAAGCATCGCTAGAGTTACCAAGATTAAATAGTAGCGCAATTGCGACTAGCACCCAGTAGCTTTTACCTAAACTTTGCAAGGCAGACCACTGTAGAGGATTATTCTGCCTTTGACTGTTTATATTGCTGGGTTCTTGCACGCCCGTTGCCAAAAGAGCTACTGCTAAGATACCAGGAAGCAGCGCTAACCAGAAAACTAGACGAAAGTTCTGTCCTGAAAAAGACATCAACATAAATGCAACTAGTGGCCCAGTAAATGCGCCGATAGTGTCCAGAGACTGGCGTAAACCGTAGGCGGCTCCACGATTAGCGCTATCGGTAACATCTGCTACTATTGCATCGCGGGGAGCTACACGAATTCCTTTGCCAACGCGATCGCCAAAACGAGCCATCAATACCCAAGCAGGACTAGTTGCCAATGCGAATAAGGGTTTAACTAAGGTAGATAGCCCATAACCAACAACAGCCAATTTCTTACGCTGTCCTAAATAATCACTTAAGGCTCCTGAAAAAACTTTCAGTACAGAAGCAGTTGATTCTGCAATTCCCTCAATCCAGCCAACTGTCAGCAAATCTGCCCCTAATACCGAAACTAGAAATAGTGGCAACACTGAATGAATCATCTCAGAACTAATATCAGTTAACAAGCTGACAAATCCTAAAACCCAAACATTACGGGGGATGGTTTGAAAAGTTTTTGTTGTCACTGTTGCTGTTACCTTTGGGTTGATGACTGGTAATTCGGTGCTAAGAGAAAGCTGTAATTGTTAAATCACAATTAATTGCATTTCTCATCATCACACTTGACAATGAAATCCTATCGCCTCTGAAAAAGAGCAATTTTTACGGATGGCGCAGTGCTTGCAGTTGCTCCAACTGTTGTGTTTGTTCTTGCAGTCGAATAGCAAGGCGATCGCACACTAACTCACATAGCTCAAAAATTATCGGGTCAGTAATTTGGTAAAAAACACTGATTCCTTGTGGTTGACGAGTGACTATACCCGCTTGCATCAATACTTTCAAATGTTTGGAAACATTTGCTTGTCCCAGTCCGGTTTCTTGGATGATTTCTGTCACGTTTTTCGATCCTGACTTGAGACAACACAAAACTTGCAGCCGACTTACTTCTGACAAAACTTTAAAGTATTCAGCAACGGGAGCAAGAGCTTGAGGGGAAGATTCTAACATACAGACTTAAATATTACATCTTCTTATATGTAGTTACTACCATATTACCAGATAGTAATATGGTAGTAAGAGTTAAGAGATAAAACAGCAATGGAAAACGTCAAAAAGATTAACAATGAATTAACAGTAGCAGGACAGGTGACATCAGAGCAGTTACAGCAGGCGGTGAATGAAGGTTATAAATCTGTACTCAATCTGCGATCGCCTGATGAACAAGGTTTTATCAGCAATGAACAGCAACAAGCACAAGCTTTAGGGCTGCACTACGTCAACATTCCGGTCAAGCCGAACGAGATTAGCGATGAACTGACTACAGAGGTACTTGAGCAAATTGATCAGCTACCCAAACCCGCTTTAATTCATTGTGCCAGTACTATGCGTGCGGGTTTAATGGCATTTATGAACGTAGCGACGCGACAAGGAATGACACCAGAGCAAGTATTTGAGAAAGCTGCTGCGGCTGGCTTTGATTGTAGTGCTAATCCGCAGATGAAACAGTTCCTTGAACATTATGTTTCAACTCACTCCCAAGCAAATTGAAGTCTTGGCATTGTTGCAAGAGGAAACACTATGTTATTCAGACAGTTATTTGACAGAGAAAGCAGCACTTACACTTATTTACTTGCAGATCAACAAACTCAAGCAGCTATTTTGGTCGATCCGGTACTGGAGCAAGTTGAACGTGATTCAAAACTACTTACAGAATTAGGGTTATCTCTGCGTTACTGCTTAGAAACCCACATCCATGCAGATCATATTACAGGTACAGCCAAATTGCGGGAAATGACCGATTGTTTAGGGATTGTTCCCGATAAAGCTCAAGCCAGTTGTGCAGATCGGTACATTAAAGATGGAGAAATCTTACAATTGGCAAGCATAACAATTCAGGCGATCGCCACACCAGGTCATACAGATAGCCACATGGCGTATTTAGTTAATCAAGATCGAGTTTTAACTGGAGATGCCTTGTTTATTCGTGGCTGTGGACGAACCGACTTTCAAAGTGGTGATGCGGGAACTTTGTTTGAATCAGTGACACAAAAACTATTTACTTTATCAGATGAAACTTTGGTATATCCTGGGCATGACTATCGTGGACAGACAGTATCTACCATTGGCGAAGAAAAACGCTGGAATCCAAGATTTGTCGGGCGCGATCGCCAAAACTTCATTGAGTTCATGGGCAGTTTAGATTTACCTGAACCGCAAAAAATTATGGAAGCAGTTCCCGCCAATGAACGTTGCGGTAACTTACTTTTTACCCGTTAAAATCTTTTGCTCGATCCATTATGACGATTGCCTGGATATTAGGTCATTTTTTCGCCATTTGTATAGGCATCAGTTTAGGGTTAATTGGCGGCGGTGGCTCGGTTTTAGCAGTACCGATTTTAGTGTATGTCATGGGTGTGACACCGAAACCTGCGATCGCCATGACGCTTTTTATTGTGGGATGTGTAAGTCTGATTGGTGTCATCCCCCATTGGCAGCAAGGCAATGTAAATTTAAAAACCGCTTTCATGTTTGGCTCTGCCACAATGTTAGGAGCTTATGTAGGAGCGAAATTTGCGACATTACCTTTTATTACTGGCACAATCCAGATGATTCTGTTTGCCTTGATGATGCTATTGGCAGCAGGATTTATGATTAACAAAAATGCTAAACCAGTTCCAAAAGTTGCTGCGACTGATTTGGATTTAAGCTTATATTCCAAACCAATATGTAAATACTGTTGGCTTTGGATGCTGAGTGAAGGTTTAGGTGTAGGTTTATTAACTGGATTAGTTGGGGTTGGTGGCGGATTTGCGATTGTTCCTGCCTTAGTTTTGTTGGGAAATACACCGATGAAACAAGCGATCGGCACTTCTTTACTAATTATTGCAATGAATTCTGTTGCTGGACTGTTAGGCTATCTAGGACAGGTATCACTGAATTGGCATCTCATGGCTTCATTTACAATCGCTGCCAGCATCGGCACAATTAGTGGAGCTTATCTTTCTCAGTTTGTACAGCCTAGACAGTTGCAACGAGGATTTGGCTATTTGCTCATAGCAGTAGCAAGTTTTATTTTATTTCAAAATCGCAGCAAATTTTACTCCTCTCCTTCCCCAGCAGCACACAACATACAGCAAGAGCAACATTATCAGAATTCACGTTCTCATTTCGGTTACAAAAAAATCAGGAATTCTATTTGAATCATTGTTAACAAATTGCTAAACAGACAATATGCCAATGCGTTAAGCTATTATGCCTTTTTAGCTTCAGGGTTTCTTTCGCAAGCATGAAGACAAATATCGGCCATAGCTTTATTTTTAAACAATAACAGTAATTTATTAACCTTATCAATAGGCAAATCAAAAATTTTGATTTGTGGCTAAGTGGACGTTTGCGAGGGTAATTTAATTGTGAGGCTAAGAACCAGGACAGTAATCACAAATCGCTTGAGCAAACTAGCACGGACTCGCACAATTTGGGTATTTTTACTCACCATTTTGATTGTGATATCAATAACTATACCCAATTCAGTGAGAGCGCAAGATGAACGAGTAACAGTACGTCTAGATGGTCGTGCATTGTTCCGAGTAAGTGCAGTGGATAACACCAAGGCATCAGATCGTGCAAGGCAAATCGAACGACGGATGAATCGGTTATTAGAAAATCCAACAGCAATTTCTCCACCTCAGATTGAAACTTCCCAAGATAAGCAAAAGCGCGTTATTACTACTGCGGGAGTACCAATTGTTACTTTAACTACAACAGATGCTCAAGACAATTTAACAACTGTTGACGCGCTAGCTATCCAATGGTCACAGGCAATAGATGCTGCTCTTAAACGAGCAAGTCAACGCCGCCTTTCGCCTTGGGGGCGATTTGTAGCAGAAGTACAAGCATCAGTAGAGACTGCTTTTGGGCGACTGATAGAATCTGCTATCACAATTATTCCGCGTGCGATCGCTGCTATTTTAGTAATTGGTCTTTTCTGGGCAATAGCCACATTCATACGCTGGCTGATGCGAATTATCTTCCGCCACATTGTTGAAGATTTGACTGTTGAAAACCTAATTAAGCAGCTTGCATATTACGCCGTTTGGACACTCGGCTTGATAGTTGCCCTCGATGCTTTTGGCTTTGATCCCCAGGCTGTGGCGACTGGATTAGGATTAACTAGCCTTGCTTTGGGATTTGCCCTTAAGGATATCATCTCCAACTTTATTAGTGGTATGCTAATCCTTGTCTTACGTCCTTTTGAGTTGGGCGATCAAATTGTTGTTGGCGAAACCGAAGGAAACGTTGAGCGTATAGAATTGCGTGCTACCCAACTTCGTACATACGATGGTCGCGTGGTACTAATTCCTAATGCTGAAGTGTTTACTTCTCGGATCATTAACAACACAGCTGCACCTATCCGTCGTAGCAGTGTCGAACTATTCATTGGTTACGATAGCGACCTGCAACAAGTGGTTACTATTTTAAAAAATGCAGCCCAGGCAACACAAGAGGTACTTGATGAGCCGGGGGTTTCTGTGCGGATACGAGATTTAGGACAAGATGACATTGTAGTTGAAACCCGCTTTTGGACAGATTCGCGGCGTTCTGATTTTGTGGCTACGACATCAGCAGTTAGACAGGCGATAGTTGCTGCGTTGAAAAAAGCGAACATTGGATTACCAGACCCCGATGTAAGAATTTTAGTGCCGCGTCATCCGCAAAGGTGGCAAGCAGCATTCGGTTTAAAGGATAGTGACAGTGCTTCATCTTAACTCTCTGATAAGTTTTAACCAATATCTGATCGGAATATTATCAACAGCAGTTTAATGACTATGACGATGGTGAATGTCCCTAGTGTGAGGGTTACTGTGATAGATAATCGTCGTGTGTTCGTGAAGATGGTTGTGAGATTCGCCTACAAGTATTTCCTGATCGTGGTCATGCTGATGGTGTTCATCGTGGATGTGCTTATGTTCATGCACACTAGGATAGTGAAAATGTTCGTGTTCATGCGGTTGAGGTGAAAGGGTAATTTGCACTACCACTAGCAGCATCAAGCCCACTAAGCTACCGTAAAGAAACTCACGTTCAGCAAAGTTACTTCCCAACCAACCTGCAAGAGGATATGAGATTGCCCACCAAAGATGACTCCAGGCAAAGTGTGCGCCATAAACTCGTCCTTGTACAGCAGTTGGGATGCGGTCTGCAATCATTGTCTGGGTGGGTAAGTTCACTAAACTTTGCCCCGCACCCGCTACCAACCATAAAAGCATCAATACTGTTAAATTTGCGTAGTTAGCAGGCAATAAAGCCAATGTTATCAAAGTTGCACCAATCAAAACAAACGTTGTCCGTGGCAAACTTCTATTGAACGTACCAAAAACAACCGCACAGAGAGTTGCACCAATACCAAAAGCTGCCATCACCCAGCCATACTGCACTTCTCCCAATTGGAGTGTACCTTGGACGTAGCCGACAGTATTTACTAAGATTTGCGCTCCGGCAATCGATGCGACTAACTGCATCGCCAGCGCGTAACGAATAGGTGCATCTGTAAGCAGGCGAGTTGTACCGTCTTTAATGTCTCGCAATGTTTGGCGTGTTGTCCTGGAAGGCTGTTGATTTTGTGCAACGACGAGCTGACCTGGTAGGGTGAAGATTAAGACTGCCGCGATCGCAAAACTGAGAGCATCCAAATAGAAAACTTGTCTCGCACCAATGAAGGCGGCGACACTCCCAGCGATACCGGGGCCAAGTACACCAAGTAATTGAAAAGTAGCAGCCGAAAGCGCGATCGCGCCTGCACAGTCATTCTCACGCGTTACTAGTGGAATTGTGGCTTGGTAAGTTGGGGTAAAGAAAGCATTAAAGACGTTAAGTGCAAATATTAATACGTAGACTTGCCAAACCTGCGTCACAAAAGGCAACATACCCACAATTAACATTCTGAATATGTGGGTAACGACCATGATTTTCTTACGATCAAGGTGGTCTGCGATCGCACCTGCAAGGGGAGACAGCAACACAAAAGCAGTCACACGCAGAGTCAAAGCTACTGAAAGCACAACCGCAGCATTCTTTCCAGCTAACTCAAAAGCAAGCAGGGCTAAACCTACCCAAGTAAGTGCATCGCCCAATAAACTAGTGGTTTGAGCAGTGTACAGCCTTGCAAATACCGGATTTCTCAAGCTGCGAAAAAATGTCAAAGTATTCATTTATCATGGGGGATAGTTATACAAGTCTTTTATGTTGGTATTTTAACAGAAATGGGGGGAGGGGGCATATTTCTCAAAACTAGAAAATTGCCTTGTTAAGACCATTTTTACTCAAAAACTGCTTTTGGTACTTTGCCATCCTCTACAACTGATGTAGTGCGCTTAGGTAGCAAGAACTTACCAAACTTGGCATATAAAGCTGGTAAGACCATCAAAGTTAATGCCGTAGAAGTAAACAACCCACCTAACACCACTATTGAAAGTGGTTGTAAAATTTCCTTTCCAGGGCCACTTTCAACTACTAAAGGTGCTAATCCTAAAGCAGAGGTAAAAGCTGTCATCAAAATGGCATTCAAACGTTCCATCGACCCTTTAATCAGAACTTCTTTAAGTGGCATTTCTTCTGCAAATTTGGTGTTGTAATTATCCACAAGTAACAAACCATTCCGGGTAGCAACTCCAAATAAAGTGATAAAGCCAACCAAAGAAGCAATAGAAATAACGCCACCAGTCAAAGCTACTGAAAATACTCCCCCTACTAATGCCAAAGGCAAATTAATCATAATCATGGCAGTAGAGGGAATAGATTTGACAGAAAGGTACATAATTACTGTAATTGCGACAAAAGCTATAAGGCTCGAAATTAAGATATTCTGAGTTGCTCTTTCTTCTGCCTCAAATTGTCCCGCATACTGGATATAGTAACCAGAGGGTGGATGTACCTGTTGATTAACTTTGTCTCTAATTTCATTAACGATAGAGCGTAAATCTCTACCATTAGCGTTAGCAGAAACAACAATCAAGCGGGATACATTTTCTCTATTTATAGTATTAGGCCCAGTACCATTTTCAATTGTGGCAACCTGTGCTAAAGGAATTTTTTGTCCATTAGGAGTATCAACTAACAAATTGCGAATAGTATCTAGATTTTGCCGTGCATCTGGTTTTAACCACACAGCTAAATCGAAAGTTTGTTGTTTATCTAAAACTTGAGATACTACTCGTCCATTCAGAGCAGTTTCAATAATTTCGGAAAGTTTCCCTACTGTCAAACCATACCGTGAAGCAGCAGGCCGATTGAACTTAATTTGTATTTGTTCAATGGGTATTTGAGGTTCTAGTTGTAAATCTACAATCCCATTCACAGTTTTCATGACATCATCAACTTGCTGTCCAATCGTGCGAAGTTGTTCTAAGTCTGGTCCAAAAATTTGACTGCGATCGCACTCCTCACCCCAGACAACACCTCATCCATGCGGTGCGAGATAAAACCACCAATATTCGGTGCTACCCCTGGTAATTTAGCAAATTCCTCCCGTAACTTCTCAATCGTCCCTTTCCTGTCTTTCATTCCTGCGTCACTTAACTCAATATCCAAGTGTCCCAAATTTACCCCGGCTGCATCCCCATCTCCCGGCGCACGTCCAGAACGCAATTGCACATAGGGAAATCTAGAGTCCCCCTTGAGTGCGTGCTGAAGTGTTTCACCAGCTGCATTAGTAGCTTCCAGAGACACTCCCGGATAGAGAGTTAGGGTATTTACCAAAGTCTGCTCTTGAAACTCTGGTAAAAATATTCTGCCAAAAGAGGGGACAATTATAGTAGCAGCCACCAAACTAGCGATCGCAGCACCTATAACAATTTCAGAACGCTTCAGAGAAAATGTTAATAAAGGATGGTAAAGTCGCTTAAAAAATCTCGCAACCCAAGGTTCTGTTTCTGGCAAGCGACCATAAGGCAGTAAAATTGCACATAAAGCCGGAGTCACTGTCAATGCCGTTATACTGGAAGCTATAACAGCTGCCATATAGCCTAATCCCATTGGGATAAAAATGCTGCCTTCTACACCAGCTAAAGCAAATATTGGAGAGAAGACAACTATAGTAATGATGGTAGCTCCAAATACCGAATCGCGTACCTCTTGACAACCCTCAAATACTACTTCTAAAACTGGACGCGGGTTGGGGGAATATTTATTTTCTCGCAGGTTACGGTAAACGTTTTCAGCATCAACAATCGCATCATCAACTGCTGAACCAATTGCTACTGCCAACCCTCCTAACGTCATGGTATTTAAACCTTGTCCCAACCAATTTAGTAATAGTACTCCTAATAATAAAGATAAAGGAAGGGCAGTTAAACAAATAGCTAGGTTGCGCCAATTCATGAGAAAAGGAATTAGAATTAAAGCAACAATAATGCTCCCTTCTATTAAAGCCTCTCGAACATTTTCAATGGAAGAATCAATATAGTTTTCTTGACGAAAGGTTGGCGTAACTGTGATATCTTTAGGTAATCCTGCTTGAATCTCTGACATTGCCACTTCTATGGCACGGGTGACAGTAGGAGTATCGGCTTGAGGCTGTTTATTAATCATCACAACAACTGCCTTTTGACCGTTAAAACTGCCATCACCCCGTTTAATAGCTGCACCAATTTGCACGTCAGCGATATCTGAAATTTTGACAGGCGTACCATTGCGAGCAGTTATCACTGATTGCTGTAATTCTTCAATAGATTCAATCCGCCCAATCCCCCTAATTAATTTTTCTCGGTCAGGAGTAATTAAATAGCCACCAGGAGCATTTACATTGGCAGCTTTGGCTGCTTGCTCTACGTCTTCTAAAGTGACATTAAAGGCTTTTAATTTTTCTGGATCAACTAACACTTGATATTGGCGAACATCACCACCATAGGCGACAACCTGACTAACACCAGGGACTGCTAAAAGACGATTTGTTACTTGCCAATCAACAATGCGTCGCACTTCCATTAAAGGAGTATTTTCTGATGTAAAAGCATATTGTAGTACAGTCCCAATCGGTGAGCTTGTCGGGGAAATTTGCGGAGTTTCTACACCTGATGGCAACTTACTTTGAGCTTGTTGCAATCGCTCTGTTACCAGCTGGCGAGCTTGATAAATATCAGTGTCCCAGTTAAAAATGACTTTAACGACAGAAATTCCCGCAGCTGAAGATGAGCGTACTGCTGTTACTCCGGGAGTACCGTTAATCGCACTTTCAATTGGTAAAGTTACCAGGGATTCTAATTCCTCGGGGGCGAGTCCTGGTGCTTCAGTTTGAATTTCAACTTGGGGTGGCGCAAAGTTAGGGAAAACATCCAAAGGCATTTGGATAATCGTCCGAAATATCCAAATTGTCAGAATAATTGTACCTAAAATAACTAACCAACGGCGAGCGATCGCCCACTTAATGATGGCACTGAGCATCTTTATTGTTGAGTATTTTTACTAATGATTATGACCTTTGATTCTTCATGAGGCGCATGATGGTTATCATCTGAGTTTGTAGAACCATTAATAGAATCTTCTGGTACATCATAGACAAGTTCTGCCCCGACTGGAACTAGTTGAGGCTTGCTGCGACGACCGGCCATGAAACCTACAGCAGCTATTGCAACTCCTCCACCTGCTCCTAGCAACCACAACGGTACTGGTAAGCTGGGCGTTTTAACTTCAGTCGCTTGTGCAGGAGCTTCTTTTGTCTGGTCTGTTGGCTTAGTACCACCCCGTAATGATTGTGCATAAAGTTGTGGTGCACGCACAGTGACAATCATATCTCCCTCAAATAAGCCACTCTTGACCTCAACCATATCTCCAGAGGTCTGACCTAATGTGACTTCAACTGTTTGGTAAGCATTACCATTCTGCACGTAAACAACTTTCTTACCATTGGCGTCAACCACTGCTGAGGTAGGAATAGCTGAGATAGCAGAGGAAGTTTGCTCTGTCAAAACTTCTAACTCTGCGAACATTCCGGGTTTGAGTTCCCCAAGAGAGTTATTCACCTCTGCTTGTACTGCTACAACTCTTGTTTCTCCTTCTACCACTGTACCAATCCGGGAAATTCGTCCAGAAAAAGTACGCTCAGGCATACTGGGTACTTTTAGAGTCACCCTTTGACCATTTTTAACTTTACTTAAATCTTTTTCATAAATGTTAGCTGTGGCAAAAAGCCGACTATCATTGACAATCGTCATCAATTTGCCACCGGCATCATTAAAAGTTTGACCAATAGTAACTTCTCTATCAGCAACCTTGCCAGAGATAGGGGCGGTTACTGTTATTAGTCCCTTAGCATTAGGAAGGTTTCCCAGTTGAGCAAGTCGAGTTTGATAACTAGTATTACTGCGATTAATATTTGACTTTGCTAGTTGAACTGATGCTTGGGCGCGTTTGAGTTGATTTTCTGCTCCAATAACTTCCCGACGGCTATTAGCTTTGGTGAATTCGGCTTTTGCTTGTGCTAGCTGAGTTTGGGATTCCAGAGCATTGCGTCGAGGTAAAGCGCCAGCATCAGCTAACTGTTTGTCTTTATTGTATTTTTCTTGAGCAAAGTCAACTTGACTCTGTGCTTGAGCGATTTCAGAGGTCGCTATTTGTTGATATCTTTGATAATTTTGTTGAGCCAGTCTCAAGTCAGCTTGGGCTTGCTGTAAATCAGATTGACCTTGTGCTAATTTGTCCTGAGATTCTACACGCAATGTTACTAAATCTGGACTAGTAACAACAGCAACAGGTTGACCTTTTATTACTGATGCACCAGGTTCTACCAATAATTCAACTACTTTCGCCCCTTGAATTGGGGTAGTCACTTCTACTTTTTGGCTAGGAAGAGTTTCAATTTGTCCAGTAGTTTTGATGCCAACAGCTAACCGTTTACGTTGGACTGGCTCGACTTTAATGCCTAGCCGTTTAGCCGTGTCGGTATCAACTTGAATAAAATTATTAGTTGAAGTGGCTTCGCTTCCTCCTTGAAATTCGTCTCCGTGTCCGCCATGAGCCAGAACAATTGTGGGACTTGTTAGTAAC
Organism: Nostoc cf. commune SO-36; assembly: GCF_023734775.1. Taxonomy (NCBI): domain Bacteria; kingdom Bacillati; phylum Cyanobacteriota; class Cyanophyceae; order Nostocales; family Nostocaceae; genus Nostoc; species Nostoc commune. The sequence continues at coordinate 53,582 of NZ_AP025734.1, read as the reverse complement.
AGCAGGCTCAGGAATGTGCCAGAAACACAACCAATAGCTATAGGTATTTGGGAGCGCAGAGAGTTAGACATCGCGTTTGAAAAGTCCTTAAGTATGGAGCGTCAGGAATTGCGAGTGGTCATTTCTTGAAAAATTGCTCCTCTTGGTGAGGAAGTTCAAGTCTTGGCGGTGAGGCAGTCCGGTCTTCTCCCAAAGGGAGAGGCTAGCGCCAAGGGGTCTCCCCAAGTAGAGGAACTGCCGAACCCGTAAGGGTTCCCGTCGAGTTGAAACTTCCGTTAGCGACGTTCGCGTAGCGTCTCGCAGAGAAGGAGCGTCACCCGAAGGGGCTTTGCCCTTGGCGATAGCCTCTCCCTTTGGGAGAAGAACGCATTTTTCACAAAGTGCTTTTGAATTTTAAAAATACACTCTTCTACTAGTCTTTCATTGAGAAATGAAATTAGGATGAAATCAAGCTTTGACCACTCTCAAAATTACTTGAGACTCAACGGGAGCAGCTGCACTCACTTGTTATACCAGGCTTTTCGCCACTGTTTCAATTGGTTAATCTCTGCTTGCTGTGAATCAATGATACTTTGAGCTAATTTCTTGATTTCAGGACGCTTAGATTTGCTCAATGCATCTTGAGCCATTGTAATTGCACTTTCATGATGGGGAATCATTGCAGTTATGAACCGCAAGTCGAACTCAGCATCGGCGGCTCCTAAGTCCATATTCATCATCATGCCTTGCATCTGTTTTTGAGGCATTGGGACTGTTTTACCTGTTTTCGCATCAAAAGCGACCGGGGTACTGCTTGCTCTGGGATACCAAGCTGTGCGCCATTGTTTCAACTGGGCAATTTCTTTATCTTGATCTCTGATAATTTCCGAAGCCAGCTTTTTGATTTCAGGACGTTTTGATTTCTCCTGTGCAACCTTCGCCATCTCCACTGCTCCTTGATGGTGCGGAGTCATGGCATCAATAAACCGCAAATCATAATTAGCATCGGCTGAACCTAAATCCATTGCCATGTTGTGGTTCATCATGCCACCACTATGATTCATCATACTACCGTCGTGATTCATCGGTTGCTTGTCGCTACTATCAGTAGCGGTAGTAGTAGGGTTTGATACTTGGTTTTGGGAAGCGGGTGTAGAACACGCTGTCAGCACACTACTGGTAAAAGAGGCGATCGCTACTAAGGTCAATGACAAAAAGCTGTTTTTCAGAGTAGGAAGTTGCATGGTGATTATCTAAATATTTCCTGATTTCATTTTAAAATCTCTAGTTAACTAGAGAGTTAACCCTTTAGGTCATTTATTTTTTGCTCAGGTAATAAAATCACCCAGGCAACTGGTTGCTTACAATGCAACTATTGTACTTACTACATAGTTTGACAGCCGAAGATGAAATCAGGATGAAATTAAAGGTTGCGGCTCTTAGCATCCCCTCTGAAATAAATTGAACTTTCCCAACGACCGCCAATGAGTAATAGTATTGTCTAGACAGATACCCCAATCCATGTTTGTTCAATTTATTTTTGTTTAACCTCTCAGCAAAGACTAAGTACAAATAAATAGAATGCTGCATTCTACACTACAGTATTCTAGTTATTTTGTGACACCTGGCTTTAGTTTGCCTAGTTAACTCCAGAGTTCAAAATATGGCAAATAATCATGTTATGGAAGTAAGGTATTTAAAATAATTTGCGTTTGTAGAAAATATAAGGAAATCTAATATGATCAAGCTGAAATTATTGATTGGAGGAATAGTATTCATCCCGCTAGTCGCAGTCCTATGCGACTTTGGTTTCGGAAGATTTTGGTTTTCAGAGCGCTTAGACTCTCAGACATTGGGCAAAAAAACAGAACAACTCAGTGCCAACGCAGTGAGCAATCAGCATGGTTCGGCATCCAATAAAGCCAGTGTTGCACAAGTAAACAGCCACATCTTTACAGTCCCTAACGAGTTTCAGGGAAAAATCATTCAGCAGGCACAGCTGAGTAAACCAGACAAAGTTATTGCACTGACTTTTGATGATGGCCCCGCACCTAAATACACACAACAGGTGTTGCAAATCCTGAAGGAACAAAATATTACGGCCTGCTGCTGTACTGCACTCGCCTTTATGAGGGCCAGAAACAATTGTTATACATTGATTGGGATGACGGCTGAGATCGGAAAAATGCTTCCCACCATAAAGTAAAGTATAAGGGTTAGAATCTAGAGCTTCACTGGCAGTAATAGTTCGCATTAATGCGCGAATGTAAGGATCGCCTCCTCTCATTACTAAAGGTGGAGTGTATTCAGGAATGGTAGAGGTTTTGCGAGTGCTCAATCCTTGCCAAACTACAATTAAGAAAACTATAGACAATATTCCAACAATTATCGCTCGCCACTTAAACTTCCCTTTTTTTAGCAAGAGAACTTTAACTAAATCTAAAGAATATATTTTATCACTACTTATCTTGGTAAGTTGGTGAAACACTGCTAGCAAAAATTTCCTATTTTTTGACATATACTTTTTGGTAATTTTTATAATTTACTTTTTAATATGTTGATAAACACAACTAGAGAAATCATCCTTGAATCTTAATAAATATACTGATAACTAACCCTTTATAGTGCAACCTGATAGCCAACTTGTTTTTTCAAAAATAAAACATGAGTCCTATATAGCGGTTCCCGACCTGGTGAGGTACGTTTTAAACGCTACGAACCTTGGTAAAAAAGATTTGGAAAGATTTGGGTGTACCTCAGTTGCTTAGGAAACGCTATAAAATTTTAAGTTAACAATCTATATTATTCAAACATCTTGTACCATTGAGCATTTATATATTTATACACCTTACTAAAATGATTAAAGTTCATTATAAATAAACAAATCTTTGCTATTAATTATATATGTTTTTATTTAATTAAAAACTCAGGGCAAAATCTTATTCAAAAAATAATCAAATATCTATACATATCAAGATGAAATTAAGATGAAATCATTATCAGCCGGTGGAAATAAATTATAATCATGCCATTAGGAAGATGAAGCTTACACTTAGAACCTCTTAAATTGAGGCGAGAAAGTTTTGTCATCAGATGTATATGGCATAGCATAAATTATTTAATCTTGTGCTTGGCTTGGTAGAAGCTGATAGCACATAGACACAACAGCGGCTATGAGGCGAGGCAGATTAACAACCGCATAGACACAATGCTAAACAATCAATAAAAGGAAAAGAAAGGAAAGGAAAGGAGGAAAAATGGCTAATATCGGTTTATTTTTCGGCACTCAAACAGGTACTACTCAGACGGAAGCAGAAATAATTCAAAAGGAATTTGGTGGAGAAGACATAGTAAATTTAAATGATATTTCACAAGCAGAGCCAAATGATTTTAATGATTACACTTATATCATCATTGGTTGTCCAACCTGGAATATTGGGGAGTTACAAAGTGATTGGCAAAATTTCTATGATGAGCTAGATAACATTGACTTTAGTGGTAAAAAAGTTGCTTATTTCGGAGCAGGCGATCAGGTTGGTTATCCTGATAGCTTTCAAGATGCAATAGGTATTTTGTCAGAAAAAATTTCAGCCCAAGGGGGCGAAACTGTTGGCTATTGGTCTACAGATGGTTATGAATTTAGTGAGTCTAAAGCCGTCCGTAATGGTAAATTTGTAGGTCTAGCGCTTGATGAAGATAATCAATCTGATTTGACGAATGAACGAATTAAAGCTTGGGTTGCCCAACTTAAGCAAGAGTTTGGTTTATAGAGGAGTGCAAAGTCTTACCCTAAAAACGCGCAGTTGAGAACTAGAACTGTTGCTCAGTCAAGCTTCCTTAAATCAGGTAACGTTGATAATCATTACTAAGCCACCTCCACCTTCCACCTCAACGTTATCGTTTGTTGCGTGATGGGCAATGTGACAGTGTAGCAACCACTTACCCTTCTCACGAGCTGTCCAAATTACGTCGTAGCGTTCACCGGGAGCTACATTGATAGTATCTTTTTCAATTTGGGCAACGGCGGGTAGGGGATTACCGTCTGTTTCAATAATTTTGAATGGGCCACCATGAATATGCATTGGGTGGATAAAGGCATTATTTGAGCCGATAAAGCGGAAGCGGATTTTTTGACCAATTTTGGCGTTGATTGTTTCGGTAGAGGGATAAGCTTTACCATTAATCGTGAAGAAGTTAGGCATTAGCCCTTCCATCGGCATTGCAGGGAAGGTGTAGCCTTGCTTTACTGTCCACTCCTGAAGCTGAACCACAAAGTCTTGATCGTAGGCAGGAGTTTTTGGTTTATTCTTGGGATCGATGATTAACGCACCGTACATCCCTAAAGTTTGCTGGCGGTCTACATCTTTGTGAGAGTGATAAAAGTAAGTGCCTGCTTGCTTAACAGTAAACTCGTAGATATAGCTTGCACCAGGTGCAATTGGCTTTTGGGTAACATCGGCTGGCCCGTCCATATTGTTGGGTAAAATCATGCCATGCCAATGTACTGTGGTTGGTTCTGGTAAGTTGTTCTTGACTACAATCCGGATGCGATCGCCTTCAGTAACTCGAATCCGCGGCCCTGGAACTTGACGGTTGAAAGCATAAGCAGCTACCTGAACATTTGGTAATATATTCCACTTGATCAAAGAAACATCAAGGTTGAAGACCTTCACACCATTCTCTAGCTTAGGTGTTAGAGTCTCATCCCCTCGTGCATCAACGGGTGCAGTATAGGCTATTTTTGTCAAGTCTACTGCTGCCATATCTTCCATTGCTTCCATGCTCATATCAGAGGTCATAATCATCCCTGGGGGCATGACTAAACCATTCATCTGAGTGACGCTACTCATGGGTGCAGGCGGTAGCGATGATAGTGGAGTTGGAGATTTCGTGCCACCCATATTCATTCCGGGCATATTTTGATTGGTAGCAGGCTGAGATAAAGGGGAGTTTTGAGCAATAGAATTAGGTGAATTTTGACTTCCTCCTAAGCGGGGCATTAAAAACACTAATCCCAGAGTTAGTGCTAATAGAACTATCCATACAATTGATTTAGAGCGCATATTTACCTTTGAATCTATAGCAAGCCAGTTCTTCAAAAGTCTATTCTATTAACAAGTTTTAGCTGGATATACTCTTGTTATTAGCAAAAATTAGCGGAGGCTGAAAAATTCTTCCGCTGCTGAAGGATGAATACCAATTGTTGCATCAAAATCTTTTTTAGTGATCCCTGTCCGAATAGCAAGTCCAAGACATTGAATAATCTCAGCAGCGTACTCACCGACCATATGAGCGCCGATTACCCTGTCTGATTTACTATCAACTACTAATTTAATAAGAGTTTTCTGTTCCGGTTCAGCAATGGTGTCAAAAAGAGGTTGAAACCTTTGAGAATAGCAGCGGATCGATTCCCCAAATTTTTCGCGTGCTTCAGCTTCGGTCAAACCAACCGTAGCAGCTTCAGGTTGAGAAGAAAGTGCTGAGGGAATGCACTCTAAATTCACAGTTCGAGGTTTATTCCCAAACACAGTATCGGCAAAGGCACGACCTGTGGCAATAGCAACGGGAGTCCAATGGGGTCGATTTGTGCAATCTCCGACAGCAAAAATATTGGACTGGTTAGTACAGCTATATTCATCTACTGGAATCGCTCCTTGTTTAACTTGAACACCTGCTTTTTCTAAATCAAGACCACTTAAATTAGGAACTCGACCTATGGCGCAAATAACAGTGTTTACAGTTATAGTATCTTGCTTATTTCCTAATAAACTCAAACGCAGACAATCTTGAACTTTTTCAATTTTTTCAACAACAGTATTGCAAAAAACTTGAATGCCATTGTTCATCATCCCTTCTTGAACTGTAGTCCTAATATCTTCATCTTGATCTGGTAAAATCCGGTCTTCAGGCACTATTAAAGTGACTTTTGAAATCAAACCATTCAGGCTTCCAGCAAACTTCACAGCTATCTGGTCACTACCAATAATGGAAATATGCTCCGGTTGCTGCTTGATTTCAAACATCTGACGTGTAGTGATAGCATATTCAATTCCTGGAATTTCGGGTTTTACAGCTTCTCCACCTACAGCAATCAAAATTTTACTAGCAGTAATCTGGCGTCCTCCAACATCCAAAGTATGAGAATCTAAAAATTTTGCCTCTCCGTAAACTAGGTTTACCCCTGCTTCTTGAAGATGCTGAATATGCAATTTGTTCAGATGTTGGATTGCTCGGTCTTTAGCTATCATAAATTTATGCCAGTCAATGCGATCATTAACTTTATCCCAACCATATTCGTCAGCATCTTCAAAAACGTGAGAAAAACTAGCAGCATATGCCATCAGTTTCTCAGGAATACAGCCATGAATTACACATGTGCCACCTACCTGGTCGCGTTCGGAAATTAACACATGAGCACCATGAGCAGCAGATTGTCTAGCGGCAGAAATACCTCCAGGCCCTGCACCAATTACAAAGAGGTCATAATCAAAGCTCATAAATTATTAACTGGGTTTTTAAGAACACTATATTTCCCTATATTTTTAGCTTTCCACACAGTGATGAAATTAATATGAAATCCTTGAAATTTTAATTAAAAAATAGTTAGGCATACTCAAATGAAATCAGCATGAAATTCTCTTATGTCATTAGTAATAAATATTTTTTATGCCATTAGGTAGACGCAAGCACATTAGTAATTTTTTAATGTGAGGGCGCAGAGGCATAAATACTGCCTCGTGTGAAATTGATGACTTGAAATCGGAGGTATAATTATGACGACAACCCAATCTCACCAATCCTTGCTTGAAACTTGCATACAGGCTTGCTTTGATTGCCTGCGCGATTGCGAAAACTGTGCCGATGCCTGCTTAAGTGGCAACATGGTACAGATGATGGCTCAATGCATTAAGCTGTGTCGAGACTGTGCTGATACTTGCGCTCTCTGCGCCCGTTTCATGTCTCGCAATTCTGCTCTCCATGCTCAGATGTGTGGAATCTGTGCAGAAGCTTGCGATCGCTGCGCCAGTGAATGTGAAAAACACGATAGCGACCACTGCAAACGCTGTGCCGCATCTTGCCGTCGCTGCGCCGAGTCTTGTCGCCAAATGGCTACAGCTATGGCGTAAGTCTCTGTAATCGCTGACTGCTACGTTGCAATTTATTGTGCAGTAGTCAGCGATCGCTATTTGAATAAAAGAAATCTCTAGCTTGCTTCTTAGTTAGTATTACATAAACATTGGGTAAAAATATTACCTAGCAATATTTTCTAAAATAGAAATTATTCTTGAATATTGAAATTATATTCGAGTAAAATATGAGATTAAAATTCCTTATATGCACTCAAGTTAGCTGTCATAATTTTTAGATAAACCGTAATTACCCGGACATTTCCAAACTTGTCCTGCTTGTAAAACACAACTTATTGAACAAGCATTTGTCGAACTATTGGAGGATAATAAATACGAGGAATCACTTGCTATTAACTACAATACATTCTGTGTCAGGGTTGAAATTAACGCTGACGCAAGAAAATATTTTTCAGTCGTGGTCAAAAATCTCAGAAAAGAGATACTTAACAAACAGAAATATATTCCCAATGAAGAGAAACAACTATTTGAAAGCAATGAAACACACATTAGCGATCGCTAAGTGTCCCTCCCTCATCTTTGTCAAAGCGAGATTCGATATTTACCGAGCAATTTCAACCCAAATCCACGCTAACAGGGTTTTCGATCTCATATACCCCAATGGGCATCCAAATCATCTCCATCTGTAAAATTCAGCCATCACGTCTCATTTTCTTGAAACGCCAACTCCAACGAAAATGGTAGACACCCAGGATTGGCATCTGCCCACTCGTTGGCTTCTGCAATTAGAGTTTTGTTACCTGAATCAAGATAAAATTGCATTTTGGCACTCTGCTCAAGTCTTTCGCGTTCTTTGCCTCCAATCAAGCATCGCGCAATCAGGCAATACTTTCTAGCTACACGCTTGGCGTGGGATGCTGCTTGGAGTCGCAACTTAGTTAGGTTCTTCAATTCTGACAAAGCAAGAGTTGCATCTGGTTGGGTTAAAGGTGTACTTTGCTCCCTAACTTCGGCTTTTTGTGAAGTTTCAGGCGGCACAATTGCAGGTGTAGGCGCAGTCAGAGGAATAGTGACAGAATTGATTAATAAGTTTTTGTTATTGTAATTTTCAGAGGCGCTGCGGCTAGAAAGGTATTTGAAATCCTTATCTGAATCACTTTCATTAACATTTTCAGCTAATTGTATAATGTTTGAATCAACTAATGAATTATCAGAATTATTCAAACTTGAAGTTAAAGACAAATCTTGTGGCTGTAATAAATTCAATTCTTCGGAATTAATATTAATTTCCTCAGGTTCATGTTGTACCTGTGATACAAACAATTCCCCTTGAGACTCAGCAACTTCTTTAAAACTTGCTACTGCCTGCTGCCCTGTAGGGGCATCGGCAGCAGGCAGTAAGCAGTTACAAAAAACCTTCATATAAGAAGAATGACCGTAATTCTCTATTTGATAAGGGTTTTCACAATTTTGTTTTGCAAACGAGTTTTGAAGGCTATTCAATTGACCGTTCTTGTTTGATTGATAAGGGTTTGAGCTATTTTCTGCCCAAGGATCTAAGATGTAGCGCGTAGGATGCCACAAATGTAAGTGCTTTTGTAGTGTCTCTTGTGAGATAGTTTTGTGAAAGCGACGCTTGTACTCAGCACGTATTGCTTTTGCCCGTTCAGTAGCCCCTGCTGGCAAGCCTCTATCCCACTCTATTGCTCTTACCACTATCTGGATGCGTCGTTGGGCTTGTTGGCTGCTTTCCCAGTTCTTTTGCTGGCGACGGTCAAATGGGATTACGTTGTCTTTGGGTTTATGGATGCTCTTAATGCCTGCTATGGTTTCTGCAAAGGTGTTGGCGAATGTACCCAACAGCCTTTCGGGATAACTAATGTAGGCGCTGTACCATTTGTTGCGAATTGTGGATTCTACCCAATGCCGCACTCTCGCTTCGATTTCGTGTTGGTGTCGGCAATATTGGCTGTAGCCTGGGGCGTTAATTGCGGTAGTTAGGCAAAATTCGACTAATTTATCACTCTCTAAGTCTAAAAAGACGATTCCGTAGCCTACAAAGATTTGTAGGAGGGTGTTGGTTTGTCCTTTTCCTGTCCAGCCTGTGGTAATGATTTCTTCCCAGTTAGCACGCCACTCTACAACGTCACTCGACTCTTGTTTACGATATCTCTCTCGGGTAATTTGTTTTTTGGCTTTGTTTGCTACCCGTTTTAGTTTGGTTAAATCTTGCCGACTTGCGGCGCGATCGCAATGATCCAGGAAGATGGAAACTGAGTCACTAATTGGTTGTAGGTCATCATTAAGTATAAATGACCCGCTACCCGGTTGCATGGGGCAACGAATGGCTTTGTAGTTGGTTATTTGTTTGGCACTATAGGGTTTGGTGTTGGGGAAGATTTCTAGGTGTCCTTGGCGCAGTATAAAGCCTGCATTTCTCAAGGTAATTTCTAGGGCGCAGGCTAGGGTAAAGGTGGGCAGGGGGGAAGTAAAGCTTAGGATTAGGTGATAGCCGCCACTAAAGCTGGACTGGAGGATGATGATATCGACTATGCCGATGTCCTCTAGCGCTGCTTTGATGCGATTTATGGATTCAATGTTATGGTAGTCGCCTAAGAAGTCTAAATCAATTGTGGCGTAACGGGTTGTATCGTTGAAGCGCAGACCTACTAGTTTCGACTTGTCTTGGTGCAGTTTCCACAGTTGGGAGGGTTGGAGGTAATAATCGATGGTGTGCCATGCTGGTTTTGCACCTTCTGCTTGATTGGGGGCAATTATCGCCCCAAATGGATGCCAAAAACGCTCTACGTAGCGTTTGCCCACGGATTCTGCGGGCAGGTGGGGTTTGATTTTCTTTTTTGAAGGCTGTGAAAGGCTTAATTGGGGCTTGTTCTCGACATCTGCCCCGAAATTTTCTTGGTACATGAGTGACTGTCCTGATGATTTTTGTGCATCAGGTAGCCTCGCTGTTGGTCAAAATGTGTTAGCCTAAATTTGAATTTTTTTATTTTCAAGCGTTGGTTATTCGCTTGTTGGAGGCGACTGGTAATCGTCTCATGGTTGAAAGCAAACAGAGGTTTATACTTGTTTAGGCTTAGACATACGTAGGCTTAGGCTAAGATTTAGTCCAACACGCTTCACCAACAACAATGCGGCTACCCAACTTTTTTTTGATAGTTATCTTTAGGGGGCGCTTCTAGCGAAGTTCTCACTAAATCTAGAAAGGGATAACACTGCAAAGCTAGCAACACCTAAAAGTGTCACCGTACATTGGCTTTTGTTAGTACAAGTAGTGAAGATGAAATTACTCATACTCCACCACCGAGTTTAAAAACAAAAACCAGTCAAACATCTTTATACGAATTCAGCATCCACAAAAGTGAACTCGTATTGCAATTAGTATTGAGATGCTAATCTAGTAAGTAATGTTGAATTGCGGGATAATTTCTCTGCTAGATTAACTGCTGGCAGCTACCTATGCAGCACGAATATTCTCCTTGTTTCTATTTGTAGATACTTCCATTGTTTTCATTTGAGTCTTATAATCCTCCCAAGTTTTTTCAAATACGTCAGACTCATACATCCGCAATAAAACCTCCTCTTTATCAGTTAAATTCGGAAGTTTCAATAACTCCGCCAAAGACACCTGAACTGGGAAAACATCACTAAACTTTTGCATTAAGTGAAATATTCTCTTCCTTTGTGACGCAGATGGTTCATCCTGCAATTCTGCATCAATTTGTCGCGGACGTAGATTCACAATTTCTAGGTTCATATTCACTAAATTCCTCAATCCAAACACAACAAACTCATTAGTTATACCAATAACCCGTCCCACAATTTCCAACTCGGGCCGCAGTCTCTTCTTGAATTGATATACTTGGTCAAGCTGGAAACGTCGAAACGGATTGCGATCGCCACTCCGTATCCAAGCAATACCATCGCCTATACTACCTATCTCATCTGCCTCCAGAAGGTCTATTACCTGATAGCAGATATCTTGATTGCAAACAAACTTGTACGCTGCATCAATACTCCGGTTAAATTCCATCTCCAGTGCAACAACTGCCTTAAATTTTTCCAGTTCTCGTAATTGAGAAATCAACTCAAATACTTTTTTCCCCTTGTGATAACTGCCAACACTTATATTTAGATTCTCTGAAACCTCCTGAATCACTCGCTTGCCCTTCAATAATTGAGAGTTACTTTCATTTATCGAATGATTCAAATTTGAATCATTCGATAGATTCAAACGACGAGCGCTTTCCCTCTGTCTTTCTTTCGCTTGGGGACGAAGTACGCTCTCCCAGTACTGCCCCTCGTAAAATTTCTGGTAATGAGTCTTCCCGCCTTCCCGGTGCAGATTAAAGTCAAGCACTAGTTTCAAATCTTCTGACGGCGAGCCAGACTCGACAAATTCCACTTTCACAGTGGAAATCCCTAACTGGCGAGCTATCTGCAAGCGACACTTACCTGCCAAGACGACATTTACACCACTACGTGCAGATACCTTCAAAGATTCAAGAATCCCTTTTTCAGAGATACTTTTTTCTAAAGCCGGACGTTCCTCATTCTCACCATATATTTCTATCAGCTTCGGATGAACAACCAACTCCGCAGGAGATATATATACAATTGCCGGATTCTGCACCTCAAACATTATTGATACTCCGGGTCACAAATTGTCACTCAAAAGATAAGTTCAATCTTGAAAAACCTAAGCAGAAAACAGAAAAATATTAACCAGTAAAACTTGTAGCACTTTCATCCCTTGAAAAAAGTGACAAGTTTAAAAAATAATTAAATCTTGTAAATAGCAAAGGATTAACTACCAGAAAAACTCAAGGGAGAGAATTTTCTCGCGCAGTCAACTATTATTCCCAACCCATTGAAAACCAATACGACTGAAGAGATATTTAACGCACTGGTATTTGGAAAAAAGCATCTATCTAAAGATAGATTTGTAAAATTGGGTAAATTCATGATATGATGGCTCTAGATAACAGATAACTAAATTGACAAAACAAAGTTCCGTCCTGTTTTAGTAACAGGTGGGCTTGCTTTTTCCTCAAAGCCCTGTTTGCAGCAGGGCTTTGAGTGAATCTTTAGGAAAAATGAACTCTACAAAAAAAGTATATCAGGCTTCATTCGATTTGGCAAAATTGTAGGTTTAAGCGGGGTAAATACTAAAATGCCTCATATTCAAGTATTGAATCCTATTGAAAAGCAAGTATTAGAGGATATAGCAGCCACCGGCAGCGATGAAATGATCAAGAGAGCAAACATCCTGCTAGAACTTAATCGTGGGGAAAATCATAAAAATATAGTAAAAAAACTTGGTATAGCCAAGCAAACAGTAACAAACTGGAAGAAAAAGTGGACATCAAGTACCATAACATCGGAAACCTTGGAAGATGCGATCGCAAAGGTAAATGATGTATTAGGTGTGAACGCAGGCAGACCAAAGAAGTGTAAGAGCGCAGAGGCGAGCAAAATTGTCGAAATCAGCGAATGGAGCAAGAACCGAAAACCCAGTCGTTCAAAGCACCATTACCATATGCAAGTTGCTGAAGAAGCTACTCGCAGGGGGTTGCCAGCACTCTCGCCAAGAAGTATAGGTCGGATCTTGGAAGCGCAACCCTAATAGCATCAAGCTCAAATCAAGCTAACGGGCAATCCTATCTTTTCATTACGCCAAAATAACAACCAAGTTGCCGGAATTGTCGCCAACAACAATTGGTCGCCTCCTATAAGCAAAAGGAGCAGGAAGAAAAATTGATAATTCCCTTAAACCATTCCAACCACTGGGATGGTTTAATTTTTGCATCTATCATAATTCAGCCAGAATACATAACGTAGTATAGTCAAGTGTTGGGTAACAAGCGAATAGCACCAATACCACAGCAGTATATTTAGCAACATTTCGATTGTTACCCACATTCCGCACCCACAACTGTGACACCCCAAGGAAACGGATGTATTTAGTACATAGGAACTAATTAGTGGGAGAATTGACTAGAATTTATTGGCTCTAAATAGGAATTATTACTATTAACTTAGATATATAGTCAAAAAACTTGGACTTTGTACAAAATTTTGGTTCTTAGGTTATTTTGATGGAAAACTTGGTTCAAAATCATTGACTATAAAAAGACAAAAAACCGGTTTGAATCAACAGAAAAATGAGAAAATTTCAACAGATACTTTGATGGAGTTTCTGTTGCCATGTTTAGTACCAAAGACCTTGAATTGAAGAAGATTGACCATTTAGGGATAGTAGCAGGAATAGTAGATTCAATTGGGATTGTAGAAATAATTAATAATTTACTAGGGTCAGAGCCAGGAGAAAAAGTTAGTGCAGGTCAGGTAGTAAAGGCGATGATTTTAAACGGCTTAAGTATGATGTCACAGCCGTTATATATGTTTCCAAAATTCTTTGAATTAATTGCTTGTGAACATTTAATTGGTGTAGGAGTAAAAGCAGAATATCTCAATGATGATAAATTGGGGAGAGTATTAGATAAATTATTTATAAAAGGACTAGATACAGTATTTTTAGCCGTCAGTTTAAATGCAGTAGAAATATATCAGATATCACTCTCATCATCACACTTGGATTCAACATCATTTCATGTAGATGGAGAATATGAAAATAGTTTACCATCAGTGATATTTGAAAATCAAAAAGAATCAGGTTCATTAGAAAAAGAAAATAAAGAGAGTCAATCACCTCAAGCGATAAAGCTGACCTACGGTTATTCAAGAGATCATCGTCCAGATTTAAAACAATTTATTACACAATTAGTATGTTCAGGAGATGGAGATATACCAATATATATAAAAGCAGTATCAGGGAATGAAGTTGATTCTAAAAAGTTTGGAGAAATAGCAGTTGAATATCAGAAAAGAATACAAGTTGATAGTTTAATAGTAGCAGATAGCGCATTATATACAGAATCAAATATCAAGTTAATGTCGAGTCTCAAATGGTTAACCAGAGTACCCTTGACGATAAAATCAGCAAAAAACTTAGTGATGAGTTTAGCAGAATCGGAATTTGTTAAAAGTGAAAAAGTAGGATATTCTTATGCCGAAAAGAAAATAACTTATGGAGATATAGAACAAAGATGGTTAATCGTACAAAGCCAAGATAGAAAAAAATCTGACTTAAAGAAATTATCAAAGAAAATAGAAAAAGCTTTGACTAATACTCAAACTAAGTTAAAAAACCTATCGCAAGAAAAATTTGCTTGTGCTGCTGATGCTAGAAAGGAATTAACCAAAATAAGTAAAGAATTTAAATATCATCAAGTAGAAAATATCGAAGTTATCGAAAAAGATCCTAACGTCAAAGAAGAAAATCAATCAAAATACTATCAAATCTTAGCAACTGTTAGTGAAAATAAAGATGTTATTGACCAAGAAATATTAAGTGCAGGAAGGTTTATAATTGCGACAAATGTTTTGTCAGAAACTGAACTGAGTAGTGAGAAAATGCTGTCCGAATATAAAGCACAACAATCATGTGAGAGAGGATTTAGTTTTCTCAAAAATCCTTTATTTTTAGCAGATAGTATTTTTCTGAAAAGCCCAGAAAGAATAGAAGCATTGGCAATGATAATGGGGTTATGTCTGCTAGTCTATACTCTAGCACAAAGAGAAATTAGAGCAGCTTTAAAATCCTTAAACTATACTGTAAAAAATCAATTGGGCAAAGCCATCAACAATCCAACTATGCGGTGGATATTTCAATGTTTTCAATCAGTTCATCTTGTTACTTTTCAACAAAAAACAGACTTTTATAATTTGACATCTGAGATGAAGTACATTCTCTTATTCCTCCCCGAAGCTTGCCGTAATTACTACAGATATATAAGTTGATTTATCAATATTATTAATACTTTAATCATATCATTTGACTCATTAATAAAATTAATGAGCTTAATTTCTAATGCTGTTTTTAAGTTTATTTCTGGAGAAATATAAGTTATGATAAAGTCTTAATCGTTGAAACATAAAATTATATTATTTATTGTTCTAGAAACCACCCTCATTATTTATTGCTTCTTATTGAGAATACATCTGAATCAACTTTCCTATCTAAAATTTGTTTTTTTATAGATAAATGTATTTTTTTATTCTTTTTTCATGAATTTACCTCCGTAATAACCGATAGTGACACTGGGGGTGCGGAATGTGGGTTGTTAAGGTCTAATGGAAGATTTATCGCGCCAAAGTGAGTGTAGTCGGGCAAATCGAGAGAGAATAGGTTTGATATCGAAAACACCCATTTTCGCGCTCAATGCTATGTCTGATACTCCATATTTCCCTTGGCGTGCATCCCCAAAAGCAAACGATGATACCGGATTTGATGATGCGGTAGAGTCATTAAAAAAATCTCTTTCAGCTCCAATTGAGCGGTATTTTGTCGCAACGGAGGATGAACGGGATGTCATTGCTTTGATGCTCGCCAATATCCGCGCACCCAGTACCCGGCGCGAATACCAGAAAGATTTGCGGAAATTCTTTGTGGCGATGACTGGTATTGAGCCGAATTCTGACAGCGTGTTGGAGTTTTTGCACCTGACCGAGAAACGGGCGGTGGCGGTGGTGTTGAAATATAAGGCCAAGCTACTGGCTATTGGGTTGAAGGAAGCAACGGTCAACCGTCGCCTCAGCAGCATTAAATCGTTGGTGAAGTTTGCCCGCAAGTTAGGTGTGTGCAGCTACACGCTCTTAAATGTAGAGTTGGAAAAGGTAAAAGCGTATCGAGATACTACCGGGGTAGATGCTCAAAGCATCAACAGTGTAATCCAGCTAATTGAGCGCTCAACTGTTCACGGTCAAAGAGATTATGCGCTGTTGCGGCTGTTGTGGGAAAATTTACTGCGACGTAATGAGGTGAGTCAATTAAATATTAAAGACTTCGACCCACACGAAAGCAGGTTGCGAATTTTGGGAAAAGGGCAAGGTACGAATGATGAATGGGTAAAACTGTCAGTAGCAACAGTTAATGCTATCTGTGATTGGTTGCAAGTCCGGGGCAATATCACCGCCTCCTCACCCTTATTTATCGCCCTTGATAACCGCAGCAAAGGGCATCGCCTCACTGGGGACGGCATCCGCAAAATTGTTGTCAATTATTTTGATGCAGCTGGTGTGAAAAAGTTAATGTCACCGCACCGCATCCGCCATAGTGGGATTACAACTCTTTTGGAAGCAACAGAAGGAGATGTGCGAAAGACGCAAAAAGTCAGCCGTCATGTCAAGCTGGATGTGCTGATCCAGTATGACGATAACCGTAAAAAAGGTCAGTCAGAGATGACAAATTTATTGGCAGATATGATTGACTAGGTGGATGCGTAAGCCAGGAAGTCACCTCCCTGATTTGGCTACAAAAGCGATAACAGGCTTTGCTCAAATTGTGCGCCAACGACTCCTGAACAACTCCAACAGTGGCTAACTAACTGTTGCAGACCAGACAGTAGTAATCTGACTGCTTTTTGGTAGAGGCGATGACCTCCGGTCGGTCGGAGACCATCGCAATTCATCGGGCGCACTCATGCGCTCCAAAATGATAGTGTCAAGGTAGTTATCAAGATGGATGACACGCTCACTCAGTCGCAGACAGTCCAGATTTACCTAGACATTACCTAGACATGAGCCAAACAGGGAAAAACAAGAAACTGGCATCTTTTAACTGCGACCAAAAGATGTGGGAGCAGTTTATCGCCCGTTGTAAGTCGAAAGGGACGACGGCAACAGCCACGCTGACCCAATTTATCGAACTCTACCTAGATGATCTAGATAACCTTGATGCAATTGGTGGCAATGATTTAGATAAACGCCTCGACTCTAGGATTAAGGCAAGTGTTGAGGAGTACTTGGTTGCTGGTAACAATAGTCACCCCAGTCTTACGAATGAAACGATATTAGCTATTTACTCACGACTTGATAAGCTGGAGTCACAGTTTTCAAGTGAATCTAATAGCAACCAAACCCCAGCAATCCATAATCTCGCCGATTTAGAAGAAAAAATTGAGGGGATAACAGGCCGAATGACACAGTTTACCGAGGCGATTATTAAAATTCAAAATCATCTCAACAACCAACCGAGGCGGGGCAATAAATCGTACAACAACAATTCATCCTTCCAAGGGCATACTCCCCGAATCCAACCATTATCGGAAGAAGGTTTAGCCAAGAGACTTGGTGTAAGTCAAGAAACTGTACGCGAACAGCGAACTAAGCTGCACCCACCGCTTTTTGTGGCATGGTGCAAGGGCAAAGATAAATCGGGTATGGGGTGGGAATTTAACGAAAATACGGGATTATATCATCCGGCAAGTTAGTATTTTTATTAATTTTAAATACGCCTACACACTTGTTGATTTTTGGCATAACACCAGTTTAATTTCTCTCACGAGTGCTAGAATTTTTTTGCTCAAAAAAATAGCAGCTTTAAATATTAATATTATTGAAAGCGTAATAAATATTCTTTTGTACTTAGGAGATAGTTAGGCGATCGCTTTCTGCCTCACCACTTCTCAATCACTTTTAGTCCTGATTCTATTGTTGGTATAAAAGCTGTCTGTACTATACTCATCAAAGCTCTAAACACGTTTCCGTGCCACAAATACTACTTAAGAGTACTTAATCGATTAGAATTACCTCATGTTGTTGCTCTCTCAAGTATTTTCATGAGTACCAGCCGCTATCCCCAAAATTGGAAAGAAATCGCCACCTCTATCAAAGAATCTTTTGATTGGCGCTGTACTAGATGCAATCGCGTTTGCCTGCGTCCTGGACAAAAGCCACCAGAGCTAACTTTATCCCAGCGCCGAGTCTATACACTTCAGGTACACCACTTTAATTTTGATCCTTCTGACAATCGCTTAGAAAATCTTGCCCCGTTATGTAGTGGCTTATGTAGAATCCACGTCGTAGAAACCTTGATGTGACTGGCTTTTGTAAAATTATTCTACAACGTAACCCATGATAACTCCCCCTTTAACAAAGCAGAAAAATTTACAAAATGTAACTGATATTTTTGACTTAGTACCGCACTTTTCAGTGCCTAATTATTAAAATCATTGTGTTGATAGATTCTTGCTCCCGGCGAAGCAAAAACGTGGTTGAGATGACTGTAAAAATTGCCTACGAACTTGACAAATGGCTTCAATCAAAGTGGCAAAGAGATACGCGATTCTACACCTTAACCCTTTGTCAAAACTTATTTGGAGAGTGGACGATCACTAAAACTTGGGGCAGTGCCATCTATCGAGGATTCGGCAAGTCAAAAGATTTAGATTGCCCTGATTATCAAGCCGCGTTAATAACTTACTACAAGCTGCAAGAGCGAAGGGAAAAGCGAGGGTATAAAAGAGTTGGCCCTGAGTCAAGATATTGATAAATCCTCATCTAATTCCATTTTCGCTTTAGCTATTTGCCAGGATAGTAGTTCATAACCTGATGAAAATTTATCATTGTTTACTCTAACCTGAATTTCTCCTTGTTGTATGGGTAAATATTTTTTCGGAACATCCTGACAGAAACCACTCTCAATAGCCTGACGATACCAACGTTCAAACTCATCATCAAGAGGAGTCATCGCTTTGAGAGGAACATTAGGTTCAGCTTCATCACGAATCATTGCCAACAAGCAAGCGCCGGGATTCTCGATACTGTTATGGCTCCGGTACTGCTGGAAAGCGGATATTGCCAACTTTACCCTAGTAAGATCGTGTTTGGCTATTTCCTGTTTTAATCTAACGCCAATTTTGATGCCCATTTCGGTAATTAAATGAGTAATTTCTTGAGATATATTCTTGAGTTCGCCATTATCAGACTTCTTAGGAACCGAGTTCAGAGAAACAACTTTTGGGGATGACTCAGGTGTGGTCAACTGCTTAATTTGTGTTCGCAGACGTTCACATTCGGACTTCAACTCGAAGATTTCAGCAACATGACCCCTCAAGTTCTGATTCTGTCGCTTTAATTCTCTATTTTCATCTGACAGTTCTCGAATCCGTTGCTTGAATACTTCGCTTAGAGTTTTGAGGCTATGAGGCCCAGGTTGCTTCGACTCTAATGAGTTGAGTTGCTGTGTTTTTTGCGACTGTAAATCATGAATGTATTCAGTTAATTCTGTCCATTTGTAGAGGTAAGAAATGGAACAGCCAGCGACTTGAGCAATGTTAGGAAAGGTCAAGGGTTTCCCGCTTTTTTGAATATCTTCGATAGCGCGAAACACTTGTTCACGTTTGTGCTCTTTTCGCTTTTGTTGGGCTGAGAGAAGGACAGCAGTCTGTTTTTCTCGATTAGGTTGCTTCGCCATTAGCAACTTTCCTCAAATCTAATAGCCATTTATCCATTGCTTCTAGGGTAGCCTTGGATTCTTCATAGGCCAGGGCTGCCCCAGCTTGTTTCGCTGACTCCATGCGTTTGTGTTCTCCAGCATATTGCCGTTCATAAAGGGGTAATTTGCTCGTACTGGGGCGGAAACTACCACAGCCGTAACATTTGGGATAAAGGTTGTAGATACAGTTTGTTTTGGGGTCAAGGGTGCAGTGACCATAAACCGCCAAACGAGGTGAAATTTCCAGGTCGAGTTCGTAGGCTTTCGGGTTGTTGAGAAGGCTTTCAGGTAAGGTTTGCCAGGGAAGGAAGCGGTTTTGCGAATTCAGCAGCAGTTCCTGAAAAGGTAAATCTACTGCCGCTACTTGCTCCCTAGTGGGAGGCGCATAGTGCTGAAATGTCGTTTCACTACTGAGGTGGTCAGCATAGAGTTGAGCGGCTTCCATTCCGTGTTTAGCCCTCACTTCTTGGAGGCGACTAGCGCGGGTAATCTTACCTGTAAAGTAGGGTCTAGTACCATTGCTATCACGAATGTCTTCTCGCTCTATCAACAGACGAATGAGGCGAACCATTGGGTTTTCATTTGCTGTTACTTGAGGGGGTTTGGGCAATGGTTTAAGACTAGAAAACGATGGGTAAGAACTCTGTTTAATACTTCTAAAATGACAAAACAGATAAGGGTAATTTGAGGCAAAGGTTTTTCTAATCCATTGCTGTTGTTGTTCAATGACTTGTCTAATCTCACGAGAGGCAGGTAGTCTATGCCATCGTTCTACCTTATGCTGATAAAACTTGATATACCATTGAGCATTTTCTTCAACTAAACAATCAAAAGCCATCTGACAAATATCTCCTGGACGAGCAGCCGTATATTCTTGCACTAAGTAGTGACGAGCAACAGCAGCAGGGATTTTCTCAAGATGCTGTTTAATCCCTTGACGGGTGATTTCATCCAACCAATCCACGTCCTGAATTGTCTGTTTAGGAATATCTCGATGACGAACTAAGTTTTGAGATTCTAATCCTAAAAAATCAAAAAAATCTTTGAGGATATATAGCTTTTCTCGAATCGTTCGATTACAGTTAGTTTGGTTAAAGTCGAGAAAGGTTAAGATTAGTTCCCGCTTAATATCAGAGAGTTGGTGGACATGATTTTGCTTCAAAATTTGACTAAACTGACGCAAAGCCACCAGAGAATTCATCGGTTTTGCACTAGCTGAGTACCTACCTGATTTGAGTAAAGAATATAGATATTGCTTGACGAGAACACGAAACCACTCAGGTTTAATTGACTTAAAGTTAAGGATTCTTACGGGTGAGTTTTTGATAAAATGGCGAAAATCCCAAACATCATCATCAAAACAGAAATTCAATAAAGTTTCTTCTTGTTGATACCCAACCCAACTGCCATAACTTGTGGCATTAGGGTGAAAATTTATGTGGCAGAAGTAACAGCGACAATTACTCTGGCTGCTAGTTGTTTGAAAGGTCTCGTAAATCCACCCTTTCTGTCCATCAGGGCCAATTTGATGGCACAGGGGATTAGGGCAAACTAAATGCTGGCGATAACCGTGAAACTGAGGTGGAACTTGACAACAAAGCAGGGTTTTCTGGTAGCAAGAATTACATCCTAGTTTGAGTTGATGACTTTGCCCATCAGCATAATGAAATTTGCTGATTTGTCCCTGATTACACTGAGGACAGATAAATTCTCCAGAATACTTTTCTGCCCAATTGACTGACAGAGTTCCTTGAAGAGTTTGATGAATGGAAATAGGTAAGTGTTGAAGTTGACCAGTTAGGTAGGTTACTTGATGACAAAAATCACATCCCAATCTCAGTTTACAAACAGACCCTTTTGAGTAAGAAAATCTGTTGAGTTGTCCCTGATTGCACTGAGGACAGATAAACTCACCAGCATAATCTGTCTTCCAATTGACTTGTAAAGTACCGTCAAGGGTCTGGTGAATTGAGATAGGTGGATGTTGAGGAACTTCACAAGTTAAGTTGGTTATCTGATAGCATGAATCACATTTGAGTCTAAGTTTACAAATTGGTTTTTCAGAGTGATGAAAATTGTTAATTTTTCCCTGATTGCAATTGGGACAAATAAACTCGCCAGCATAATCTGTCTTCCAATTGACTGACAAAGTACCGTCAAGCGTTTGATGAATTGAGATGGGTGCAGACTTTCTCAGTTGGCAGGAGAGGGGAGTGTATCTGTGGCAAACCTCACAGCCTAATTGAATTTGACAAAGTGTTTTATTATCGTAAGCCAAATGGCTCAATCGTCCGCGATTACAAAGAGGACAAACGAACTCATGACTATAGTTCTCTGACCAATTTACTTGTAAAGTCCCATTAAGAGTCTGGTGAATTGAAATCGGTGGATGCTTGCGTTTACCCATTAATTTTCTGCTCTTGAAGATGTTGTAATTCTGACAAGCCATCAAAACGATTTTTGATTAAATCTAATAAGTTAGTAATCTCAGTCACTCGTCTTTCTTGTCCGTTTTTTTGAGCTTGAATTAGGTCTTGCTGTAAGCAGTTCACGTCAGCTTTTAACTGGGGTTTATCTGACAGCGTTATCCGATGATGAGGACAACTTAAACAGGCATAGCGATGTTGACAATCTCCTAACATGGTTGGACGATGACATTCTCCCAGAGGTGTACTAACTTTGAGGAGATTAGCTAATTTTTCATACCTAGTTTTTCTCGGTTTAAAAGAAGTAACTCGACCATACATATCCACATAACCTTTGAGATTAGCTTCTTTTTCTAACCTGATAAGTGAACGCTGACGATAATGAGGTAGCATATCTAAGGAACCGTGACCTAGTACGGCGGCGATATATTCATCCTCTACCTCACAATGAGCCATAATGCTGGCTTTGGTGCGGCGAAACATGTGGCTAGTTAGTTTAAATCTGTTGCCATGTTTGTCTTTTAAGTCTGCTACTTCTCGAAAATTAATTAGCCAGTTACTAATTCTCAATCTGGTAATTGTTTGGGGTTTATAGAACAGTGTTGTGTCTAGTTCTCTATCAGCCCAAGGAATACTTTGATGATGAGTATAAACGGTACAAAATAGTTTATCGAATTCAAAATCTCTCCCAAATTGAGCATCAAGAAATCTCTGCTGTTCTTGAACTAATTCAGCTACTAAAGGATGAATCTGAACAAACCGCCAGTGTTTGCGTTTTTCAACCCAACGTAGTAAGAACCATTTGTCACCTTCCTGTTTCAGGCTATGGCGTGGCATAGTGAGAATTTCTCCAATGCGGCAGCCTAATACCAATTGCAAGCGAAAAAGTCTTTCAAGTGTCGGGGGGAATAAATCGAATTTCTCGTAGATTTGGTAGAGGACTTCCTCCGGAATTGTCTCAATTTTAGGAGGATTTTGTTTGAGTCTGATGGGCGTAAAGGTAATTTCCAGCCACCCTTCTTCTTTCCAAAGATTAAGGGCGTAAGTAATCGCATTCTGACGATTACCGCTATTAATTTCGCTAATAAATTGATGGAGGAGGGATTCTGTCAAAGATTGGGGTTGTGTATATCCATAATTACATAAAAAACGATCTAAATGGTTTAAACAACCAACTCGATGAATAATCCGACCGAGGGAATATCGCTCTCGAACGCTGGCTTTAATGGTTAGTTGAGTCAGCCGTTTTAACCAAGGCAGTGAAAACTTGTGAAAGTAAAGATGATAATGTCCATTAATTCGGCATTCTTCTTGGCTATAACCCAATTCTAACAGTGACCAAACATCTTGATTCATCAAAGGATCATTAATCCACTGTTTCCCTAACTCAGAGAGTGCGATTCGCTCCTGTAATGCTTGCGGTGCAAATGCTTCTGCCATTAATTTTCTTCTTCTCTTAAGTATTGGTCTAGGGTCATTTCATCGAGAACATGACTGTAAATGTCTTTTGTTGTGGCAATTGAACGATGTCCTAAAAGCTGTTGTACATATTGGTCAAGATAATTGTCTTGCAGCATTCTAGTAGCGAAGGTATGGCGAAATAAGTGGGGATGTGCTTTAATTCCTGTTCGTTTGTGGAGTTGGTCAAATAATTTATTTAAGCGAACTAAAGACATCGCTTGCCCTACCCATTTACTTGATAAATTGACGAATAACATCCCGCCTCCCAAAGTTTCGGCTTGAGGCGGATATTCTTCTAGTAAGTAGGCATGAAAGGTCTCTTGAATAGCTGAACGATGGTAAATAATGGGAATTTCTCGTTCTCTTCCTTTAGCCATTGCGCGATTAGGATTGTCTTCTCTGCGTACAATCCGAATGCGTCCGCTGAAATCTAAGTCTTTCACATCCTCTAGGTGTAATCCTAACAGTTCTCCCCGCCGCACTCCTGTTGAGCGCAGCAGCATGATAATTAACCTGTCTCGATAAGTTGTGCAGGCGTTGGCTAAGGTTGCGACTTCTTCATCTAGTAGACAACCACTGAAGAGTTTCGGTTCTTTTATTTTGATGCGTTTGCTCTTTTGTGGATTGCTTTTAGCGATTCCTCTAAGAAAGCCTCCTCGTTTTCCCCAACCCTGCGCTAGTTTCGTGAAATGTTTTTCCTCAATCCTGCCTTCAATTGTGTGATAGGTATAGAATTCTTGGATGGCGGTGACTGCTTGATTGACAGTGCGAGGACTTCTTTTGGCAACGATTTCTCTAACATTTTCTGAGATTGCTTCAACTTCACCACCTAGCAAGTACCAATTCACAAAATCTGCTAATTCATTTAACCCAACCTCATACCAGTTGAGAGATTTGGATTCTAGCCAGCGCCAAAAGTCTACCAGTCGATAAGCGTATGTAGTTACTGTGTTCGGTGCTAATTGTCGCTTTCTACAGTAGTTCAAAAATCTTTGGATTGGCTCTACGGGTAGGCAGGTTTGGTGGTCGAAGACACAGCTAAATCGTGACTCTGTGTGAGGGGATATCGCCCATTCTACCTTGGTCATTTTCTACGTTGTGGAAATTAATTTGTTTCTACCTTAACGTAAAAATTAGGGCTGTTGTTGTTGTTCTTTCCACGTTGTAGAATTGGTTGTTGTTGTCTATATAAAGCGGCTGTCATCTTTACTACCATCGATTCCGACGAGGCAATATTTCTCCTGGTCAATTGTCATTGTTCAAATGAGTGATGCACAAACATTACAGAACCTTGATGAACGCACCCTGGCAGTACATGAAGTGCGATGGCGCGGAGCGCCCCGCCCGCCGGAGGCGATCGCAAATCTCCGCTTTGGGGACTTTGCCCAACTTATACTGTTACTTACAATATTATGGAAATCAGAATTTTAAAACTTATACTTAATATAAGTTGTATATTTAACAACAAGCTACTGTTGGCGGTTGTTAGTTAACTGTCAATTAACAACTATTGATATATACCAATGCTTTCGCCAGTATTTCAAACGTGTCTTCCCAGAGAAGAAATTTTAGCAGGGGAACTCTCCCCCGAATTATTTGCCGCCAAGCTACGACTGGTTGTGGAAGGGAAAGCGCCCCAAGTCTACCAAGACCCCACAGCCTTTTTCGCCAATACATTTGCTACCGATGGTTTGAAAACCCTAATCTCGGAAGTCTTCGGGCGGTTGATAGGTGCTGCTGTCGGCTCCCCCATTATCCGACTGGAAACCAGCTTTGGTGGTGGTAAAACCCACGATGAAATTGCTTTGTGGCATATTGCCAAACATGGACGAGAGATTCCTGGACTAGACCGTTTTACTGACAACATTAATTTTATTCCAGATCGACCGATTCAAGCAGCTGCGATCGCTTGCCAAGACCTCGATCCGGTTAACGGTGTTTACCATGCGGACACTGGCGTTACCACTTATACCCTTTGGGGGGAAATTGCTTATCAAATTAATGGTGTAGCAGGTTATAGCTTGCTTAAAGGTTCTGATGAACAGCGAGTCAGTCCAGGCACAGTGGTTTTAGAAAGGATAATCCAAGGGCAACCCACAGTCATTATCATCGACGAAATTGCCTCATACCTGAGAAAAGCCAAGGCTACTCTAGTTGGTAACAGCAACTTAGCCGGACAGGTAGTTGCTTTTTTATTCGCCCTCATGGATTTAGCAGCATCTTGTAATAATTTAGTATTTGTTTACACGCTGGCTTCCTCCACTGACAGTTTTGGCGAAGAAACCACCGAAATCCGGGAAACCATTTCCGCTACCGCGAGGCAAGAGCGGATCATTAAACCCAGCACTGATATTGAAATTTACAATATAGTTAAACAGAGGATGTTCAGCAGCATTGAAGCTAATGCTGCCAATAATGCTTCAAAAGAATATTTACAAAGTTATAAAGCTAGTCGGATTAATTTACCAGATGGTTGCAAAGATGCACGCTATGCCGACAGTATCGAGCAGAGTTATCCTTTCCACCCAGAATTATTTAATCTGCTGACTAAAAAGATTGCCTCTATCCCAAACTTCCAACGCACCAGAGGAGCTTTGCGGTTATTTGCCAGAGTTATCCGTTATCTGTGGAACGATACTAATGCATGGATACCGCTAATTCATTCTCACCATATTCCTGTTGGTATTGAAGAAGAAATCACCAGCGATTTAACTGCCCGTTTGGAACGTCCTTTGATGCGGATTACGATCCAAGCAGACATTTACAACAAAGATGGTAGAGAGGCACACGCTCAGTTACAAGATGCAGAATGGAAAGCTGCTGGTAAACCTCCCTTTTCAACCTGGGTAGCCCGGACTATTTTTTTGCATTCCATCACTCAAGGGATATCTGCGGGGATTCGTCGCGCCGAATTAAATTTATCTTTGTTGACACCGGGGTTAGAAATTGGCTTTGTTGATACTGCCTTAGAAAGGTTGAGTGAAGTTGCTTGGTATTTGGAAAATGATCCGATTACAACTCTGGCTCGTTTCAAAGAAGAACCATCAATCAATAAAATTATTGCCGAAGAAAAAGCCCAAGTTGGAATTACCGAGGCGAAGGATGATTTACGAAGTCGCCGCGATGCCATTTTTGCTAATAGACTACTGACGTTAGTTATTGCACCGGAATCACCAGGAGATGTGGATGATGTGTCCGATAGTATTGCCCTGTGTTTAATTGACTTTAACGAGGCGACTATTTCTGTAACTACCGAAGGGCCACCGCCAATGGTGGAGAAAATTTTTAATGAAACAGGTGAGTCGGGTAAATTCCGTACTTTTAGAAATCGTTTGTTATTTTTAGTTGCCAACAGGCAAGAATTAGACCGAGCAATTGACAATGCTAGGGAGTTTCGGGCGATTCAAAATATTCTAAATTCTCCCAATCGCTTACAAGATTTATCAGAAAATCAGCAGAAACAACTCAAAGATAAAAAAGGTTCTCTTGATTTAGGGGTAAGAGTATCTTTAACTAATGCCTACCGCCATTTATTTTACCCTGCTAATGACCCAGTAAAAGCTCCCAAGGGGTTGATGCACTATACCCTTCCCGCCCAAGATTCTAGCGATGTGAAGGGTAAAAATAATCAACAAGATGTCATCTTAAAAGCACTGAAAGATTGTCAGAAAATTCGTGCTGATGACGCACCATCCTACGCCCCTGCTTATATTTTGCAGAAGGTATGGCTGTCTGGGTTAAACCATTGGACAACTAAAGCATTAAAAGAAGCTTTCGCCAAAGACTTGAGTTTAAATATATTTGTCGATGCCGAAATCTCAAAGCTGCGAGATACCATCCGCCAAGGTTTGCAGACTGGTAGTTGGGATATGAAGGTGGGAGAAAAGCTGTTTATTAAAACCGATGACGGTAAAATTACCCTACCTGACTCCATAGAATTTTCTGAGAGGATGGAACTCTACCGCCGGGGAATTCTGGAACCACCGAAACCGCGAGAAATTGAACTGAATGCTCAAGTCTTGTCCAGTACAGAATCGGTAAAACCTGTGCGGATACGGTGGAAAGCATCAGGGGCGTTGACGATTAAGCTGTATCAGGATGGAAATTTGGTTGTAGGGGAGTTTCGCCCTAGTGATGAATATGAAACAGCGATGCCTACGGCGGGCTACGCCTACGCTAAAACCACAACTTTCAAAATTGTAGCTGATTACGGCAATGGCGAAGTAGAGGAGAGGGAAACCCAAGCAAGCATTTTAACCTACGGTACTGGTACACCCCGCACACCTAACGGTAGCGAAAAAATTGCCGATGACTGGGATGATTTATCTCTGTTTAAAGCTAAACCAGAAGAATTTGACTTGGAGGGAACACTCGATAGGGTGTTTAATGAATTAAGCGATCGCATCCAAGATAATCAAGTCCAGGGTATCAAGTCTTTGGAAATCTCCGTTAGCCAAGTAATGGACTACCGTAAGTTGATGACGGCTTTCCCGATGTTGATCAAGCTACCCTTGCAAATCGACCAAACGGCAACTATTACTGTCAATGAACAGTTTATCAGGTTAGAGTACCAAGGCCCAGTCAAAGGATTTCAGAGTTTTCAGGGGGCTGTTAACACTTTGCTAAGTAGCCCGGATGTAAAAGCTGACGTGTCACTGAAGCTAGTATTTGAATTTTCATCTCCAGTGGAAACAAACGGCGCAGAAATCAGTAATATCAAAGGGGCACTGAATCGTAACCCGGTTGACAGGCTGAATTTGACGGCGAAAGTAACGTACTAAGATGCAAGAGTTTCAATTGCGAGTAGTTCCCACGGATAATAATAACTTTGCCCTGGAGTTGTATCAATGTGCTTATAAGAAAGCCGGTGAAAAAAAGCGTCCTTCTGCCAAGCGAATTGGGCGTTTAAAGGGTAATGCTTTAATTCAGGTAAAACAGGCAATTTATGATTCTTTGAAGGCGAATAATTATGACCCCAAAACCCTAAGCCACAATCGCCAAACTCCTTATGTTTTGAATGAAGAATCAGGGATAAATTTAGCGTTGCTGTTTCAGACTTTGCAACCGCTTTCTAAATTAGAACGCATTGCGAATATCGCCCAAGGAATTAGAGCCATGAGTTATGAGGAATCGCATTACTGGTTTGCCAAGATTAGCAATGGTAAACGTAATCAGGCTTTGAAAGCGATTCGAGTATTGCTTGGTGATTAGCTGCAACTGCTACGCATTTGGCATTCGGCAGGGGAGACGATAGCGATCGCCCCTGGCACGACGACTGCGATAACTACTGCTACAATCCAAGCAATCATCGTTGGCACGCGGCTCCACATTGATAATGCTGCGTTCTCGCGCAAACCTTAATTGGTGGCACAGTTGGACTTCTGGTTGATAAAGTCCTGTGAACATCATCATAAAATCGTTCACAGCTTGCTCGGCAGACTTAACATTGAGTGCAATGACGCTGGGTTGAGCGATATCTTCATCCTCAACATACCGCTGAGTTCGCCGTTCTTCCTCACTCAATGCTTCTTGTTGTAACCTACCAGCCGGAATCAATTCATGGCAGTGCAGGCAACCACCATAAGCATAAGGAAGTACAGGTCGAGTAGCAGTAAAAATATCTTCAACTTGCCTTGTTTGCTTATCAACAGGAACCTTAGCACCAATCTGAATCCCTGGAATCAGGTACTGATGCACCAGCGCGTTGAAAACTAGACGGCTTTGCATAGAGTCCGCTGCCAAGAACAAGAAATCGGCATCTACTAGCAAATGGGCGTAGGCGCAGCCCGTCGTAGACATCGCTTCATCGACGATATTTCCCACAACCGCATCATAGCGGATGGAGGGATTAGCTTGTTTGGCAACCCGGCGGGCGACATTGACTTTATAAGCAGCCAATCGCTTGCCGAGTTTTTGCAACCACGGAATCGGCTGTTTGGTTAACCAAGTCATTACATCCCAAGGATTTGTGCCAACAATTCGCGGTCGATTAGTTAATTCAACGCGGTCAAAGTCGATGGCGACGATATGCCCTACTCCCAAGTGGGACAACCATTCATTAATTAGCGAACCTCCGCCGCCAAGTCCGATGATTCCTACTTTTAAATTGGCGAAAATTTCTTGCCCGACATCGCCAAACAATCGTGCGTGGCGATCGTACATGGGATTGGCGGCACACAGTCGGGGTTGGGGCGAAGGATAAAGTTACAGGGCGCTCGTTGACAGTAACAGTGATTGTTTTGGGCTTTTTCGCCAATAATTCTGCGTCTTGCTTAGATTCAATCTGCATATGAGACTCCTTGTAAATTTCATCTTGTGGTTTTGGAATGGGAGCATTGGGGAGTAGCAAATTTTGCACTCCCTAAAAACAAGTGGTTCGGAAAACAGACTATTTAGAGCCTTTGTGCTTGGTAGGGTCAACTAGTTTGTAAAGCTGACCTGCTTGTGGTGTCGGAGGTAGAGGTTCACCTTTTGTTACAGTTCGTTCCTCTCCCGTTCCACCACCACGCGGCCCAGTAATCTCGTATTGACCTGAACGTTGTGCGATTTCGCCTGGTTTTTTCAGTTCATCAGACATAAGCCGTCCTTTCTTGTTTGAATATCGAACATTAACTGGATACAAGCTAGCACAGTGTTCATAAAACTAACAAGAGGAAGAGTAATTTTATTACCAAATCGGGCTAAGATTAGGTTAGGTGTTCGATTATCAAACAAAGATTAGGTTCAAAGGAGAATGAATTACGCAGAACTAGGTCGCCGAATTCGCTTTGCAAGGGTTGAGGCAATGCTTTCTCAAGATGCTGTGGCACAGCATCTTGAACTGCCGCGTTCTGCTGTGTCTTTGATTGAGAGTGGCAAACGCAAGGTAGACAGTCTGGAACTCGAACGGTTTTCCCGTTTAGTTGGCAAGAGTATTCTGTTTTTTTTGATGAAGAGTCTAGAGCAGTAGAGGTTAGTAATTTTGAGGAGGATGACCCAACTCAAATTCTTTTCAGTGCCAACCAAGTTGTTGACATATCGCCTGATAAGGAGCAAATTGAGCGCTTTCGTCAGTTTCACCGCAACTTTGGGGATTTAGCTCGAAAGTTGAACCGTCTTTCTGAACCTTACTCAAGTGAGCCTTTATACAACGTATTTAAGCCTACTCCAGCAGCAGCCAAGTGGATGGCAGCACAAGAACGTGCCCGACTGGGGATTCCAATTTCTAGCCCGATTAGAAATATGTGGGACGTTTTGGAGAACGAAGGTGTCAGGGTGATGGCATGGAATCTGGTAACGCCCAAATTAGGAGGATGTTTCATTTTTTCACCTTTCCTTGGTTCCTTCATTTTGGTGAAAAGAAACCTTGGAGATTATTCAGCTAATATGCTTAATTTTGTGCTGGCACATGAATATTGCCATCACTTGATTCATCGTCAGCAAAAAGGCATTACCTGCGACCCCAGTGGAAATTATCGCCGACCGGAAGAATACTTTGCTCAATGGTTTGCTGCTAATTTATTAATGCCTGAAGAAGCAATAGTTCCACGATTGACTTCTTATTTAGAAAAGTCAGATGGAGATATTAACGCCGAAATTGTTATGCACTTGGCGTTAGATTTTGGGGTTAGCTATAAAGCTATGCTTTATCGGATGGGGGATAAAAGAATTGGCTTAATTGAGAAAAATGTCTTGCCAAAATTATCTAAAGAAAAGCCAAAACAACTGCTTGCTAAAATTGGTCGTTCTGTTCCTCGCTTGGAAAAATTTAGTCAATTTCCTAATGAGTATAGAGAGATGGTCTTTGATGCGTATCGTTCCGGTTATTTAAGCTTGAGTAAGTTGGCAGAACTGTTAGAAATCACTTTGGAAGAGGCAAAAAATGAATTACAGTCCAGAGATATTCCTATTAATTTGGGTATCAATTCTGAGTTAGAACTTTTAAGCGATATTGAGAACGCTTAACTATTTGGTGTGAAGATTGAACGGAAAAAATAGTGAAGTCAAAAAGTACAGAACCAGAGGCATCGCCAATAATTTTTGATAACACTGTACTGAGTAATTTTGCTCTTTCACAGGTTTTCTATGTCCTCCAAAGGCTCTACGCTGGTAGAGCCTTTGTTGGTAAAGCTGTCCAACGGGAAATCCAAGCAGGAATTAACAGCGCTTCCACATCTGCTCGTTTGCAAAATCGAACGAAACTAGAAGAGATTAATCAGGCTTTAGATGATGGTTGGCTGCAAACACCTTCAGACGAAGTTAATCCCAATGATGATGCTGTTGAGTTACGGCTAACCTTGGAATACAGTCAACGGTTTGGTGCAGGGGAGTCAGAAGCAATGGCTATAGCCCGTAACCGTAATTGGGTTTTTGCTACCGATGATGGCGCAGCCAGAAATTTTGCCAAAGAACGGGGGATTAAATTAACAGGGACTTTGGGGATTCTCGTCAAAGCTGTTAAAAACAAAATTCTCTGTTTGTCTGTTGCTGATACCATTCACGGGCAGATGATTGATGAAGGTTATCGTTCTCCCTTGTCCTACGAAAATGGCATTTCTAGCTATCTCAATCCATAATGCTTAAATGAACCTGTAGTATTATAAACATTCCATGCCTGACTCAACGCCCAAACGCCCTGCTATTTTCATTGAAAAAATGATGCCTGTGCAGGTATTAAACGAGCAAGTTAATTTTGAACATAGGGGAAATCCTTTTAAAGGATTACATGGCTGGTATTCGCGTCAGCCTTTGTCATTATAAATCAGGAGGTAAAATATATGAAAATTGATGTGCGTGGTGCTGTTGTAGCTGCTAAAAAATATTTTGAAGATATCCAGGATATGATAGGTAATTCTATCAATGATATCTTGCTTGAAGAAGTAGAATTGTCAGAAAATAAAAGGTTTTGGTATGTAACATTAGGTTTTAGTCGCCCTGTAGCTAAAAGTGAAAGAACACTTATTCCTGAAGCTATTTCTTTAGCTACTAAATATGAACGTGAGTATAAAATATTTACCGTAGATGCGGAAACAGGGGAAGTACAATCAATGAAAATTCGTGAGGTATGAAAGATTATATTACTTTATTGTTTCAAACTTACAAGCAAAAAGGAATTTTAATTGACACAAATATTTTATTACTTTGGTTTGTTGGGACTGTAAATCGAGGTCGAATATCACAATTTAATCGGACTGAAAAATTTTTACCAGAAGATTACGATTTGCTAGTGAGTATCTTGTCGTATTTCTCAAAAATTGTTACAACTCCTAATGTGCTGACTGAAGTCAATAGTCTGGTTAACCAGATTGGTGAACCAGAACGTTCTCAATGTTACTCTGTCTTTGCTCAAGCGATGACTACATTAGATGAATTTTATATTGAAAGTGTAGATGCTGTTCAGCTAGATAATTTTACTAAATATGGGCTGACTGACTGTGGAATTGTGACTTTAGCAAAAAATAAATATTTAGTGCTTACAGATGATTTCAAATTAGCTAATTATCTGCAAAAAGTAGGTATTGATACAATTAATTTTAATAATATTCGGACTTATGGTTGGTAATAAAATGAATGATTCAAAGCCTAAACGCCCTGCTGTATTTATTGAAAAAATGATGCCTGTGCAGGTATTAAACGAGCAAGTTAATTTTGAACACGGGGGAAATCCATTTAAAGGATTACATCGCTGGTATTCGCGTAAGCCTTTGTCTTTTAGTCGCGCCAGTGTGTTGGCTTCGATATTACCAGCAGATATCACAATGCAAGAGTTTGAATATTTGCTGGGGTTAGTACCGGGGAAAGAGGTAAAACTATATAAAACGCCGCCTAATTCTGTGCAGATTAAGAAGGTGCATGATTATTGCGAGAAGGTTTGGGGAACTCGCACACCCACAATTTTAGATGCGTTTGCAGGTGGTGGAAGTATCCCTTTTGAAGCGGCGAGATATGGGTTAAATGTGCTGGCTTCTGATTTAAATCCTGTGGCGGTGGTGACGATGAAGGCGGCGATGGAATATCCGCTAAAGTTTGGCCCAGATTTGCAGCAGGATATTGATAAATGGGTGAAGTGGGTAGGGGATGAAGCGGAGAAAAGGTTAGCTGAGTTTTTCCCTTCTTTACCTGGGGAAACTGTGCAGACTTATTTATGGGCGCATACGGTTGTTTGTCCTAATTGTGAGTCTGTTGTTCCGTTGAGTCCAAATTGGTGGTTGTATAAACGTCCTGAAAAGCAGAATTTACATAAATGGTGTGCAGTTAAGCCAATTCCTAATCCTGAAAATAAGCGGGTTGATTTTGAATTGGTTAATGGTAAGAAGGGAAAGGGAACAACTATTGAAACTGATGATGGTGAATATGATCCAGATACTACAATTACCTTAAGCAGAGGGGTTGGGAGATGTCTAAATTGTAATAGTGTAATTGAAGATGAGGCAATTAAAGGGTACTCATCAGTTCATAATTTAGGACATCAAATTTATGCAGTTGCTTGTAAAGTTGGTAAATCAGCATTAGATTTTAGACTACCTGATAAAATTGATTTTGAAGGTATTAATAAGGCTAACTCATATCTACAAGAAAAACACTCTGAACTAAGTATTAATAATATAATTCCTCGTGAGCCAACTAGCACTGGTTTACACGATTCACCGCGTAATTATGAGTACGGTTTGTGTAGATATGAAGACTGTTTTAACTCGCGTCAGCTTTTAACGCTTGTGACTTATATAGAAATTATCAACGAAGCAAAAGCACTGATTCAAGCTGAGTATGAATGGGAGAAAGCAAAAGCGATTAGCATTTATTTAGCTTTGGTATTAGATAGATGTGTTGATGCTAATTCCAGATTAGCTCATTGGAGTGGCACAACCTCACAAATTCAACTGGCAAGTGGACAACACGCCTTAAATTTGATGTGGAACTATCCTGAAGTAAGTATAAACCGTTTATGGAATTGGTGTGTAGATGCTTTAACATCAGACTACGAAAAATTATGTGCTTTATTCGGAACTAAACCTGGTTCAACAGGAATCCCAGGAATTGAACAATACAATTCAAAATCCATACAGATTAATTCAGCATCAGCAGATAATTTAACTCATATCCCTGATAGCTCTGTAGACGCAGTTATCACAGATCCACCTTACTACGCTACAATCCAATATGCTGAACTATCAGACTTTTTCTACGTCTGGCTAAAACGCACCCTTGGCGACATCTTCCCCGAATTATTCTACCTAGAACTCACCGACAAAGACCGCGAAGCCGTCGCCAACCCTTCCCGCTTCCGCAACATGGGAGTATCCCCAGAAATTCTTGCCAACCAAGATTATGAAGCAAAAATGGCAATGGCGTTCGCCGAATACCACCGCGTCCTCCGCGACGACGGCGTAATGACAGTACAATTCAACCACAAAGACTCCGGCGCGTGGGATGTTTTAGCCAAATCCCTCATCGATGCTGGTTTCGAGATTACCGCATCATGGGCAGTCAGTACCGAAAACCCGCAAAACTTGCACCAAGCGCAGAAAAACGCCGTATCAAGCACCGTGCTTTTAGTATGTCGCAAACGCGACCCGAACGCCGAACAAGCTTGGTGGGATGACGTGCGAATTGACGTGCGAAATATCGTCTTTGAAAAAGCACCAGAACTCGAAAAATGCTTAACTGAAGATTCACGTCCGGCAGCTGATAGAGTAGCAGATCCGCAACGCCGCATTAAACCCCCTGGTATCAACTTGTGCTTAAGTGCTTTCGGTTCAGCTTTGAGTGTGTTTACCAAATATAGTTCCATTCTCGACAGCGCCGGAAATCAAGTTGAACCCAAAGCAGCATTTGAAGAAGTACGCCAAGCAGTAGTCGAATACCGACTACAAAAACTATTAGAAGGTAAAGACTTCAACGGTATCGACCCTTTAACCCAATGGTACATCTTGGCATGGGATACCTTTGAAGCGCGAGAATTCCCCTTCGATGAAGCTAGACAACTCGCTTTAGCAGTCGGCGGTTTTGATGTTTCCGATTTAGTCAAAAAACACAAACTACTCGATTCTGGAAGCGGTTACTGTAAATTACTCACCCCGCAACAACGCTTGAAAAAACGCGCCTTCTCCGTCACCGATACTGAATTTTCTGCCAGATATTTAGTAGATGGACTCCACGCCATTATCGCCCTTTACCAAGAAGAAGAAAATACAGAACCAGTCCGCAGGTTTCTCAAAAATACAGGCTTAGTTAGCAACGATTTATTTATGCGGACATTTGAAGTAGCGTTGAAAGTAATTCCCCGCATTGGTGATGAAAAGAAACGCCTGACTGAAGAAAAAGCCTTATTAGATTTGTGGTTGGCTATGGATGAAATCAAAGCGAAAGTGTCTTACGTGCAACCTGAGATACCATTTAATGAAGGTAGACAATTGAACTTATTCTGATAATTCCGAACCCGCCCAAACAACAACTAATCGATTAGAGTTCCTTTAAGGAAACTAAACCATTGTCTTGAAAATCTATTTCTAGATGATATCCTGCCATGAGAGAAGTTCCAAGCAAAGGTTTATAGCCAGCAGCTAAAACTGGAATTAATCTTTCTATACCGTCCCATATAATTGTTGCCAAATGTATAGATAACAAAGCTTGACTACCGTCGGCTAACCTTGCTTCGGTACTAGAATATAAGGGAAGATTCATCGCACTGACTGCCTGTGATGGTAAAGTAAGATGGTCATTAAATCCAGTATCAATGACAAAATCCAAATTAAAATCTGGCTGCGAAGGTAAACGAAAAACCACTGGAATTATTGCCCTACCATCGATTACTTTTCCATAAATCATTCAGCAGTCCGCTCCATTGCACCACCAAAACTTACAGCAACGTCATAACCAATCCGTATAGTAAACAATCTCGCGTTCGGGTTTTTCTGTTTTAACTTTAAGGCTGTCTCTACACCAGTTGGATCTATACCATATTCACCCGTTTCTGCATCAATTACAATCATCTTGCCGATATTGTCACCAGACTCGACATTTTGACGAATACCGTTTTCGTAAAACTGTTTAGCTCTTAAGGCTACTTCTTCTACACTCCAGAAAATAGATTGCATAATAATGACACCTAATTTTGCTTCTTAAAGCATTGTAGTATTTAGTAGTATTTATTTGATAAAATTTGATGTAGGCGTTAGCCTGTAGTGACAGTATTCTGTCTTCGCTTAAAAGTTATGTATAACTACAATCCTTTAGAGTGCCTACCTTCATCGGCAGAATTACCAGATTCAGATGATACCCCTGTGGATAACGAACTACAAATATTAATTCCCAACTTATTGTTAGCCATCTTAGCCGCTATTTGGCAAAACCGCGATGACTGGTTTTTCGGCATTAACATGGGAGTTTACTATACACCCAATAAAGGAGCCATAGTTCCTGATGGTTTCTTGAGTTTGGGTGTTGAACGTTTTGTTGGTGAAAATGGACGTTCTAGTTATGTTTTGTGGGAAGAAGAGGGTATTCCACCAATTTTAGCTTTAGAAGTTGTTTCTCAAACTTACAATGGCGAATATGAACAGAAAAAAATTGATTATGCAGAATTAGGCATTTTGTATTATGTCATTTATGCACCAACACGGCTACGTCGTAAGCGTCAACGTTTAGAAGTTTATCGCTTAATTAATGGTGAATACATTTTACAACCAGGCGATAAAATTTGGATGCCCGAAATTGGTTTAGGTATTGGACGGGAACAGGGTACTTATCAAGGAAGAACAAGAGAATGGCTGTTTTGGTATGACGAAAATGGTAACAGATACCAAACCCCAGAAGAACAATTGCAAAATTTATTAGCCAGATTACAACAGCAAGGAATTGACCCAAATACACTTTAATTTTGTTGACAGTTGACGGTTGACAGTTGACGGTTGTTAAGATTATATATATTGGTGAAAAAAGTTGTATTTACATTGAGCTACTACACAAATTAAAAGCTTATGACAGCAAGCAATATTAGGCAGCAAATTTTAGAGCATATTGAAACATTACCCCCAGAACAAGTTAAAACTCTCCTGTTAACATGGCTGACTAGTTCATCCGGGGATTTAGAAGATTTTGAGCAGTTACTGACAAATCAACCTCCTCAAACTACAGAAGAATCATTTGAGTACGGTGAAATAGACACAACATTAAATTTTCAACCTCTTACTGAAGCCCAAATGGTTCAGCAGAGTCAATCTGCTCTCGAAGCTTACCGTCGCACAGGTTCAGGAGTGGCGCATGACCGTGTGCGCGAATGGGCTGATAGTTTAGGAACTGATGCTGAACGCCCATGTCCCAGATAGTTTGGACGCAAAGTGCAATTGATGACTTAAATCGTCATTATGATTTTATCAAACTTAATAATGCTGATGCAGCTTCCCGCGCAGTACAAGCAATTGTCTCTTCAGGCGAAAGTTTAGAGCAGAATCCTCGTCGAGGCGCAATTGTAGATGAAATAGCAGGATTACGAAAACTTTTAGTTTCTTTTGGTAAATACGGTTTTATAATTCACTACGTTATTCTTGAGGATGACGTTGTTATTTTACGCGTCTATCATGGGCGAGAGAATAGACCTCGTTAGTATTAATTTTCAAAGGATATAAACAACCGCATGATATGCCGAAAATTTTACGTGAATATCCCTGGAAAATTAGTTACACCAGCAACACCCACAACACCATCACTGATTTCTACATTCCTGCTTTAGAATGTACCATCCAATATGACCGCAAAGCAGGTTTTTTCAGCAGCGCTATTTTAAGTAAAGTTGCACGGGGTTTAGGTGCAATGCTGCACAACAAAGGGCGAATGCGATTAATCATGGGTTGTCAGTTTAGCCCCCAGGATTTACAAGCAATTCAACAGGGATACGAACTGCGAGACGCATTGCTATCTCGTCTAGACGCAGACTTAACACCCCCAGATAACTTTGTCCAACTCAAACATTTTGAAATTCTTAGCTGGTTAATTCAAAATCAATATCTCGATATTAAAATTGCTATTCCTCTAAAAGAAAATGGACTGCCAGAAGAGAGTACACAGCAACTAGACCCACAGCATATATTTCACGAAAAAGTTGGCATTTTTACTGATAGCAAGGGTGATAAATTAGCATTTAACGGTTCCAATAACGAATCTATCGGTGGCTGGGAGAGGAACATAGAGTCATTTCACGTTTATTGTTCTTGGGAGGGAGGAAGGGAACTAGATAGAGTTGAAGAAGAAGTAGCGAGATTTGAGCAACTTTGGTATGACGTATCACCTAACGTGCGAGTTTTTGATGTTCCAGAGGCGGTACAGAAAAAGCTGTTGCGTTACGCAAAATCTACTAAACCTGATTGGAATGCCCAAGCTGAATTTGATTCTAGACCTCTAACAAAAATAGAATTAACTGAACCAAAAGCACAACCAGAACCGGAACTAAAACCAGACTATTCAGCTATTTCTACAGAAGTAAGGGAACAAGAACGGCTGGCATTTACTCAACTTGCCAATATTCATAAACATCCCGGCTGCTTGGACTTTTGTTTAAAATCAATTCCCATTCACCCCTGGCCACACCAAATTAAAATCCTGCGCCGCGTTGCTCAAAATTTTCCCCAAAGTTTTCTCATCGCTGACGAAGTTGGTTTAGGTAAGACTATTGAAACTGGTTTAATTTTACGCTATCTGCTGTTATCCAAAAAAGTTAAGCGGGTACTGATTTTAGCACCTGCTAGTGTTCAACCCCAATGGCAAGAAGAACTACGGGAAAAATTCAATCTGCATTTTTGGAGTTACACATCTACGGAATTTAAAGACCCCTACAAGCGGACTATCCCCGCAGCCGCTAATCCCTGGAATACCCAAGATTTAATCCTGGCTTCTTCTCATTTGGTGCGGAGAACTGAGAGAATACACCAGATATTATCAGCAGAACCTTGGGATTTAGTAATCTTAGACGAAGCACACCACGCACGCCGCAAAAGTCCCCAAGACCGCAAGGAAACGCCCAATCGCTTGTTAGAGTTAATGGCACAGCTAAAGGAGAAAACTAAATCTCTGATTCTCCTCTCAGCAACTCCGATGCAAATCGATGCCATAGAAATCTTCGATTTATTACACCTGTTGGGATTGCAGGGACATTGGAGTTACGGCGATAACTTCTGCGATTATTTCGCCTCGCTACAAGATGCTGTCAAGCAGGAAGTAATTAATTTTTGGCAAGTCATGTCTAGCGATTATTTTCAGCGCGGTGGACAACCTTGTTCTAGGTTAGAGCAGTTTTTGACTAAGAGCGATCGCATTCTTGCTTACAAAATGCAGGATACTTGGCAACGGGGTAAGAAAATCTCCAATCACAAACAATTATTGGCAGATGAAGACTTTATCGACACCTCACGCCAATACTTGACAGTGAACACGCCCCTAAAAGACTTGATGTTCCGCCACACCCGCGACACCCTCCGACAATACTATAAAAGGGGGCTTTTAGAGAAGGATATTCCCACAAGAGTTGTGCAAGATAATGCTATTGTGCTGGAATCACAACGAGAAATACCACTTTATAGAGCTGTCAGTAACTACGTGCGTCATTTTTATCGACTGGCCCAAAAAGATAAGCGTTCTTGTCTGGGTTTCTTGATGACTCTGTACCGCAAGCGCCTGACCAGTTCATTTTATGCTATTAAATCATCTCTGCAACGCCGTTTGGATTATCTGTTAACTCAGCACGTAAGTGTTTTAAGCGAAGACGATTTAGCAGATGTAGACGATGCCGATGATACAGTGATTGCTGGGTTGGAATCTTTCTTTGAACCAATAGATCCCCAGGAAATTCAATACCTCGAAGAATTATTACACCAGTTTGAAAACACCGGAGAAGATACCAAGCTTTCCCGTTTCATTCAAATTCTGCGTCAAGAATTAACCCAAAGAGAGAGTGCGATCGTTTTCACTCAATACACTGACACGATGGACTATCTACGGGATACATTGAAGGAGTTGTACGGTAGCCAAGTAGCTTGTTACTCAGGTCGTGGTGGGGAACTGTATCAGAATGGAGAGTGGTGTCTAGTTCCCAAGGAAGAAATTAAACGCCGATTTCGCCAAGATGAAATCAAAATTCTCCTGTGTACAGAATCCGCTTCTGAAGGTTTGAACTTGCAAAATTGCGGTGTGTTGATTAATTACGATATGCCTTGGAATCCCATGCGGGTCGAACAGCGCATTGGGAGAATCGACCGCATTGGTCAAAGGTATTCTACTGTGCGAATCCACAATTTTTACTATGATGGCACTGTAGAAGCGAAGGTTTATAAAAAATTGCGCGATCGCATTAATGCTTTTGCTACAGTCGTGGGCAATCTCCAACCGATTCTAGCCCAAGTCCCTACCTTTATTGAACGGGCTGTTATGAGCGCTGATCCAGAAGAAGAGGATGTTTTAATGTCTCAATTCGATTCTGTATTAGACAGCCCACCACCTCGTCTAGCTATAGAAGAAATGGTAGCGATTGACTTGGAAGCTGATTTAGCAGAAATTCAAAAACCAATCCCCTCTACTCCTTTTACGCCAGAAACTATTGAGCAGTTATTCACCAACTCAGCAATTTTAACAACCAGTGGTGTGCAGTTTGAGAGAAGGAGTGAAGGTACTTGGCAACTGAATTATAAAGGGCAGAATTACACAGTTACTTTTTACCCTAATATTTTTGATGAAATGCCTTCACTACGTTTAATGAATTTTGGCGATCCCTTGTTTGAAAAATTGCTACAAACCATTAATTTTTGAGACTACAGTTTTAACATTTATATTACTGGCGTAGTGGCGTATGGTGTGGAATTTTAACGAAAATACGGGATTATATCATCCCATAAGTTAGTATTTTTATGATTTTCAAATCTTCTCAAAACGAACCGTTCAAAGCTTCATTATCCTGTGGAATATTGATATTTTGAGCCTTAAAAATGATTTGGAAAGCAATATCTCTCCCTGACTGCCTCAACACTTGCAGATAAGCAACAGCATCATCACGTCGGCGGAATCTTTTCACAACAATATTTTCTTGATTGGGAATATCACGGACAATACACCACGGTTTTAATTGCTCAGAATAAGTCATATTCTACCCCTTAAAAATGCTGTAAAATAACCATGCTATGTGCTTTTAAATCGCCAAATTTTACCTTAAACGAGGAGGTATACTCAAAGACAGGTCAAATTGATATTGACAATTAGAATTATGTGTGTATTAGATTTATTGGACAGATATATAGCGTTCCGACTGGAATGAAAGAAAGTATACTGAGTCTGAAAACCTTGCAGGGCAAAGCTTTGTTTTAAAAACCTTTCAGTAATCAAACCGGATTGCTATATGTAGAATAGAAATGTTATTGAGATCAAGGCGAATGAGTCAGACATAGCAATTGCCAAAGTTGTTCGGGAACTTCTTCAAAATGTTCCAGCAAAAAGTTCATGAATGCCAAATGTCGTAAATCATTAGGCTGAGGATAGCGTCTAAATTTACCTTGCTTAAACCAACCTCTGACCGTAGAATCAGAACGACAGCATATTAAGGCAATTTGTTCATAACTCACATCCCATTTGGCATAAAATTCTTCTGGTTTCATACCAAATTCCCAGTGACTGTAGAGTGAAATTAGATGAATTTCTCTTGCCCCTAAAATCCGGGGATTAGACATTAATACACCTCAAATAGGTAAATATTTTAACTCATTTGTTACATCAGGTATTTGTCAGTCACAGAGTTTATAGACACCCAAAGAAAACACAAGTAAGCGGGTTTTAAACTCTTGATTCACTCTAAATCTGCGTAAGCAGATATAGTTAAAATAGTTCCGTTATTTATAATCGCTAAAATACCGATTCAGGAATAGCCAGAAATAGTGCATAGGGTGCTTCGGGACAAAAACAAAACGCCCTCTAACCACATTTTTGCACAATCTCTTGCGGGGAAAAGGGCAGTTGAGTTTTTGACAAATTTTCTCAGAATAGCTTGACTGCGAATTCAACTTCAGCTATCCTGCTTTTAGGAGGAAGATTCCCCCCAAAACGTGCCGCCCGGACTCGGCAAGTTGGGGTAGTTCACCAGCTATTTGATGTTTTAATATCTATAACAACTGGAATAGGGCTGAGAAACTTTTGGGCAGCAGCAACCATACAATTGTGTAATATATGGCTAACTTGGTCAACTTCAGTCTCTGGACATTCCAGTACAATTTCATCATGTCTTACACAGATGAGTTTTGTTCTGAATTTAGCTAATGGAATTGAAAGTTTTACCATAGCTAATTTGTTGATGTCGGCATTTAAACCTTGTACTGGATGGTTAAATAGCTCTGATAGTCGGGGCTTGTTTACCCATCTCCGTCGTCTATTTGCTAGTGTACGACTTTCCTTAATGCCTTGGATGTATTTACGTTTGATGTTTTCATGCCACCTAGCTATTCCAGGATAAGCTTCAAAGAATCGTTTAGAGAAAGCTTTTGCTTGTTCTAATGTCATTCCTACTCCATATTTTACTTGGGCATAAATTTGGAGTTTGGCAGCGCCCATACCGAAAATCAATCCAAAGTTTATTGCTTTTGCTAGTCTGCGGTCTTCCTCGGTCACTTCATTGATATATTTTCCAGTTACTAGAGATGCTGTTAATCGATGTAAGTCAGCCCCCTGGCGATAGACTTGGCACATCTTTGTATCACCACTAAGCCGAGCCATAATTCGTAGTTCTATTTGGGAGTAATCGGCTTTGATAATTTTATAGCCAGGGGCAGCAATAAAGCAGCTACGAGCTGCTTCATCACGGGGAATATTTTGTAGAGGTGGTTTGCGGCAAGAAAATCTACCGGATTTTGCCCCTAATTGATAATAGTTGGGATGAATTCTCCCAGTTTTGGGGTGGATATGCTGGGGTAGTTTATCAGTAAAAGTGCCGATAATTTTGGATAGACGGCGGTAATCTAGCAATGCTTGAATTATGGGATACTGTGCAGCTAAAGAAACTAATTTACTTTGATTAGTTGAGTTTATTTGGATGCCAATAGCTTGGAGAGCAGCCAAAACTTGCTGAGGTGAATTCGGGTTTACTGTATCTGTCAGTTCTGGCAGCAATGACATCTGGGAGCTAGCAACACGGAGTTGCTTGAGTTGGCTTAAAGCATCTGTTTTTTCAGCTTCTAGTTTTGCACCCAGTATCTGCCATCGAGACAAGTCAAATAGCATCCCATTAAGTTCCATTTGAGCGACAACAGGCATACACTGAAATTCCAGTTGGGCAATTTTGAGTAATTTTGCCTGCTTTAACTTCTTGAGGAGAATTGGGTAAATGTCAAGTAATATGGCAGCATCTACGGCAGCATATTGCAATTGAACCTTAGTAAGAGGTTTACACCAATCGCTGATTTGTTGAGTTTTATCTAGTTGAAGATGTAGTAGCTTTTTAGCTATATTTTGTAAGGATGAGCTTGTTTTTAATCCTGCGGTTAGAACTTTATAAGCAAGTTGGGTATCAAAGAATTGACCAGAGGGTTTAAGTCCTGCGAGTGTGAGAAATTGCCAGTCGAACTTGGCATTATGTGCAATTTTGACAGCAGAATTACAAAGCAGTTTTTTGAGCAGTTGGCGATCGCTTTTGGGAATAGCCGGTAAATCAATCAGCACTACTGGATGGTTTGGTGCAGCTATTTGAATCAGTCTAATAGAATCAGTTAGAGGGTCAAGTCCTGTTGTTTCACAATCTATGGCTAAAACTTCTGCCTGAAACAGAGGTTGGAGAGCAGAATTAAGAGTTGAAACATTGGAAACAAGAGTATATTGTGGGGTAGAAACACTAATATTATTTGTATTTATTAAGTTTGTAGCCATAATGAATTAAATTTTAATTTCTCACCTAGAAGCGATAGCTTGTATATGTACCAACTTCAAAATATTTAGTTTTATACAAAGATTTGAAAAACTTAGGACTTACGCATATTCTACAAATTCTTTTCTACGAGGAAGCAAGCTACACGTAGTGTCTCGTAGAGAAGGCGTTCTTGGCGGTTGGATAAATTAAGCTTTTTGGCGATTTTGGCGTAAGTCCTGAAACTATTAAAGAGAGGTAATACTATCGATATTCCTCTCTTTTCTTTATATGATTAACTGACTTTACGTTTACCTGTTTTTGCAATGTTAGAATGCTGAATATTCTCTTGAGCAGATGTAAAAGCAGTATGAGCCAATTCTCTAAT
The DNA here is from genome assembly GCF_023734775.1 of Nostoc cf. commune SO-36. Taxonomy (NCBI): domain Bacteria; kingdom Bacillati; phylum Cyanobacteriota; class Cyanophyceae; order Nostocales; family Nostocaceae; genus Nostoc; species Nostoc commune. The sequence continues at coordinate 9,037 of NZ_AP025734.1, read as the reverse complement.
AATGGGTGTGACGATTTCTGGTGCCATTTCTAAACGATGCTTAATCTGTGCTTGCAACCAGGCTAAAGGAACACATTTATTGTTAACTTTTTGTTTGATAATTAAGTCAGGATTGGATTTTGAAGCTTTTTTTATGGCAGTGGCAATTTTTCTGGCTGTCCGTAAATCAATTTTGTCTACATGAATGCTAACAAAGTTGTCTGGTTGAGGTTCTGGTTTTGATGGAATATGGTTAGTTGATTTATTTTGATTTTCCAATTTGAGAGATTTTTTAATATCAATAGATTCAAGGTGTGATTGTTCAGATGTTGCGTTGTTGGTATGGTATTCGATAGTGAGTGTAAATTTCTGCCACAGATGGACTATTCCCACAACGAAGTCAACGACCATCACAATGGTATATAGGGCTGTAATTCCAATGATGATGTGATTTAAAAATTCTTGAATTGCTTGAGTATTCATAATGATTAACTTAAGAATTTATGTTCATAACTAAAGAAGCGATCGCTTCCATTTAACAGAATAAATCCTCAGATAAAAATTTGAATAAACTGAGGATTTGTTGAAAATTTAGAATAAGCTAATTTGCACAGTTGAATTTGATGAAGGTTTAGGAGTTGGAGTGTTTTCAGTGGAGTCTAAGTTAGACTTGGTATTGACATGACGCTTACCCCATCCCTCTTGTGCTGCGTGTTTAACTATGCTGCGTCGAATTGACCTGCTAAGATAGTTGAACTCATTTTTTACCTGATTAAAATGAACGATGCGATTATTGCTGGCGTTGCTCGTAGCACCATCATCTATAAATTCATAAAAACTCTTGCAACCCTTTGGTAATTTCTCGTGTTTGGTTAAAACTTCATTACCTACCCAAAGAGAAAGGTCAGCGTAGTCCCTATGCAGAGGTGCTTCGTAAGTTGCAGGCATCATGTAGGTAAGAACTTCTGTGGCTGTGCTGGAAACACCAACCCGATCCTGTTCGTATTCAGTGAAGATAAGTTCCAATCGATCCTGAATACAAGCAAACTTCAGCCATTGGGGAATCGTATCACTCCAAGGACTGCGATGAATTACCAATGGCCCTGCAAGGTAGCGAACATGGTGTAGGGAAAATTCAGCTATTTCTAAAAGACTTGCTAATAATTCTTTTGGTGTATTTAAACTTGCCAGAATTTGCAGCATTTTCAGGGTGTTGTCTGGCAGTTTGGTACTATTAACATCACTGATTTCTGCCATTATTTCTGGTGAAATTAAATTCATTTGCTCCATTTGTCATCTCGATATGAGCGCATCACCAAAAATAGCCAATCGGCTAAAAAATTAATGTCCAATAGGTTAAGGCTGATATTAGATAAATCTTTTTATGCTGGCATTAATACAGCTTTTTCAGGTAATGTCAATGAATAACGAATCCACAATTAACCAAAATCTTGATACTGACGACAGTAGTAATTATCAGTCTGGCAGTGGCTATCAATCTGAAGGTTACGGTGTTGAGCAATCAAGTTCTGGAAATAGTAGTAATCCCTTGCAAGCAGACCAATTTAGGGATGGTTATCAAGAGAATATTTTTGAAATCAATCTTGGGGATACACCTTACACTGAATCGGCTGCCAATCCTAATCCTCAATTACCAGGATATGGCTCTGGCTCCGGTTACAAGTCTAAGAAAAGTCAACAGTCAGCAGAAGAGGAGCTAGAGTTATAAGTCATATTTTCACTCTCTTTCTATACCCCATAAGCAACAATTGATTGGGTTTTTGGCATTGCTGATCAGTGGGATGATTTTTGTCTCACGCAGAGGCGCAGAGAGTAAGAGTTTGAGAGATTAAATTTTTAATTTTTAATTTTCATTCCTTCATTCAGCAACGCCGGGTTTTTATTCAATAAATCACTTTACTTAGTGGGGTGTAGCTGCTGTCATTTTTAAACCTGAAATTATGAAGATACCAAAAGCCTGGATATCTCTTCTGGTTGTCATAACTTGTATTATTTATAGCATCGTCGCACAAGCTACAATCAACACATTTGGTGATGGCAATTTACCGACTCGAATTGTAGAAGTTGCAAATCCTCAGTCTCAACTACCTGCTACTAAAGTTTTGCTCCCAGACTGGAGCCGCATTTCTCTGGCCCAACTACCAGGTATCAGTCAATCTGGTGCAATTGATGGCAGTCCCTACACTCAAACACTGGGTTATGACCTGAGTCGCACTTGGAACGTGGGTATGACTCCTGACCAATATTTGAAGTTAGGAGATATCAGTGAAGCATTGCAGGCAGAGGAGTTTTCTTTGCAGGCGATCGCTCTCCGCACACAACCAGAGGCGAACACAGACATTAACAGTATAGATTTAAACAAAATTGCCTTGAGTGAATTTCCCCTGATTGGGGAGCAGACGTTGAGCCATTTAGCTCAGGTTGTTCCAGAACTAGCTAAGACACAAGTAAACAATATTACACCTATTGCAACCTTACTAAAATCTCAGGGAATTACCGCATCTAATTTAACACTCGCTCAGGTACTAACACAGTATGAAGTTGGGCAAATGAAGCTGGGAGAAATCGACTTGTCAGAGTTTTCTATTTCTTCAATTCCTAACTTAGATGCAGTACAGCTACAACAATTTACAGGTTGGATGAATAGCAATGTTTCGGATATTCCTGGTTTGGGACAAGTACCTTTAGGATCAATGCCTAATCCAATCACTGAAATTGGTAACTTGGTAATGCGGCTTGATGTAGTTTATGGGCCAACAGAAAACCGTCGTAACAATACGATTTCTGGTTCAGACGTGCAAGGATTTTCTGTGCCTTGTACTGAAAAAGACTGCGCTTATTTAGAATTGGATGATTTGGAAAATGCAGGTCGTAGCGATCGCGGTAAGTTAGAAGGTAAGCAGTGGATTTCCGGTAAATACCAAGAAGTCGAGGGCGGACAGGGTATCCTGAAAGCAGTGAATAATGGTCGGGAACCAACAGGAAGGCTACCGTTTGGTAAAGCTTTTAAGGTGGTGGTAATGGAGCCGGATGAAACTACTGATACGGTAGATACGGCTTTGTTCTTTCGGTTCTGTGCTTGGCGAATGGGTTGTACACCTTACTTTATCGGGCCTGTTCCTTTTTTCAGCTATAAGGTTAATGCCTTGATGTTTGTAGGCAATTTGAATGAACAAAGGACAAATACCGCGTCTTTACCAACTGGAGCTACGAGAGAGCCTAAAGCTAGCACTACCAACCGTACTGGAGTAAGAGAGAAGATTAATCCATGCACGTTTAGTAATGGTAGTCAGTCGATAACAGGTCAATCATTCTCTGGTATTGATTTGCGATCGCTGGGAAATGCAATTTCGGAAATTGAGAGCGCTGGTAGCGGAGATTACAAAGCAGTTGGCATACATACCTGTGCGGATGGGGGTTTAAATTGTGGTCGCGCTCTCGGTCGCTACCAGTTCATGAGTTATAACCCCTATGCAGTGCAGTTAATTGCTGCCAAGCCTGGAGGTCAAGAGTTCCTGAGTCAAGTACAGCAAGGGCATCAACCAACAGAGGCTGAACTATTTGAGTTTTTTCCTCCAGCTGACCAAGATAGGGCATTTATGGCTGATATGGCTAACAAAATTCAAGTGACACAACAGCAAATCGATCCGGTTACAGGAGAGCCATTTACGGGCGAACGCCTAATTGAACGAGTGGCTCAAAAGCACTTTGGTGGTGATTACAGCAAAGTTGATGGAAATGGCTCAGATGCCCTAGGTCGCCTCAGTCTCAAAGATTACGGCAAAACCGCTTTAGCTAGTTATCGCAATGGTAATAGCGATAATCGAACGCTGACCTGTTCTCCCAATGTAAATTCTAGCTACATCAGCACTACTAAAAATACTGAAAACAAGAAGTAGAGTATGACAGATTTATCTAAAACTTCTATTACTTCACCCCATGAGATAAAAGAAATATTTGATACTGATCTGCGTTCCAAAATACACTTTGGGCAAGCAGAGGAAGGAAAGGGAGTTTATTCTTCCTCCTTTTCTCCTACTCAGTCTCAACCACTGAAGACAACTGCGTATGAATTACCAGCACCTTCTATGAGGGTACGCTACTGGATTCATTGGTTTCGTATTGGTTTCAGCATCTTTTTGTTGCTGTCGGTTCTCATTAGTTTAGGGGGCTGTAGCTTAAATGCGGCAACGGTTACTTGGAACAAAGCTGCTAATGTTGTGCGCGATCGTGTAGTTGAACAGGTGATTGTAGAAAATACAGAGTTGAATGCCAAAGCATCTGCTAAAAATATACTGGCTTGGAGTGTGGAAGGGAAAGACGGCAGGTTCGCAGTTTTCAACTTGAACACGCCTGATGTCTGTGGTGCTTTGGGTTGCTTGTATACTGGTTACTGGCTCAGAAAGGACAAACCAATTACTCAGGTATTCTTGAGTTACTTGAATCCCAATCTACCACCAGGTAAACATTTGTTGTCAGTGGGAGAGAATCGAGGTCAGGCATTACCGTGCATTAAGGTACTGCAAACCGAGCAAGAGCAGCTACGCCAATTGAATTTTTGTTTCAATGGCACTGGCTATCAACTTGCTGATAGTCAGCTTTTCACTAATAGTAAAAACTCTCAAAGTTGATAACTTGAAATCTAGAAGAAAACTCTGCCATAGTCTTCTTAGCTACGGCAGGGTATTTTCATGTGACATACTCTCATTGACGCTATAGTTGCATTGGACTATTCCTCATCATCCAGTTCATCGTCTTCCTCCTCAAAATCACCATCGTCTAACTCAGCTTCCAAATCATCGGTTTCATCGAGGAAGTCGTCATCGTCAATAAGTTGAATTTTGCGAGGTGGCTTGGTCGCTGGTTTGGATTTACGATCGCTTTGAGTTTTGTTCCTATTCTTGTTTGGTGGCAATACTTCCACGTCTACAGATACCGATTCTCCCGGTAAAGCAGGTAGGGATTGAGGTTCAGTAAAACCAGCGATCGCATCATGTTGTTTCCAAATTAGGGCTTTAGCTGTGGGCTGACCCAAATAAAATTGAGACAGATTTTCAACGGTGGGTTTGGTATAAGCTACAGTCTTACAACAGTCGTGTTTATTCTTACCTTCGCCCTCTTTGACAGCTTTGAACTCGACTTCCAGTACACCTAAGCTACGCCACCTATCGCTTTTACCGCTAAATGGCACTTGGAAATAGTCAGCAAAGGTTTTCTCCAAAGAACGGTAAAACTCCTCACGCACTGACTTAAAACTCCAGAGAGCTACATTCTTAAAGCGGACAACGACAGGAGTAGTATGCAGGGGTTGATTATCCTCATCCAGAAACATCAGTGCATGTTCTGAACACACATCCATTGTTTTCTTGTCAAGGTTATGTTTGTATTCATCATAAAGCCCAACAAAAGAACCACCCAAGTCTTCAACATCTGATTTATAACGGATATATTCTGGTACAAAAGCTAAAACTAGTAACCGTGCTTGAGTAATTAAGAGTCCAGTAACATCTTCAGTTAGGGTGACAATAGTTAGGTCGTCCTCAATTGGCATATCAAGCCAGCCAGCCTTTTCTAGCTGGTCTTCTGGAATCATAAGTCCGGCGGGTTTGTCATTAACGACAATGCCGTAAGGCAGTAACGGTCGTCTAACTTGGTTATAACTGTCACTGAGAAGTTCTGGGTCAATATCGTCAATATCAAGGTCTGACAATTGAGTGTTAGGAGCTTTGGATTTGGCTGCTTGAGCTTTGGTATTAGCTTTGGGATTAGAAGCAGCAGTTTTGGCAGTAGATTGATTGGAGCGATTAGAGTTGTTTGAAACCCTAGATTTAACCATTGGACTACATAAATATGATTGCCCAACGCATGAGGCGTTAGCCTCAAAACTTAGTTATTGAGTTTGCCTGAGCTGTTTGTTCTAATCTTTGTTCAATAGAGCTATTTATAATAGCCTGACAAATATCATTAGCACCTTCAAGCTTTATTATTTTAATAAACTTATTTCTTCCCAATTCAACTGCCAGTTTTCCAAATAGTTCATCAGCAAAAGATGACGATATTATTCTTATGTTATTCATTATTATTTTTATTGATTTATCTGGATATTGTTTGAGTAGATTACTAACGAGTCTCCTGATGCTTTCACCTGTAAACCTGTTACCGAAATTAGAAGCATAATCTTGAAGATTGAATTTTACATCTCCTTCATCATCTTCAAATCTATTTTCTATATAACCACCAGCACCAGGATCATCTCCCAACAAAGTATTAGCAAAGTTAATTGACATACTAGTATCAATTTGCATTTCTACACAAGTTCCATTTAAAGGTGGCCAATGTGCCTCACTTTGAATGTTATCTTTAATTAGAGTTATACGACCTTCTCCTGATGTAATTGCAAAGGAACTTTCAATACTTGCCCTAGTGATATCAATAGCTCCAGCAAGTCCATGTCCCATATTCTGTCCAGGTCTGCTAGTAACTCCTTTAATAATAGCCATCTCTATGGCTTGTTTATCTTTATCAAATTTTCTAACTTTTTTTATGGTATTAGGAATACCAATTCCAGAGTCACAAATAACCCATGCTAACTTGTGGCTGTCTGGATAGGTTACAAGCTGAAGCCATCCACAGTCAGAATTGGAATGAGTTATAACGTTGTCTAAGATTTCATTTAATACCCATTCAAAACCATTAAATACTCCTTGCGAAAATGAAAGCTGCTGTAAGCAAATATTCAATGTTTTGTTAACAATATTATTTAACTCCTCAAAAGATGAAAATTTTTGTAAAGGTATGCTCGTAGCACTATCATAATTAGAAGGTAAAGAATATGATTCGGTATCAATATAGTGAAGCCAACCCATTTTCAAAAATACGGACTGGAGTTTCTCATCAGTCGGAGGGATAGCTATAAATTTAATTCCCTGTTGCTTATAACGATTTATTTCTGAAATAATAGGAACTATTCCATTTGGATATGCTTTATTTACATTAGAGAAGTCAACAATAATTGATTCTTCTCTCAGTTTGTTTACAATCGTATATATATTCTGACGGAATGTAACTGAAGCTGGCCACTTTAAGTCTGGAAGTAAATAAATTTGGTTTTGAGGTGAAGTCATATACCCTTAGATAGAATGTAATATATTGTTTACTATAATATGTTTTACCTATTTTGCTTACCGAAGAAAGGCAGAGGGCAGAAGGAATAAAATATAATTTTTGCCCTCTGCGAAAAGGGTCTAAAGTCCCTTAATTTATTTATGAAAAACTCAGGCGGAAAAAATATTTAAAAAGCTTCTATTACCTCTCTAAAAAATGTCCATAAGGTCAATTACCTAGTTTTAACTTAGCAGCTAAAATTTCTGTTAAATCCATACTTAACGGCTATGAACATTTACCAGAAAAATCTACCACACAACCAGATCACTGCTAACTTGACATTAATTGAAGTCTCATTTTTTCAAGCACCTCTGGCTAGTATTGACTTTGGCAAGTTGTTTCAACAGTATAACAATCCCCAAGGTTGGATGATGGTAGGTGGAATGGTCTTCGTTTTACTGTTGTTGCAAATCAGTGGTACTGGTAAGGGAAAAATCACCACTGGTAAAGTCTCCGGTATCAGCGAGAAAGTAGCAGCAACTAACCTAGCACTCAAGCAAATCAAGGAGCATAAACACAATAAAGTTACCCTGTGGTCTGGTACTCCTCGCTATTGGGTAAAAGGCAAGTGGCGGGGGTTGCTGGCTAACATACAAACTATGCTTGGTGCTGCACCTACAGTTTGGTTTCCCAATGCCGAAAGGGGAACACTGGTAATAGGTGCGCCTGGGTCTGGTAAAACCTACTCTACCATAGACCGGATGTTAGAAAGTGCGATGCAGCAGGGTTTCCCCATTTTACTCTACGACAAGAAAGGCGACCAACTACGACTCCATGCACCTCTAGCTGCCCGTTATGGCTATAAAGTGCGAGTATTTGCCCCCGGTGAACCCTTTAGCGGTGTGATCAATCCTTTAGATTATATGCGTGATGCACGGGATGGGGTAATGGCAGGGGAAATTGGACAAGTGATTAACCGCAATGCTTCCAGTGGTGGTAAAAGTGATGAGTTCTTTGCGAAAGCTGGAGACTTGTTAGCTAAAGCACTTTTACAGTTAGTCAAGGGTTCTCCTTACCCAGATATGGCAATGCTGTATGCTGTGCTGCGGTTGCCAAAATTGGTGCAACGTCTTGACCATGCAGTACAGTCAAAAAGGTTAGATGAATGGGTGGCGACTTCATTTATTCAATTTTTGAGTGCTAAGGATGCAGAGAAGACTATTTCGGGGATTTTGACCACAGCCGCAGGTACTTTCTCATCTTTCATCCAAGCTGATTTGCTGAGGGCATTTATGGGGAAATCGGATATTCCCACTAAGCTTGAAGGTAGAGAAATGGTGGTGTTCAAGCTAGATGATGAACGTCGCAGTGTGGTTGGGCCTCTGCTGGCAGCTGCAATGCACTTGATGATTGTTGGTAATTTGAGCCGTCCCCGCAAAGACCCGTTGATTATTTCTTTGGATGAATTACCATCAATTAAGCTAGACCGCTTACCTCAGTGGATTAATGAATATCGCTCTAATGGTGCCTGCTTTATTCTGGGTATTCAAAGTTTAGAGCAACTTTACGATATTTATGGGGATAAAATGGGAAGTGCGATCGCATCAGCTTGTAGTACGCATGTTTTGTTTAATCCTGGTAACTACAAAACGGCTGAGGATTACTCAAAGCGTTACGGTGAGAAGGAAGTGCTGATTAAAAATCGTACCACGGGGCGATCGCTTGGCGGACAAATGAGCCGTTCAATTAGCTGGAGTGAGAATTTACAAAAAATGCCTGTAATCAGTGCTGACGAAATTTTGAAATTTCCTCAAGGCAAGTGCGTAATTACCAGTCCTGGTTATAGTTCAGAGGGACAAGCTTCTATTCCTTATCCTTTAATTATTCCCGTGTCCAAAGCCGATGAAAAACGGGCGCATGATAGTGAGGCTCT